>NZ_JBVJCO010000051.1:0-25898 GCF_055588525.1 Kitasatospora sp. NPDC041988
CCCGTGGGGGGGTCCCGACCGGGGGGGACAGCCGTGACGGGGAGGGGCACCGAGAAAAAAACCGGGGCCAAAAACTGTGGGGGCCCACACCCCGGGACGGGGGTCCCGGCCCTCGGTCACGACCGGGTCGGACCGGTGTCGGACCAGGGTCCGACCGGTGTCCGACCGGGATCGGTCCGCGATCGGTCCGCGATCAGACGGAGATCAGACGGAGATCAGGTCGACCACGAAGATCAGGGTCGAGCCCGCGGGGATGAGCGGGGACGGCGACTGGTTGCCGTACGCGAGGCGCGCCGGAATGATCAGCTCGCGGCGGCCGCCGACCTTCATGCCGACGACGCCCTGGTCCCAGCCCTTGATGACGCGGCCGGCGCCGAGCGGGAACTTGAAGGTGGAACCGCGGTTCCAGCTGGCGTCGAACTCCTCGCCGGTCTCGAAGGTCACACCGGCGTAGTGGACCTCGACGACCTGGCCCGGCTTGGCCTCGTCACCGGTGCCGACCTCGATGTCGCGGATCTGCAGCTCGGCCGGCGCGTCGCCGCCCGGGAAGTCGATCTCCGGCTTCGTCTTGTTGCTCACAACTGCCTCTTCTCGGTTGCTTCCATTCATGACCAAGCGGCGGGCGCCCGCACCCGGTCCGTTCCCGGACCACGGTACGGGCGCCCGCCGCCCGTCCGGGCTCAGGCCACGCGGCCAGGCCCGAAGGTCACACGCAGACCATTGTCACCCGAAAGTGGATCAGCCCTGACCGGCGTCCAGAATGTCCACCACGAAGACCAGCGTGGCGTTGGCCGGGATGTCGCCCTGGCCCTTGTCCCCGTAGCCGAGCGAGGCGGGGATGACCAGCTCGACACGGCTGCCGACGGTCTGGCCCTCCAGGCCCTGGTCCCAGCCGGCGATGACCTGGCCGCCGCCCACCGGGAAGGAGAACGCCTGGCCCTTGCTCAGCGAGGAGTCGAAGACCTTGCCGTCCTTGAACAGCGCGCCGGTGTACTGGACGACGACCTTCTCGCCCTTCTCGACCTTGGGGCCGGTTCCCTTGATCAGGACGTGCGTCTTGAGCTCGGTCGGGTCTGCGGCGCCGGCCACCGGGGTGATGTCGGCCGGCTTCTTGCCGTTGTCCTTCACCTGCGGGAAGTCCGCGGGCGGCGGGGTGACGGTGCCGCTGACCACGGCGTCGGGCGCGCTGCTGTTGCGGATGTCGATGACGAACACCAGGTTGTCCTTGGCGCCGATCGACATGCTCGGGTTGCCCTGGGCGCCGAACGCGGCGGCCGGCGGGGCCACCACCATGACCCGGCTGCCGGCCTTCTTGCCGACCACGGCCTGGTCGAGCGCCGGGATCAGCGCGTCGGTGCCGGCCTGGAAGATCTGCGGCTTGCCCTTGTCGTCGTACGAGCTGGGGATGTCCTTGCCGGTGGTCCAGTCCTTGGCCGTGTAGTCGACCGAGGTCCAGGAGTTCTTCTCGACCTTGGGACCGGTGCCCTCGGAGAGCACCTTGACGACGAAGGAGCCGTCGGCCTGCTCGCCGGGCACCTCGATGCCGGCCTTCTTGCCGAACTCGCCGGTGACCGTCGGCAGCACCTTGGCGCTGTCCTTGATCGGCGGTACCGGCTCGGCGCTCGGCGTGGGCGGCGCGCTCTTGGTGGCTTCCGGCTTGGCGGCGGCGTCCGTCTTGGAGCCGCCGTCCTTGTTCACCTCGTACAGCGTGATCGCGCTGCCGACCAGCAGCAGGGTAAGCACGGTGCCGAGGATCACACCCAGCTTGCCGACTCCGGGCGGGTTCTCGTCGTACCCGGCCTCCGAGGTGTCCTGGCGGCGCACGTTGGACGCGAAGATCTGCGGGGCTTCGTCGGTCTTCGTCCCACCGGTCCGCCGCGTGGCCTCACCGGGCTGGGCCCAGCCCGCCTGCTGCTTCAGGATCGACGGCGGTACGACGATCGACTCGCCGTCGCCGGGCAGCGGGCCACCGGGCCGCGAGTCGGCCGGGTCACCGGCGGAGTTCCCGTTCGCGGTGCCGGCCCCGCCCGGGCTCGACGCTTTCTCAGACATGACTCCCCATCCATCTCGCCACGAGGTCTTCGAGGTCTACGGCCGGCGTGGTGGGCGCCGGGGTGCTCTCGCACTGCCGCCCGGGTCCCGGACGCCGGCGACGCCTACCACAGTGCGAGGGCAGTATGACAGGTCAGGATGAGGGCGGACGCTTCCTTGTGCGAGCGCCCGCCCAAGCGTACGGAATCCCACCCGTCGCTCCCGGACCGCGTCGGGGCTCTGGACGGCCTGAAGGCTCTAGACGGCCTCAAGGATGTCGATGACGAAGACCAGGGTCGCGTTCGGCGGGACGGCGTCCTTGCCCTGCTCCTTGTAGGCCAGGGCGGGCGGTACCACCAGCTCCACCCGGCTGCCGACGGTCTGGCCGACCAGGCCCTTGTCCCAACCCTCGATCACGCTGCCGGTGCCGATCTGCAGCGCCTGTGCGCCGCCGTGGCTCCACGACGAGTCGAACTGCTGGCCGTTGCTCCAGAGCACCCCGGTGTACTGCACGACCAGGGTCTGCCCGGCCTTCACCTGCTTGCCCTCGCCCTTGATCAGCACCGCCTGCTGGAGGTCGGCGGGCGGGGCCTGCCCGGCCGGGATCGTGATCGTGGGGGCGGCCTTGCCGTTGTCCTTGACCTGCGGCAGAGTGGCCGGCGGCTGCGTCATGGCGCCGGAGAGGGTGGAGTCCGGCGGCAGGCTCTCCATGATGTCCAGCACGAAGACCACGGTGTCGCCGGGGCCCACACCGAGGTCGGCGTTGCCCTTGCTGCCGAAGGCGGCGGCCGGCGGGGCCACCACCAGCAGCCGGCTGCCGACCTTCTTGCCGATCACGCTCTGGTCGAAGGCGGGCACCAGCTGCCCGGCGCCCGCCTGGTAGAGCTGCGGCTTGCCGCCCGCGTCGTAGGAGCTGGGCAGGTCCTTGCCGGTGGTCCAGTCCTTGGCGGTGTAGTTCACCGTCACCCAGTCGCCCTTGTTCACCGTGGAGCGTTCCCCCTCGCTCACGGTGTTGACCACGAACTGGCCGCTGGGCGCGCCGTCGGGGATGGTGATGGTGGCCTTGCTCCCGAAGCCGCCGCCCGACAGGGTCGGCATCGGCGCGGCCTCGGTCACCGGTGCCGGCACGGTGGGGGCCACGCTGGACGCCGTGGGCGTCGCCGGGCTGGTCGCCTTGGTGGAGCTGCTGCAGGCGACCGCCAGCAGCAGGGGCAGGGTGAGAAGCAAACCGGCGGTGCGGCGCACGGCGTTCCTAACTGTCGGTCAAAGTCGGCTCTCCGGACTCGACGGACAGCGTATGCCCCGACCACGTCCGGCCCCGGTAGACACCACCGGGGCCGGACACCGCGAAGATCACCTCAGGACCGCTCGGCTCGCACCCGCGCTCACGCCGCCGGTCACATCCCCGCGATCAGCTTCTCCACCCGCTCGTCGACCGAGCGGAACGGGTCCTTGCAGAGCACCGTCCGCTGCGCCTGGTCGTTCAGCTTCAGGTGCACCCAGTCCACCGTGAAGTCCCGGCGCTGCTCCTGCGCCCGGCGGATGAAGTCGCCGCGCAGCCGGGCCCGGGTGGTCTGCGGCGGGATCGACTTGGCCTCGAAGGTCTTGAGGTCGGTGGTCACCCGCTCGGCCTGGTTCTTGGCCTGGAGCAGGTAGAACAGCCCTCGCCGGCGGTGGATGTCGTGGTACGCGAGGTCGATCTGGGCGACCCGCGGGTTGGACATGCTCATCTGGTGCTTCTCGCGGTAGCGCTCGATGAGCTTGTACTTCATGATCCAGTCGATCTCGGTGGCCACCCCGTCGAGCCGCTCGGTGCGGACCGCCTCCAGGGTGCGGCCCCAGAGGTCGAGGACGCGGGCGATGGTGCCGGTGTTGATGCCCTTGCGGTCGGCGAACTCCAGCGCCTTGCTGTAGTACTCCTCCTGGATGTCCAGCGCGCTGGCCTCCCGGCCGTTGGCGAGCCGGACCTGGTGGGTGCCGGTGAGGTCGTGGCTGACCTCGCGGATCGCCCGGATCGGGTTCTCCAGGGTGAGGTCGCGCATCACCACGCCGGCCTCGATCAGCCGGAGCACCAGGTCGGTGGCGCCGACCTTGAGCAGCGTGGTGGTCTCCGACATGTTGGAGTCGCCGACGATGACGTGCAGCCGCCGGTAGCGCTCGGCGTCGGCGTGCGGCTCGTCCCGGGTGTTGATGATCGGGCGGGAGCGGGTGGTCGCCGAGCTGACGCCCTCCCAGATGTGCTCGGCCCGCTGGCTGACGCAGTACACCGCGCCGCGCGGGGTCTGCAGCACCTTGCCGGCCCCGCAGATCAGCTGGCGGGTGACCAGGAAGGGGATCAGGACGTCGGCCAGCCGGGAGAACTCGCCGTGCCGGGCCACCAGGTAGTTCTCGTGGCAGCCGTAGGAGTTGCCGGCCGAGTCGGTGTTGTTCTTGAAGAGGTAGACGTCCCCCGCGATGCCCTCCTCGTGCAACCGCCGTTCGGCGTCCACGAGGAGCCCTTCGAGGATGCGCTCGCCCGCCTTGTCGTGCGTCACCAGCTCGGTGACCTCGTCGCACTCGGGGGTGGCGTACTCCGGGTGGGAGCCGACGTCGAGGTAGAGGCGGGCACCGTTGCGCAGGAACACGTTGCTGCTGCGGCCCCAGGAGACAACGCGGCGGAAGAGGTACCGGGCCACCTCGTCCGGCGACAGCCGTCGCTGCCCACGGAACGTGCAGGTGACGCCGTACTCGTTCTCCAGCCCGAAAATTCGGCGGTCCATGCGGAATCCATTCTCTGCGTGGAGCTTTCCGAAACCGCCTCCGCGACGCCGTACGGGCCGCCGCAGGGGCACGGGCGTCCCGCACGACGGCGGTGGTGACCGCCGTACGGGACTCCTTGGCACTGCTTACTCCGACGGCCCGCCGGCCGCCGGCTTGTCCTCGTCGTCCGACTCCGCGGACTGGTCGCCGTCGAGCAGCCGGGCGAGCTGGCCGCCCAGGATCCGCTTGAACTTGCGCTGCTGGAAGCGCTGGCGGTCGAGGACCGCCACCTCCAGCTGTTCGGGGGTGAGGGTGCGCGGGCTGCCGCCGTTGGGATCCCGGGCGAGGGAGTCCACGGCGACCTTGACCGCGTCGGTGAGCGAGAGCCCGCTGCGGTGGCGCTGGCCCAGGTAGTTGCCGATCGAGTCGGCGTTGCCGCCCACCACCACGTAGTTCTTCTCGTCGACGACCGAGCCGTCCGGGGTGAGCCGGTAGATCTGGTCCTCGTCCGTGGTGCGGCCGACCTCGGCCACGATCAGCTCCACCTCGTACGGCTTGTCGCCGACCGAGGAGAAGATGGTGCCGAGCGTCTGGGCGTAGACGTTGGCCAGGCCGCGGGCGGTGACGTCGGCCCGGTCGTAGGAGTAGCCGCGCAGGTCGGCGTAGCGGACGCCGCCGATGCGCAGGTTCTCGAACTCGTTGTACCGGCCGACCGCCGCGAAGGCGATCTTGTCGTAGATCTCGGAGACCTTGTGGAGCGCACGGGAGGTGTTCTCGGCGACGAAGACGATGCCGTCGGCATAGGTGAGCACGACCACGCTGCGACCGCGCGCGATGCCCTTGCGGGCGTACTCCGCGCGGTCCGCCATGGCCTGCTGGGGCGAGACGTAGAACGGTGTCGACACCGGCGGTCGTCCCTTCCTTGGTAGGTGTGGCTAGAGCAGCGGGGCCTGCGGGCCGTTGGGGTGGACGAGACGCTCGTCGGTGATCGAGACGGCGATCTCGGTCACCTCGGCCTCGGTGAGCCGGCGGAAGCCGTCCTCGGTGATGAGCGAGACGATCGGGAAGATCTTGCGGGCGAGGTCCGGGCCACCGGTGGCGGAGTCGTCGTCGGCCGCGTCGTAGAGGGCCTGGACGACCAGGGTGGACGCCTGCTCGGCCGTCAGGTCCGCGCGGTAGAGCTTCTTCATCGAGCCGCGGGCGTAGACCGAGCCGGAGCCGGTGGCGGCGAACCCGCGCTCCTCGGAGCGGCCGCCGGTGACGTCGTAGGTGAAGATCCGGCCGCGGCCGAGGTCGAGGTCGTAGCCGGCGAACATCGGGACGACCGCGAGGCCCTGCATCGCCATGCCGAGGTTGCCCCGGATCATCGTGGTGAGGCGGTTGGCCTTGCCCTCGAAGGAGAGCACGGTGCCCTCGATCTTCTCGTAGTGCTCCAGCTCCAGCTGGAACAGCCGGACCATCTCGATCGCGAGGCCGGCGGTGCCGGCGATGCCGACCGCGCTGTACTCGTCGGCCGGGAAGACCTTCTCCATGTCGCGCTGGGCGATCACGTTGCCCATGGTGGCGCGCCGGTCACCGGCGATGACCACGCCGCCGTCGAACACCGCCGAGACGATCGTCGTCCCGTGCGGGGCCTCGACCACCACCCCTTCCGGCAGGCTGCGGCGGCCCGGGATCAGCTCGGGCTGGTGCTCCGCCAGGAAGTCGAGGAACGACGAGGACCCCGGGGTCAGGAAGGCAGCCGGTAGACGCCCGGTGCCACGAGTGTTGGCTTCCACACGATTCCTTCCAGGTAGCTTGAAACGCGCTGCCCGGCACCCTACCCGCCTGACGATCACCGTCCACGCGTGGAGGGCCGGACCGGGGCGGACGGGCGGCCATTGCCGTCCGCCCGCCCTCGGCGGTCGCGACCGTGAATTCCCTGAATGCCCGGACGGTGTTACTGGCCGCCCTTTTGCACGAACTGCCGGACGAAATCCTCGGCATTGGACTCGAGTACCTCGTCGATTTCGTCGAGAACCGCGTCGACGTCGTCGCCGAGCTTTTCCTGGCGCTCCTTGAGGTCGTCGGAATTCTGTGCTTCCGCGGCCTGCTCCTCGACCTCCTCGGAAGAGCGGTTCGCCCGCTGCTGGCCGCCGCCGGTGTCCTTGCTCGCCATTTCCCTCACCCCGCTCGATCTGTCTGGCACGGTTTGGTCGTTGCTTGCTGCACCGACCCTATACACAAGGTGCGACTACCCGCTTCCGGTTTGCCGGTGGCGCTTCCTGTCCAACACCCGCTGCCACCCCGGATGATTCCCATTCGGCGGGCGTTCACCCGTGGTGATCGAAAAGTTACCCGCCGGAGAGCACGCGGAGCAGGTCCTCCGCGGTGCGGCAGCGGTCGAGCAGTTCCTTGACGTGGTTCCGGGTGCCGCGCAGCGGCTCCAGGGTGGGGACCCGCTGGAGCGAGTCGCGGCCGGGCAGGTCGAAGATCACCGAGTCCCAGGAGGCCGCGGCGACGTGCTCGGCGTACTGCTCCAGGCAGCGCCCGCGGAAGTAGGCCCTGGTGTCCTCCGGGGGCTTGGTGACGGCCCGGTCGACCTCCTCCTCGGTCAGCAGCCGCTCGAACCGGCCGCGGGCCACCAGGCGGTTGTAGAGGCCCTTCTCGGGCCGGACGTCGCTGTACTGGAGGTCGACCAGGTGCAGCCGGGAGTTGTCCCACTCCAGGGCGTCACGGCTGCGGTAGCCCTCCAGGATCTCCCGCTTGGCGACCCAGTCCAGTTGCCTGGAGAGCGACATCGGATCGCGCTCCAGCCGGCCCAGCACGTCCTCCCAGCGGGCCAGCACGTCGACGGTCTGCTCGTCGGCGTCGGTGCCGAAGCGGTCCTCGACGTACTTGCGGGCCAGCTCGAAGTACTCGAGCTGGAGCTGGACGGCGGTCAGCTTGCGCCCGTTGCGCAGCGTGATGAGGTGCTTGAGCGTGGGGTCGTGGGAGACCCGGTGCAGGGTGCGCACCGGCTGGTCGACGGCGAGGTCGGAGGCGATGAAGGCGTCCTCGATCATCGCCAGGACCAGCGAGGTCGTGCCCAGCTTGAGGTAGGTGGAGATCTCGGAGAGGTTGGCGTCGCCGATGATCACATGGAGCCGGCGGTACTTCTCGGCGTCGGCGTGCGGTTCGTCCCGGGTGTTGATGATCGGCCGCTTGAGGGTGGTCTCCAGGCCGACCTCCACCTCGAAGTAGTCGGCCCGCTGGCTGATCTGGAAGCCGTTGGCCGAGCCGTCCTGGCCGATGCCGACCCGGCCGGCGCCGGTGACCACCTGGCGGGAGACGAAGAACGGGGTGAGGTGGCGGACGATGTCGGCGAACGGCGTCGCCCGCTTCATCAGGTAGTTCTCGTGGGTGCCGTAGGAGGCGCCCTTGTTGTCGGTGTTGTTCTTGTAGAGGTGGATGGTCTGCCCGTTGGGCAGTTCCAGGGCGCGTTGGGCGGCGGCCGCCATGATCCGCTCGCCGGCCTTGTCCCAGAGCACGGCGTCGCGCGGGTTGGTCACCTCTGGCGAGCTGTACTCGGGGTGCGCGTGGTCGACGTAGAACCGCGCGCCGTTGGTGAGGATGACATTGGCGAGGCCGATGTCCTCGTCGGTGAGCTGGCTGGCGTCCGCTACGTCACGCGCGAGGTCGAAGCCCCGGGCGTCGCGCAGCGGATTCTCCTCCTCGAAGTCCCAGCGGGCCCGCCGTGCCCGGTGCATCGCCGCCGCGTACGCGTTGACGATCTGGGACGAGGTGAGCATGGCGTTGGCGTTGGGGTGCCCGGGCACGGAGATCCCGTACTCGGTCTCGATGCCCATCACGCGCCGTACGGTCATGCGGCCCTCCTTGCCCGGTGTGCCGCCCCCCACGGGCGGAACACGCTGACGTACCGCTGAACAACACCGGCGCCGGCGATGTGCCCGCGCACGGTGGGTCGAGCCTAGAACGCGGCACCGACAGGCGGGTCCCGAGACGCGCCGTCCGGCTGCGGGGCCGCGAGGCGCCACAGCCGGACGGGGTGCGTGCTTTCCGGGGCCGCATGCCGGCCCGGACCCTTTCGGGTCCGGGAGCTGTGCGGTTTACAGGTACTGCCCCGTGTTGGCGACAGTGTCGATCGAGCGGCCGGACTCGGCGCCCTGCTTTCCGGTGACCAGCGTGCGGATGAAGACGATCCGCTCGCCCTTCTTGCCGGAGATCCGGGCCCAGTCGTCCGGGTTGGTGGTGTTGGGCAGGTCCTCGTTCTCCTTGAACTCGTCCACGCAGGCGGCGAGCAGGTGGGAGACGCGCAGACCGCGCTGGCCGTGGTCGAGGAAGTCCTTGATGGCCATCTTCTTGGCGCGGTCGACGATGTTCTGGATCATCGCGCCGGAGTTGAAGTCCTTGAAGTACAGGACCTCCTTGTCACCGTTGGCGTAGGTGACCTCCAGGAAGCGGTTCTCCTCGGTCTCGGAGTACATCCGCTCCACCACCGACTGGATCATCGCCTCCACGGTCGCCTCGACGGAGCTGTCGTGCTCCTTGAGGTCGTCCGGGTGGAAGGGCAGCGTGCCCTTGAGGTACTTGGAGAAGATGTCCTTCGCGGCCTCGGCGTCCGGGCGCTCGATCTTGATCTTGACGTCCAGGCGGCCGGGCCGCAGGATCGCCGGGTCGATCATGTCCTCGCGGTTGGAGGCGCCGATGACGATGACGTTCTCCAGGCCCTCCACGCCGTCGATCTCGGCGAGCAGCTGCGGGACGATGGTGTTCTCCACGTCCGAGCTGACACCGGAGCCACGGGTGCGGAAGAGCGACTCCATCTCGTCGAAGAAGACGATGACGGGCGTGCCCTCGCTCGCCTTCTCCCGGGCCCGCTGGAAGACCAGGCGGATCTGCCGCTCGGTCTCGCCCACGTACTTGTTGAGCAGCTCGGGGCCCTTGATGTTGAGGAAGTAGCTCTTCCCCTGGGGCCGGCCGGTCACCTCGGCGACCTTCTTGGCCAGCGAGTTGGCCACCGCCTTGGCGATCAGCGTCTTGCCGCAGCCGGGCGGGCCGTAGAGCAGCACGCCCTTGGGCGGGCGCAGCTCGTACTCCTTGAAGAGGTCGGCGTGCAGGTACGGCAGCTCGACCGCGTCGCGGATCTGCTCGATCTGGTTGCTGAGGCCGCCGATCTGGCGGTAGTCGATGTCCGGGACCTCTTCGAGGACGAGCTCCTCGACCTCGGACTTGGGCACGACCTCGTAGACGTAGCCGGAGCGGGGCTCCAGCAGGAGGGCGTCCCCCGCCCGGATGGTGATCTCGCGCAGCGGTTCGGCGAGGCGCACCACCCGCTCCTCGTCGGTGTGGCCGATGACCAGGGCGCGCTCGCCGTCCTCGAGGATCTCCTTGAGGGTGACGATGTCGCCGATGCGCTCGAAGGCCATCGCGTCCACGATGTTGAGGGCCTCGTTGAGCATCACCTCCTGGCCGCGCCGCAGTTCGTCGAGGTCGACGTTGGGGCTGACGTTCACGCGGAGCTTGCGCCCCCCGGTGAAGATGTCGGCGGTGCCGTCCTCGTTCTGGCTGAGGAAGGTGCCGAATCCGGCCGGGGGCTGTGCCAGCCGGTCCACTTCCTCCTTGAGGGCCACGATCTGGTCGCGGGCCTCTCGCAGGGTGGAGGCGAGCCGTTCGTTCTGGGCGGTCACGCCGGCCAGGTTGGTCTGGAGCTCGACGATCCGCTCTTCGAGGATTCTCGAATTGCGCGGCGAGTCGGCGAGCTTGCGGCGCAGCACGGCGATTTCCTGCTCAAGGTACGAGACCTGAGCGGCCTCGTCGGAACCACGAGCGGGCTTGCCGGTGCTGCGGTTGTAGTCGTCATCGTGGGCTGCCACGGTCCTCACCTCCTCCGGGGAGCTGGACGCTTCCAGACCCTACCTGGGACCAGGGGTCCGTAAACCCCTAGATCAAGAAAGATGGAACGGGCGTGTCCGATCTTCGCCCTCGCGTGCTTCCCCTCTGCTAAGGGGATACCCACCGCGCACCACCCAAAGCGGACCAGATGTATCGTCGAGCGAGTCGATATCCGATCGCGACCGAGACTTCCGGTCCGATCGTTGTACGAATGGCGGGATTGCCTCCGATAAGGGGCGACCCGGGACAGAAACGGCAGGGGACCATGTCGGTGACCGATGAGGCGGCGGCCAGCGAACCGCTGGAGGTGTGGATCGACCAGGATCTGTGCACCGGCGACGGCATCTGCGTGCAGTACGCGCCCGAGGTCTTCGAGCTCGACATCGACGGGCTGGCCTACGTGAAGGGGGCCGACGACGAGCTGCGCCAGCAGCCCGGCGAGACGGCTCCGGTGCCGCTGACGCTGCTTCAGGACGTGGTGGACTCGGCGAAGGAGTGCCCCGGCGACTGCATCCACGTGCGCCGGGTCGCCGACCTGGTCGAGGTGTACGGGCCGGACGCCGAGTAACCACGCCCCGGACAGTCGGGGCGAGTGGGCGAGTCACCGCCCCGAGCCAAAGGGCGCGCCGGTGCCGAAAGTGACGAGCGACAAGCGAGGAACGAGCGCCGGTGCGAGGAGTGTCGGCGCCGGGTCCGAGCGCCCGGAGGCGAGTGGGCGAATGACAGTCAGGTCCGGGTCAGCGGGGCGGTGGTCTGGGAGCGGTCCCAGCCGCCGCCCTTGCGCGTCCAGGTGAGGTCCAGTGAGATGTCCGGGCTGAACCGGGGGACGTCGTCGCTGGAATACCCCTGCGCGTGGCCGGTGATGACGCCGTCGCTGCGCAGGGCGAGCCGGCCGACGGTGAGGTTCTCGCCCTCGGAGAGCAGGGTGGCCAGCACGACTGGCCTGCCGCCCGTGCCGGGGCCGAGCAGGTAGACGGCGTCCGGCGGGGTGCCGGTCTCGGCCGCGCAGTGGGCGGCGGCGACGGTGCCGGGGCGGCCGTCGCCGAGGTCGGCGGCGAAACTGACGGATATCTTCACCGGGAACGGCCCGCAGTCCAGCGGGAGTTGGGCCCGGGCCGGGTCGGGGGCGGCCGCTGCCGGGAGGGCCTTGGCGGTGGCGCGGGCGGGCGCCGGAGTGCCGGTGGCCGGGTCGGCGGCGAGCGCGGTGGCGACCACCGCCGCGCAGCCGGCGATCGCCAGCGCCCAGTGCCAGGGGGCGGACCGGGCGTGTCCGGGACCGCTGCGGCCCTGCGGTGTCTGCTGCTCTGCCGTCGCCGTGACCGCGGTCTCCACCAGGCGTCCCCTCCAGCGGGAATGTGTGCGCGTGGGTCGGTGTGAGCGAGCATCGTCCCACATGGGGGCGGGCGCGAGGTGGCCCGGGTGTGGGGGTAGCACGAAGGGGTGGTACGCGGGCAGATTGCCGGGCGTACCACCCCTGTCGGGCGTACGGGTCAGCCGAGGTCGGCGGGCTCCGCCTCGGTGGCGCGGGCGGCGGCCCGGGCCGCGGCGCGCTCCTGGAGGCTGGGCTCGGACGAGCCGTTGTCGTAGTCCTCGCCGTACGCGCCCTTGGCCGGGCGGCGGCGGCGCAGCGGCGGCTCGACGCCGTCGGCGAGGCGCCGGGCGGTGAGCAGGAAGCCGGTGTGGCCGATCATCCGATGGTCCGGGCGGACGGCCAGGCCCTCCAGGTGCCAGGTGCGGACCATGGTCTCCCAGGCCTGCGGCTCGGTGAAGGTGCCGTGGTCGCGCAGCGCCTCGACGGTCTTGGACATCTGCGTGGTGGTGGCCACGTAGCAGCAGATGAGGCCGCCGGGGACGAGCGCCTTGGAGGCGACGTCCAGGCACTCCCAGGGGGCGAGCATGTCGAGGATGACGCGGTCGACGTCGGTCTCGACCAGGTTGTCCTGGAGGTCGCCGACGGTGAGCTTCCACGCCGGGTGCGGCCCGCCGAAGTAGCGCTCGACGTTGCCCTTGGCGATGTCGGCGAAGTCCTGCCGGCGCTCGTAGGAGGCCAGCATGCCGGTGTCGCCGACGGCGCGCAGCAGGTAGCTGGAGAGCGCGCCGGAGCCGACGCCGGCCTCGACGACGCGGGCGCCGGCGAAGATGTCGGCCATGGCCAGGATCTGCCCCGCGTCCTTGGGGTAGATCACGGCGGCGCCGCGCGGCATGGACAGGACGTAGTCGGGGAGCAGGGGGCGCAGCGCGAGGTACGGGACGTTCCCCGTGGTGCGCACGACCGTGCCCTCGGGGGCGCCGATCAGCTCGTCGTGGGGGAACGCACCCTTGTGGGTGTGGAACTGGTTCCCGGCCTGGAGCGTGAACGTGTAGTGGCGGCCCTTCGGGTCGGTCAGCTGGACCTGGTCCCCGACCTGGAAGGGCCCGCGTCGGCGGGTGGCACCGGTCGGTTCGGACATGCGGACAATCCTAAGGGAAGCGGGCCGTCCGGCTTACCAGGTGATCGTTCCGGCGGCGGCGCTCGCCGGGCGGGGCCTCTCAGCGGCCGGTGACGGCGGCGTTCAGGCGCTGTTCGATGTCGGTGCGCGCGGCGACGCCGTACACCCTGCCGTCGGCCTCGACGACCAGGTACTCGGTGGCCGGGGTGGCGCGGACTGCGCGCAGCAGGTCGTTGCCGGTGAGGTCGGCGGAGAGGCGCAGGCCCGGTTCGAGGTCGCGGGCCAGGGCGCCGACGGCGACCCAGGGTCGGCGGTGTTCGGGGACGGCCCGGATCTGGGACTCCTTGACGAGGGCGATCGGGTCGCCGCGGCCGTCGACCACCACGACCGCGCCGGCGTCGTCCTCACGGACGCGGCGGACCGCCTCGCCGACCGGGGTGTCGGCGGTGACCTCGACGGCCCGGCGGGTGAGGTCGCGCAGCCGCAGTCCGGGCAGGGCCTCCTTGAGGCGGGCGTTCTGCAGGCTGCCGCTGGCGCCGGTCCAGATGAGCGCGGCGAGGACGGCGGCCAACACCGCGTCGATCATGGTGTCGGTGGTGCTGCGCTCGACCCCGCGGGCGGCGCTGACCAGCGGCAGCCCGATCAGCACCGCGACTGCCAGGACGCGGCCGGCCCAGGCGGCGGCGACGGTGCCGGCCATCGGTCGGCCGCTGACCGCCCAGACGACGGCGCGCAGCATCCGGCCGCCGTCCAGCGGCAGGCCGGGCAGCAGGTTGAACGCGGCGACGACGAGGTTGGAGACCATCAGGCCGGTGAGCAGGACCCCCGGGACGGTGGAGAGCTCGACGGCCTGCATGGCGAGGTAGAAGAGGCCGCCGAGCAGCAGCGAGAGCAGCGGCCCGACGAAGGCGAGCCAGAACTCGCGCCAGGGGCTCTCGGCCTCGTTCTCGATCTCGGAGACGCCGCCGAAGAACTGGAGCTGGATGCGGCGCACGCCCAGCCGGTAACGGAGCGCGACGACGGTGTGGGCGAGTTCGTGCACGAGGACGGAGCCGTAGAAGGCGACGGCGAAGCAGAACGCGACCAGGTAGCGGGTGGCGCCGAGCCCGGGCAGGACGCGGTCGAGCTGGCCGCCGAAGACCCAGGTGATCAGGGCGGCGATGATGAACCAGGAGGGGGTGACGTAGACCGGCACGCCGAAGGGGCGGCCCATCAGGATGCCGCTGGGGCGCTCGGGCTCCTCGGGCGGCCCGGGCGGGGTGCTGCCGTCGTGCGGTGGCTGGTCGGAGGTCTGCGGACCTCTGCTGTCGCTCACCGTGATCCCTTCGGTCGGTTCCCCCGTCGTGCACCGCGCGCCGGTGCGCCCACGCTACGTGATCGGGGCCGTGGGACACCGCGCGCCCCTCTCCCAGGGTTCATACCCACTGGAAAGGCCGTGTGGCAGCACCGTGGCAGCGGGATGACAGCACAGGGCAATAGGGTCGGGGTATGCAGCAGACCGACACCAGTAGTGCCCCCGCGGCCCCGGCCCGGCCGGCGGCGCCTCCGACCGGCCTGTCCCCGTCCCGCGCGGGGGACTTCCTGACCTGCCCGCTGCTGTACCGGCTGCGGGTGATCGACCGGCTGCCGGAGCCGCCGAGCGCGGCGGCGACCCGGGGCACCCTGGTGCACGCCGTGCTGGAGCGGCTGTTCGACAGCCCGGCGGCCGAGCGGACGCCGGAGCGGGCACTGGGGCTGCTGCGCCCGCAGTGGGAGCGCCTGCTGGGCGAGCGCCCGGAGCTGGTCTCGCTGTTCCCGGAGGACCCGGACGGCGCGGCGCTGACCCGCTGGCTGGCCGACGCCGAGAAGCTGGTCGAGCGCTGGTTCCGGCTGGAGGACCCGACCCGTCTGCACCCGGTGGAGCGGGAGCTGTACGTGGAGACGGCCCTGGACTCGGGGCTGCTGCTGCGCGGCTACATCGACCGGGTCGACGTCGCCGCGACCGGTGAGGTCCGGCTGGTGGACTACAAGACCGGCCGGGCGCCCTCGCGGGACTTCGAGGGCAAGGCGATGTTCCAGATGAAGTTCTACGCCCTGGTGGTCTGGCGGTGGAAGGGCGTGATCCCCAAGCGGCTCCAGCTGGTCTACCTCGGCGGGGGCGGGGACGTGGTCAGCTACGACCCGGACGAGACGGACCTGCTCGCGGTGGAGCGCAAGCTGCAGGCGCTCTGGGAGCGGATCACCGAGGCGGTGGCCACCGGGGAGTTCCCGGCCACCCGCAACCGGCTCTGCGATTGGTGCGACCACCAGGCCAGCTGCCCGGAGTTCGGCGGCACGCCCCCGCCGTACCCGCTGCCGCTGAGCCGTACGTCCGTCGAAGACGGTGTCTGACGAAGACGATCCCACGGGGGATCCGACGAGCAAGGAGTCCTAGGTGACGATCCGAGTGCTGCTGGTGGACGACCAGCCGCTGCTGCGCACCGGTTTCCGGATGATCCTGGAGGCCGAGTCCGACCTGGTGGTGGTCGGCGAGGCCGGCGACGGTCAGCAGGCGCTGGACCAGGTGCGGGCGCTCCAGCCCGACGTGGTGCTGATGGACATCCGGATGCCCAGGATGGACGGCGTGGAGGCGACCCGCCGGATCGCCGGACCGGGGCGGGACGGCCCGGCCAAGGTGCTGGTGCTGACCACCTTCGACCTGGACGAGTACGTCGTGGAGGCGCTGCGCGCCGGGGCCAGCGGCTTCCTGTTGAAGGACGTGCCGGCCGAGGAGCTGGTGCAGGCGATCAGGGTGGTCGCGGACGGCGCGGCGATGCTGGCGCCGAGCATCACCCGGCGGCTGCTGGACATGTACGCCACCAAGCTGCCCTCGGGCGAGGAGGCGCCTCCGCAGGCGCTGAACGCGCTGACCGAGCGCGAGCTGGAGGTGCTGAAGCTGGTGGCGCGGGGCCTGTCGAACGCGGAGATCGCGGCGGAACTGTTCGTCAGCGAGACCACCGTGAAGACCCACGTGGGCCATGTGCTGACCAAGCTTCAGCTACGCGACCGGGTGCAGGCCGCGGTGTACGCGTACGAGAGCGGCCTGGTGCGCCCCGGCACGCTCTGAGCACCGTGCCCGGGGCCGCCACGGCCCTGGGCACCACGCAGACATGACGGTGGCCCGTCCGCTCCCCTTGCACCCTGGGGGGAGCGGACGGGCCACCGTGCTGAGGGTCGCCCGGTCGCCCGGGCCACTGCACGCCGCCGGCCGGTTACTTGCCGATCCGGCCGATCTCCCAGAACCGGAAGACGCCGGTGGTGTCGATGGTCGACTCCACGCCGGTGATGTACGGCTTCGAGGCGTAGAAGGACTTGTTCTGGAAGAGCGGGATCAGCGGCACGTTGTCGGCGATGATGGCCTGAACCTGCGCGTAGGTCGAGGAGGCGGCGGCGCGGTCGGCCTGCTTGAGGCCTTCGGGCACCAGCTTCTGGCTGATCCGGGGGTCGTCCCAGCCGTGGTGGTACGCCCCGCCCTCGACGATCAGCGGCGCGATGTAGTTGTCGGCGTCCGGGTAGTCCGCGAACCAGCCGACGGTGTACGCCTGGTACCTGCCCTCGGTCCAGCCCTTCTTGAAGGCCTCCCAGTCGGCCTCGTGCTGGACGTTCACCTGGAAGACGCCGCCGGCCTCCAGCTGCTTCTTCAGCATGTCGGCCTCGGCGCTCTCGGCCCGCGAGCGGGACCAGGTGAGGCTCAGCTTGACCGGCATCGGGACCTTGGCCGCGGCCAGGATCGCCTTGGCCTTGTTGACGTCCTGGTCGCCGTACTTGTCGAAGAAGGACGTGTTGTGGCCGGTGACGCCAGCCGGGACCATCGAGTACAGCGGCTGGACGGTGCGTGCGAAGACGTCGCGGGCGAGCGTCTTGCGGTCGACCAGCTGGGCGGCGGCCTGGCGGACGGCGACGTTGCCGGCGGTCGCGTCCTTGGTGTTGAAGACCAGGCTGCGGGTGTCGTTGCTGTCGCCCTCGACGACCTGGAGGTCGGTCTTGCCGCCCTGCTGCTCGGAGCGGACCTGGGCCGCGGTGTTGGGCTCCAGGCTGTTGTCGGTCAGGTCGATCTCGCCCTTGTCGAGCGAGGCCTTCAGCTCGGCGGCCTTGTCGAAGTACCGCACGGTGAACTTCTTGTTCCGCAGCTTGGCGTCGCCGGCGTAGCTGCCGTTGGACGTCAGCACGACCTTGCCGGGGACCTTGGTGCCGCCCTCGGCGTTCATGGTCTCGATCGAGTCGATCTTGTACGGGCCGGAGCCGATCAGCTTGTCGTTGGCCAGCAGCTGGTCGGCCGGGAAGACCTGGTGGTCGACGATGGCGCCGGCCGGGGTGGCCAGCTTGGCCGGGAGGGTGGCGTCGGGCTGGGAGAGGTGGAAGATCACCTCGGTGTCGCCCTTGGCCTCGACCGACTTGATCGTGTCCAGCAGGCCGGCCGGGCCGTTCTGGTCGTTGATCTTCTTGGTCCGCTCGATGGAGTAGACCACGTCGGCGGCGGTGAGCGGGTGGCCGTTGGAGAACTTCAGGCCGCCCTTGAGCGTGCAGTGGTAGAGCGTGGCCTCGCCGCCGCTGAACTCGCAGGACTGCGCGGCGTCCGGGTTGGGCGCGCTGGAGGCGGCCGGGTAGGCGAGCAGCGACTGGAAGGTGTTGCGCAGGACGAGCCAGGCGCCGGAGTCGTAGGCACCGGCCGGGTCCATCACGTTGGTGACCGAGGTGGTGCCCATGGTGATCGACTTGCCGGCGTCCCCCTTGACGGCGTCGGTCACCGATCCGCAGCCGGCCACCGAGACGGTCACCAGCCCGGCACAGCCGAGCACTGCCAGTCTTCCAGCTGAAGTCTTCACGGGTCGCGTCCTTCTGGGTGCGGTCCGGCCGGGGGGCCGACCGGCCCGCGGTGGGGTGCGCCTACGGGGTCTGTGGCGCGCGCGGACCGGTTGCCGTGCGACCGCGGGCAGGACGGGGTTGCCCGTCAGCGGCGGTGCAGGGCTCGAGGGTGGGGAACGAACTGGAGTAGCGTGCCATATCGAACACGCACCACCGATACCCGTACAGGTGACAGTTGGGACACGAGGGGGGCGGTGCGGAAGCGGTCATCCCACGAGTTGTCAGGCAATGCCCGTTTTCTCCCCGGGCGGGTAGCGGCGGCGGACGACAGCGACCGCTTACCGGTCAGTAGGCCCCCTCCGCAATGAGACGACAATCACACTCGCGAGGCGACCAGCGAGCGGAGCAGTTCAAGATCGACCTGCTCCAGCGACGACAGCACCAGCCGCCCCGGGGCCGGCTCGATCACCGCGACCGTCGGCACCGCGATCACCGGGCAGCCGGCCGCCTCGGCCGAGCGGACGCCGGTCGGCGCGTCCTCCACCACCACGCAGCGGCCCGGCTCGGCGCCCAGCCGGCGCGCCGCCTCCAGGTACGGGTCCGGGTGCGGCTTGGTACGCGGCACCTCGTCACCGGCGACCGAGAACGCGAAGTGGTGGGCACCCAGCGACTGCAGCACGATGTCGATGACGTGGCGGTGCGAGGCGGACACCAGGGCGGCCGGAACGCCGTGCGCGGCAAGGGTGTTGAGGAGCCGCTCGGCGCCCGGCATGAGCGGCACGCCGCCGGCCAGCAGGTCCACGAAGCGCTGGTTGATCAGGACGGTGAGGTCGGCCGGCGCGATGTCCACGCCCGTGCTGGCGAGCAGGTAGTCGATCACCCGGCTCATCGGGCCGCCGACCAGCTGGGCGCGATCGTTCTCGTCGAGCGCGTAGCCCAGCTCGGCGAAGAGCGAGGCCTCGGCCTGCCACCAGAAGTCCTCGGTGTCGACCAGCGTCCCGTCCATGTCCAGCAGCACCGCCTGCAGGCCCCGGCCGTCGCCGTGGTCGAGGACGCGGGTGGCGGTGGAGATGGTGGTCATGGCGGGGTCCTTCCGTCGGTACCCCGGGGGCGCGACCGGGGCGCCGGGCCCTGGGGATGGCACAGGCCGGCCCGCTGGTTGAGCGGACCGGCCCGTTCAGGATGATCCAGGATACGCCCCGACCGCCCGAAAAGGGTGAACGGTACGCAATGCCCGGACTACCGGGCGTTGAAGTACTTGGCCTCCGGGTGGTGGATCACGATCGCGTCGGTGGACTGCTCGGGGTGCAGCTGGAACTCCTCGGAGAGCACCACGCCGATCCGCTCGGGCCGCAGCAGCTCGGCGATCTTGGCGCGGTCCTCCAGCTCCGGGCAGGCCCCGTAGCCGAGCGAGAACCGGGCACCGCGGTACTTCAGCGCGAACATGTCCTTCACGTCCTGCGGGTCCTCGCCGGAGAAGCCCAGCTCGAAGCGGACCCGGGCGTGCCAGAACTCGGCCAGCGCCTCGGCCAGCTGCACCGAGAGGCCGTGCAGCTCCAGGTAGTCGCGGTAGGAGTTGTTGGCGAACAGCTCGTTGGCGGCCTCGGAGATCCGGTTGCCCATGGTGACCACCTGGAGGCCCACCACGTCCTTGACGCCCGACTCCTCCGGGCGGAAGAAGTCGGCCAGGCAGAGCCGCCGCCCGCGCCGCTGGCGCGGGAAGGTGAAGCGGGTCCGCTCGCTGCCGTCCTCGTTGAAGACGATCAGGTCGTCGCCCTTGGAGTTGGCCGGGTAGTAGCCGTAGACCACGGCCGCCTCCAGCCAGCCCTCGGTCTGCAGCCGGTCCAGCCACATCCGCAGCCGCGGCCGGCCCTCGGTCTCCACCAGCTCCTCGTACGAGGGCCCCTCGCCGCTGCGGGCGGCCTTGAGGCCCCACTGGCCCTTGAACAGCGCGTCCTCGTCCAGCCAGGAGGCGTAGTCCGCGAACGGCACGCCCTTGACGATCCGGTCGCCCCAGAACGGCGGGGCGGGCACGGTGTTGTCCACGGCCACGTCCGAGCGGATCTGGCCGAGGTTGACCTCCTCCGCCTCCTCGACCTCGACCCTGGCGTGCCGGCGCTGCTTGAGCTCCGGGAGGGTCGCGCCGGGCACGCCGCGCTTGACCGCGATCAGCGCGTCCATCAGCCGCAGGCCCTCGAAGGCGTCCCGGGCGTAGCGGACCTCGCCCCCGTAGATCTCGTGCAGGTCCTGCTCGACGTAGGCGCGGGTGAGCGCGGCGCCGCCGAGGATCACCGGGTAGTCGGCCGCCAGCTTGCGCTGGTTCAGCTCCTCCAGGTTCTCCTTCATGATCACGGTGGACTTGACCAGCAGGCCGGACATCCCGATCACGTCCGCCCTGTGCTCCTGCGCGGCGTCCAGGATCGCCGAGACCGGCTGCTTGATGCCCAGGTTGACCACGTTGTAGCCGTTGTTGGACAGAATGATGTCGACCAGGTTCTTGCCGATGTCGTGGACGTCGCCCTTGACGGTGGCCAGCACGATCGTGCCCTTGCCCTCGTCGTCGGACTTCTCCATGTGCGGCTCCAGGTGGGCCACCGCGGTCTTCATCACCTCGGCGGACTGGAGCACGAACGGCAGCTGCATCTGGCCGGAGCCGAACAGCTCGCCGACCACCTTCATGCCGGCCAGCAGCGTGCCGTTGACGATCTCCAGCGCCGGACGCTCCGTCAGCGCCTCGTCCAGGTCGGCCTCCAGGCCGTTCCGCTCGCCGTCGATGATCCGGCGCTGCAGGCGCTCCTCCAGCGGCAGCGCGGCCAGCTCCTCCGCCTTGGAGGCCTTGACCGACGCCGAGGAGACGCCCTCGAAGAGCTGGAGCAGCTTCTGCAGCGGGTCGTAGCCCTCGCTGCGGCGGTCGTAGACCAGGTCGAGCGCGACCTCGCGCTGGTCCTCGGGGATCCGGGCCATCGGCAGGATCTTGGAGGCGTGCACGATCGCCGAGTCCAGTCCGGCCTCGACGCACTCGTTCAGGAAGACCGAGTTGATCACCATTCGGGCGGCCGGGCTGAGGCCGAAGGAGATGTTGGACAGGCCAAGGGTGGTCTGCACGTCCGGGTGGCGGCGCTTGAGCTCGCGGATCGCCTCGATGGTCTCGATGCCGTCCCGGCGGGACTCCTCCTGGCCGGTGCCCAGGGTGAAGGCCAGGCAGTCGACCAGGATCGAGCCCTCGTCGATGCCGTACTCGGTGGTGAGCTGCGCGATCAGCCGCTCGGCGATGGCCACCTTGGTCTCGGCGGTGCGGGCCTGGCCCTCCTCGTCGATGGTCAGCGCGATCAGGCCGGCGCCGTGCTCGCGGGCCAGCGAGGCGATCCGGCCGAAGCGGGTGTCCGGGCCGTCGCCGTCCTCGTAGTTGACCGAGTTGAGCAGCGCGCGGCCACCGAGCGCCTCCAGGCCGGCCCGCAGCACGTCCGGCTCGGTGGAGTCCAGCACGATCGGCAGGGTGGACGCGGTGGCGAGGCGGCCGGCGATCTCCTTCATGTCGGCGACGCCGTCGCGGCCGACGTAGTCGACGCAGAGGTCCAGCAGGTGGGAGCCGTCCCGGATCTGCTCGCGGGCGATCTCCACGCAGGCCTGCCAGTCGCCGGCCAGCATCGACTCGCGGAACTTCTTCGAGCCGTTGGCGTTGGTGCGCTCACCGATCGCCAGGTACGAGGTGTCCTGGCGGAACGGCACCGCCTGGTACAGCGAGGCGGCCGAGGGCTCCGGGCGCGGATCGCGGCCGGCCACCGGGCGGCCCTGGACGCGCTCGACCACCTGGCGCAGGTGCTCGGGGGTGGTGCCGCAGCAGCCGCCGACCAGCGAGAGGCCGTACTCGCGGGTGAAGACGTCGTGGGCGTCGGCCAGCTCGGACGGGGAGAGCGGGTAGTGGGCGCCGTCCTTGCCGAGCACCGGCAGGCCCGCGTTCGGCATGCAGGAGAGGCCGATCTTCGCGTTCTTGGCCAGGTAGCGCAGGTGCTCGCTCATCTCGGCCGGGCCGGTGGCGCAGTTCAGGCCGATGTAGTCGACACCGAGCGGCTCCAGCGCGGCGAGTGCGGCGCCGATCTCCGAGCCGAGCAGCATGGTGCCGGTGGTCTCGACGGTCACCTGGACCAGCACCGGCAGGTCCAGGCCCGCCTCGGCGAGCGCGCGCTTGCAGCCCAGGATGGCCGCCTTGGTCTGCAGCAGGTCCTGGCTGGTCTCCACCAGCAGGGCGTCCGCGCCGCCGGCGATCAGGCCGGCCGCGTTCTGCTGGAAGCCGTCGCGCAGCACCTCGTACGGGGCGTGGCCGAGGGTGGGCAGCTTGGTGCCGGGGCCGATCGAGCCGAGCACCCAGCGGGTGCGGCCGTCGGCGGCGTACGCGTCGGCCGTCTCGCGGGCGATCCGGGCGCCGGACTCGGAGAGCTCGAAGACGCGCTCGGAGATGTCGTACTCCCCCAGCGCCGAGAAGTTGGCGCCGAAGGTGTTGGTCTCCACGCAGTCCACGCCCACCGCGAAGTACGCGTCGTGGACGGAGCGGACGATGTCGGGCCGGGTGAGGTTGAGGACCTCGTTGCAGCCCTCCAGGTTCTGGAAGTCCTCCAGCGTCGGGTCCTGCGCCTGGAGCATGGTGCCCATCGCGCCGTCGGCCACCACCACACGGGTGGCGAGGGCCTCACGCAGCGCGTTCGCGCGGCTCTGCGGAGTGATGGACGGGGCGGCTGCAGTGGCCATGGGGCTTCTCCCTGGGTGCGACGGCTGTCGGCTTTGCGGCCCTGCTGAATCGGGGACGCACCTGGCCAGGGTATCCGGCCCGCGGCGGGAGCCGGTGGTGCGTTCCGTATCCTGAACGTTCGGCCGCGAGGGGGAGAGCGACTGCATGGCGAGGATCGGCGCACGGGCACGGCGGATCATCGAGGTTCCGGGGAGGCCGCTGCGGGCACTGCGGGCCCGCTGGCGGGGGTGGTCCCGGTGGCGGAAGTCCCTGGTCGTGGTGGGGGTGGTGGTGGCCGTCCTGGTGACACCCGTCGGCGCCGCGGCGCTCGCGCTGCGGCTCCAGTACGCCGGGGAACCCTCCCCCGAGGCCCGCACCCGGGGCCGCGACGCCGTCTGGCTCGGCCACGCCTGGGTGGACGGCCGGAAGGGTGACGCCGACGTCGCCGCCCTCGCCCAGCGGCTCTCCGGCACCGGCATCCGCGATCTCTACGTGCACACGGGCCCGCTGGAGCACGACGGCTCGCTGCCGCCGAGCGTCCACCCCCGGGCCGGCTGGTTCACCGAGGCCGTCCACAAGGCGCTGCCCGGCATCCGGGTGCAGAGCTGGCTGGGCGACGAGGTCAAGCCGGAGAAGGACGCGCTGGACCTGGAGGACGCGCCCACCCGGGACCGGATCACCGCCTCCGCCCGCCAGGTGCTCGACCTCGGCTTCGACGGCGTCCACTTCGACATGGAGCCGATCCGCCCCGGCTCGAAGGGCTGGCTCGCCCTGCTCGACCAGGTGCGCCCGGTCACCGCCGGGCGCGGCACGAAGCTGTCGGTGGCCGCCCCGCAGATCGACCCGCTGCCCGGGCAGCACGCCGTCGGCATCGCGTTCACCGGTCACGGCAAGTGGTGGGACCAGGCCTACTTCGCCGAGACCGCCCGCCGGGTCGACCAGATCGCGATGATGACGTACGACTCCAGCATGCCGACCGAGTCCCTGTACGGCGGCTACAACGCCTACCAGACCGAGCTGGCCCTGGAGGCCACCCCGGAGAACGTGGACCTGCTGATGGGCCTGCCGTTCTACTGGGAGGACAAGTGGGGCCACTGGGGCGACGCCGAGACGGTGCGGGCCGGCATCCGGGGCATCCGGCTCGGCCTCGGCCGGTACGACCCGAAGCGGCAGAACTTCGGCGTGGGGCTGTACGTGGACTTCGCCGCGACCGAGCAGAACTGGGCGGACTATCGCAGCGGCTGGGTGCGCTGAGCGGCCGCAGCTGGGGCGCGGTGAGCCGCCGCGGCTGGGTGGGCCGAGCCACCGCGCCGCCTGCCGGCTCTACGCCAGCCGGTGGGCCAGGGCGCCCAGGTAGCGGTGGATCGCGGCGTCCTCGCCCGTCACGTAGTGCCCGATCGCGCGGTAGAGCGGCTTGTACACCTCGCCGCGCTCGGTGACGGTGAGGCTGCAGCCCACCCCGGCCGGCGTCAGCACGTACGTCCAGGTGCCGCCGTACGGGAGGTCCGGATCGGCGATGCCGGTCACCAGGCGG
This sequence comes from Kitasatospora sp. NPDC041988, assembly GCF_055588525.1. NCBI lineage: Bacteria > Bacillati > Actinomycetota > Actinomycetes > Kitasatosporales > Streptomycetaceae > Kitasatospora > Kitasatospora sp. NPDC041988. The sequence goes on from NZ_JBVJCO010000051.1 coordinate 24,158, forward strand.
TGCGGGGCCTCGCTCTCCACCACCTCGTAGGTGGTGTGGCCGTGCTTGTCGTACTCGCGCCAGCGCGGCCGGCCGCCGGCCGTCGCGGGCAGCCGCTCGACGTGCGACAGGCCCGGGCGCCAGGCCGGGTAGAGGTCGATGTCGGTCAGGATGTCCCAGACCGCGCCGGGCGGCTGGGCCAGGTCCAGGCCGCCCTCCGTCACGTGCTCCACTGGCAGCCGACGCCCGGCCGCCTGGGCCGCCAGCACCGCTCCGGCCCCGGCGGCCACCACCGCTCCGGCGCCGATCCACAGCCATCCGTTCATCCGCCCGGCTCCTCACACCGCCGCCCGGCCCCCGCCTCGCCTCCATCATCGCGCCGCCCGGCCGCTCGGGCACGGCAGCACCGGGGGCGGGCGCCCGCCGGCAGGCCCGGCGGCCCGGTGGGGGCCGCCGCCGGGATAACCGCTGGCTCCCGGCGCCCCGCTCCCCCAGACTGTCCCGGTGCCCGGCCGCCGGGCGCATCAAAGCCCGTAGGCTGGGCAGGTAGGGACCATGGAACGAGGCGTTCCATGGGTGACGAGAGGTTCGACAGTCGGCAGCCGGACCGCCGACGCCCCGGCATCCCAGCCGGGACGGGGTGCGGCCGCCCGCCGACCGGAGGGAGACGCTGGGTGATCGAGCTGGAAGATGTTCCCGAGTTGATCGACCCGGTGATGGTCTGCGCCTTCGAGGGCTGGAACGACGCGGGCGACGCGGCCTCCGCCGCCCTCGCGCATCTGGACGAGACCTGGGGCGGCAAGGTGTTCGCCGCCCTGGACGCGGAGGACTACTACGACTTCCAGGTCAACCGGCCCACGGTCTGGCTGGACGGCGGCATCCGCCGGATCACCTGGCCGACCACCCGGCTCTCGGTGATCCGGGTGACCGAGCCGACGACCCGCGACGTCGTCCTGGTGCGCGGCATCGAGCCGAGCATGCGCTGGCGCTCGTTCTGCAACGAGCTGCTCGCCTTCGCGCACGAGCTGGGCATCGAGCTGGTGGTGATCCTGGGCGCGCTGCTCGGCGACACCCCGCACAGCCGCCCGGTGCCGGTCAGCGGGGTCACCTCCGACCCGGAGCTGGCCCAGCGGCTGGACTTGGAGGAGAGCCGCTACGAGGGCCCGACCGGGATCGTCGGGGTGCTCCAGGAGGCGTGCACGCACGCCGGGGTGCCGGCCGTGACGCTCTGGGCGGCGGTGCCGCACTACGTGGCGCAGCCGCCGAACCCCAAGGCCACGCTGGCGCTGCTCAACAAGCTGGAGGACCTGCTGGACCTGCGCATCCCGCCGGGCGAGCTCGGCGAGGACTCCCGCGCCTGGCAGGTGGGCGTGGACCAGCTGGCCGCCGAGGACAGCGAGGTGGCCGAGTACGTGCAGCAGCTGGAGGAGGCGCAGGACACCGCCGAGCTGCCGGAGGCCTCGGGCGATGCGATCGCCCGCGAGTTCGAGCGCTACCTGCGCCGCCGGGAGAACGTCGGGCCGACCGGTGAGAAGCCGGTCGCCGGGCACGCCACGGCGGAGCGGCCGAGCGAGCCCGAGCCGCCGGCCGCCCGGGAGAGCCAGGACGGCACCGAGGACGAGTAGTCCTCAGTGCCGTCGTGCCGGCGTACGGCACATCGGCAACACCACTTCGGCATGCGGAAGGGGGGGGGGGGGGGGGGGGGGGGGGGGGGGGGGGGTTGGGGTTGGGGGGGGGGGGGGGGGGGGCGGAAGCGGGGGCC
>NZ_JBVJCO010000051.1:25908-68436 GCF_055588525.1 Kitasatospora sp. NPDC041988
AAAGAAGGGGTGTTTCGGAGTTCTGTGGTGCGGGCGGGAGACAAGCGGACAACCCCATTGGGGGGAGGGAAGGGGGCGGCGGGCCCGTGTTTCCGCCCCCCCCTTCCGTCCGTGCGGGTGCCTACAGCGCGACGCCGAGCAGCGCGTCCACCGTGCGGGAGACCAGGCCGGGCGCGCCGATGTCCTCGCCGCCGCCGGCCTCCTGCCGGGCCGCCCAGCGGTCCACCGCGGCCAGTGCGGCAGGCGCGTCCAGATCAGCGGCGAGTGCCTCGCGCACCTCGGCGAGCAGCGCCTCGGCCGGCGGGCCGTCCGGGCGGGAGACGGCGGCGCGCCAGCGGGCGAGCCGCTCGACGGCCTCGTCCAGGGTGCCCTTGGTCCACTCCCAGTCCTCGCGGTAGTGGTGCGAGAGCAGGGCGAGCCGGATCGCCGCCGGGTCGACGCCCTCGCGGCGCAGCGCCGAGACGAAGACCAGGTTGCCGCGGGACTTGGACATCTTGTGCCCGTCCAGGGCGACCATGCCGGCGTGCACGTACGCCTTGGCGTACGGGTGGCCGCCGGTGGCCACCTGGGCGTGCGCGGCGCCCATCTCGTGGTGCGGGAAGGAGAGGTCGCTGCCGCCGCCCTGGATGTCGAAGGACATGCCGAGGTACTGCAGCGCGATGGCGACGCACTCGATGTGCCAGCCGGGGCGGCCGTGGCCCAGCTCGGTGTCCCAGGCGGGCTCGCCCGGACGGGCGGAGAGCCAGAGCAGGGCGTCCAGCGGGTGGCGCTTGCCCGGGCGGTCCGGGTCGCCGCCGCGCTCCGCGAAGACCGGGCGCATCTGCTCGCGGCTCAGGCCGGAGACCTCGCCGAAGTGCGGGTCGGCGTCGACCGAGAAGTAGATGTCGCCGTCCACCTTGTAGGCGGCGCCGCTCGCCAGCAGCTTCTGGACCAGCGGGACGATCCACGGGATCGACTCGACGGCGCCGATGTAGTGGGCCGGCGGGAGCAGCCGCAGGGCGGTCATGTCCTCGCGGAACAGCGCGGTCTCGCGCTCGGCGAGCGCCACCCAGTCCTGGCCGGTTTCGACCGCCCGGGCGAGCAGCGGGTCGTCCACGTCGGTGACGTTCTGCACGTACAGGACGTCGTGGCCGGCGTCCTTCCACACTCGCTGCGCCAGGTCGAACGCGTTGTAGGTGGCGGCGTGGCCCATGTGGGTCGCGTCGTAGGGGGTGATGCCGCAGACGTAGATCCGGGCGGTGCCGTCCTGCGGCACGACCTCCCGGATACAGCCCGCTGCGGTGTCATGGATACGAAGGGGGAGCCCCTGACCAGGCAGGGCGGGAACCTCGGAGGCGGGCCAGGCATGCATGGGAATGACTTTAACCGTGCGAACATTTGAAAGCCTAACCAGTATGCAAGATCGACTGGATTCGTTTGCTTTCGTTGCCTGAGCGCTTCCGGACTGATAGTGACCGGCGACTGGCGGCCTGGCACTGCCGTCACGCCCCTCGCGAGGGCGCGGGTGAGCGCCCCGCCGGCCCTGCCGCCGGGAGGGCCGGCTACAGCCGCCGCCAGAGCGCCGGCACGTTCGGCGGCTCCCAGCCGGCGAGGGCGAACGCGCCCTCGGCGTTGGTGAACCCGACCTGGCGGATCGTCAGATAGGTGCAGGCGGGCAGCCGTTTGGCCTCCAGGGTCTGCTGCCGGCGGATCAGCCGGCCGGGCGTACGGCCGGTGGCCTGCTTGACCAGCGATGGGCGCCGGCGCCGCCGGTGACATGGACGATCTCGAAGAAGGAGTACCGGCGGGGGAAGCCCGCACGGGAGAGCGGGCCGATGGTGTCGAAACTGCCGATCGCAAACGGCAGCAGGTGCGGCAGCGGGACCTCTAACCGGTGCAGCGGCAGGTCCAGGTGGGGAGTGGTCCGTCGCTCGTCCATCGGAGCAGTGTGCGGCCGGGCAGCCGCACCGGTCCAGACCAATCCCGGCCGGGTGGGACCGGCCTGCGCGTTCGGGCGCTGCGCCCGGCGTGTTCACGCGCTGCGTTCGGCCGGTGGGTACGGGCGTGCGTCAGACCGGCCGGTGGGTACGGGCGTGCGTCAGACCGGCGGCCAGGGGATCGACGGCCAGTCCTCGGACGGGAGCGGGTGCAGGCCCGTCCGGCGCAGCCCGTCCACCCTGGCCCGGGCGGCGGTGAGTTCGGCGGCGGTCAGGTGCGGGGCGAGCCGCTCGCCGAGGCCGCCGTCCAGCTGCTCCGCCAGGCCGTCCAGCACCTCCAGTGCCTCCTCCTGCAGCGGCTGTCCGGCCCAGCCCCAGAGCAGCGTGCGCAGCTTGCCCTCGGTGTTGAAGGTGACACCGTGGTCGATGCCGTAGAGCCTGCCGTCGGCGGCGGGGATCAGGTGACCGCCCTTGCGGTCGGCGTTGTTGAGCACGGCGTCCAGCACGGCCAGCCGGCGCAGCCGCCGGTCGTCGGGGTGGACGAGCAGCGCGGTGCGCCCGTCGCCCACCTCCGCGTGGACGATCGGCAGCCAGCCGTCCTCGGGCCCCTGCGGGTCCTGGAGGGCGAGCAGCGGGTCGGCGTCCGGATCGGGCTCCACCCAGAGCTGCACCATGCCGGGTCCGTGCGGCCCGTCGCGCAGCACGGTGGGCGGGATCAGCGCCCAGCCGGTGGCGGCGGCGAGTTCGTACGCGGCGACCTCACGGCCGGCCAGCGTGCCGTCCGGGAAGTCCCAGAGCGGGCGTTCGCCGGCCACCGGCTTGTAGACGGCCTGCGCGGCCAGGTCGTCCAGCGTGATGCTGCAGTACAGCGCGGCGTTGGAGGCGTCGGTCAGCCGGCCGTGGACGGTCAGCGCGCCCTCGCGCAACAGGTGCAGTGCGGCGGGCGGGTCGGCGGCCAGGGCGGCGCCGGCCACCGGGTCCGCCTGCGGAGGGGTCTTGGTGTTCAGCGCCGGTAGCCGTTCGCGCGCGGGCACAGGTGGCCCTCCGGGTCGAGCGGCAGATTGCAGAACGGGCAGGGCTTGCGGCCGGCCGCGACGAGGTCCAGCGCCCGCTTGGCGAACACCCGGGCCATCGCCCCGGTGAGCCGCACCCGCAGCATGTCCGGGCCGTTCTCGTCGTCCTCGAAGACGGCCTCGGCGGCGTCGTCGTCATCCTCGTCGCCCTCGTCCTCGATCACCGCCTGCGCCTCGACGACCAGGCGGCTGTCGATGCTGTCCCAGGCCAGCGCCATGGTGCCGACCCGGAACTCCTGCTCCAGCGGCAGGTCCAGCGGCGCGGTGTCGAGCAGGTCGACCGGCGCGCTGGCGGGGATCGCGGTGTCGCCGCCGCTGCGCCGCAGCGCCTCGTCCAGCACCTCCTCGATCCGCTCGGCGAGCGCGGCGACCTGGGTCTTCTCCAGCAGCACGCTGGTGATCCGCCCCCGGGCGGAGGCCTGCAGGTAGAACGCCCGGGCGCCGGGCTGGCCGACGGTGCCGGCCACGAACCGTTCGGGCTGGTCGTAGAAGAAGACCTGACGGGGCACGCTCTCGCTCCGGATCGTCTCGATCGTGGTAGGGGTCGTTCGGGGGCTGGTCGTTCAGGTACTGCTCGTTCGGGTACTGGTCGTTCAGGGGCGTTCGGAGGTCGTTCGGGGTTGGTCTCGTTCGGGTGGACCGGGATCCCGGTGGGGCCCGTTAGTCACCCTACGACCTCCCGGCCCGGCCCGGGGAGCCGAGCCGGGGTCCGGACTCGTCCGGCTCCGCTCAGGCCGCGCCGGTCGCGCCGCCGACCACCGCGTCGCCGTCCGGGGCGCCGGCCTGGTCGTCGCTGCGGCCGTCGCGAGGCTTCGGGGCGAGCGAGGCGAGGTCGCCGGTGTCGCCCATCCTCAGCACGAAGGGACGCTGCGGGGTGTAGCGGATCGCGGTGACCGAGCAGGGATCGACGCTGATCCGCTGGAAGTGGTCGAGGTGCAGGCCGAGCGCATCGGCCACCACCGCCTTGATCACGTCGCCGTGCGAACAGGCGATCCAGACCGCGTTCTCGCCGTGCTCGGCGGCGATCTTCTCGTTCCACTCACGGACCGCGCTCACCGTGCGGTGGCTCAGCTCGCGCAACGACTCGCCACCGGGGAAGGCGGCCGCCGCCGCGTGGTCCTGGACGGTGCGCCAGAGCGGTTCCTTGGCCAGCTCGGCCAGTGGGCGGCCGGTCCAGTCGCCGTAGTGGCACTCGCCGAGCCGCTCGTCCTCGGTGGGAGCGCCGAGTTCGGGCCGGGCGGCGAGCAGCGGCTCCAGGGTCTGCCGACAGCGCTCCAGCGGGCTGCTGACGGCCTGCGCCAGCGGGATCCCGGCGAGCCGGCCGGCCAGCGCGGCGGCCTGCGCGCGCCCGGTGTCGTCGAGGTCCACCCCGGGGGTCCAACCGGCCAGGATTCCGGCGGTGTTCGCGGTGGAGCGGCCGTGGCGGACGAGCAGCAGGGTGGGCATGGGGCCTAGCGTACGGCCTCCCGCGCGGGCCTTGGGCGGGAGGTTGCGGCGCCGGGGCGCTGCCGGGGTGGGTACCGGGTGGGTACCGGGCCGGTGCCGGGCCGGTACCGATCGGCGGACCTGGTGGCGGGCTTGTTGTCAAGCGCCGGTACAGCGGACGGGGTGCCGCCGGCGCAGTCGTCCAGGGGCCACAATGGCCCGATGATTGTCCACTGCGCCATCTACCGCGACGGCCGCCGGATCGAGGGCCCCGAGGACCACACCGGCGCCCTCGCCGCCGCGCGGGCGGCCGGCAAGGGCAGCTTCGTCTGGATAGGCCTGTTCGAGCCGACCGCCGAGGAACTCGACCAGGTCAGCGCGGAGTTCTCGCTGCACCCGCTGGCCGCGGAGGACTCCGTCAGCGCGCACCAGCGCCCCAAGGTGGAGGCCTACCAGGGCTCCCTGTTCGTGGTGCTCAAGACGCTCGGCTACCACCCCGGCGGGCACGCGGTGACCAGCGGCGAGGTGATGGTCTTCGTCGGCGAGGACTTCGTGATGACGGTCCGCCACGGCGCCGACACCCCGCTCGGCGGGCTGCGGGCGGAGCTGGAGGCCCAGCCCGAGGTGCTGAGGTACGGGCCGAGCGCCGTCCTGCACTCGGTCTGCGACGCGGTGGTGGACGGTTATGTGGACGTGGCCGTCGCGCTCCAGGCGGACCTGGACGAGCTGGAGGCCGACGTGTTCGCGCCCGGCCGGGTCGGCCGCAACACCGCGGGCCGGCTCTACGGCTACAAGCGCCAGCTGGTGACCGTGCGCCGCGCCACCGGCCCGCTGCTGGAGCCGATGATGCGGCTGGAGCACGGCGGCGTGCCGTTCGTCCGCGACGAGGCGCTGCCGTACCTGCGGGACGTCGCCGACCACCTGGCCCGGACCAACGACCAGGTGGAGGGCATGGACCGGCTGCTCTCGGACATCCTCAGCGCCAACCTGGCGCAGGTCAGCGTGCAGCAGAACAACGACATGCGGAAGATCTCGGCGTGGGCGGCGCTGGCCGCCGTGCCGACCATGATCGCGGGCGTGTACGGCATGAACTTCGAGTACATGCCCGAGCTCCACCAGCCCTGGGGGTACCCGGGGGCGGTGGCGTTGATGGTGCTGGTCTGCGTGGTGCTGCACCGGGTGTTCAAGCGGCACGGCTGGCTGTAGGGCACCTGGCCCCGCCGGGCGCCGCCCGTGGCGCCCGGCCGGCGGGTCGGACCCGCCGGGCGGGCGTGGGCCGGCAGCTGCGGGGCGGTCGGGGTCAGGCCAGCCCGGCGCGCTCCAGGGCCTCGACACCGGTCCGCAGCGCCTGCAGCCGCTCGTCGAGGGTGAAGCCGGCCGGCGCCAGGGTGAGCGTGGTGACGCCCGCGTCGGCGTAGGCCTGCATCCGGTCGGCGATCCGGGCGGTGTCGCCGACCAGCGAGGTGGCGTCGATCAGGTCGTGCGGGACGGCCGCCGCGGCGCCCGCGTAGTCCTTGGCCAGGTACTTCTCCTGGATCTCGTCCGCCGCCTGCTCGTAGCCCATCCGCCGGGTGAGCTGGTTGTAGAAGTTCTTCTCCTTGCTGCCCATGCCGCCGATGTAGAGCGCGGCGTAGGAGCGCTGGGAGTCGACCCCGGCCTTGATGTCCTCGCCGACGGCGATGGTGACGGTCGGGCAGAGGTCGAATCCCTCCAGGGTCTGCCCGGCCTTGGCCCGGCCGGCCTTCAGCGGGTCGAGGGAGAGCGCGGCGTGCTCGGGCGAGAAGAAGATGCCCAGCCAGCCGTCGGCGATCTCGCCGGTCTGCTCCAGGTTCTTCGGGCCGATCGCGGCGATGTACAGCGGGATGTGCTCGCGCACCGGGTGCACGGTGAGCTTGATCGGCTTGCCGGGCCCGCCGGGCAGGGGCAGCGTCCAGTGGGCGCCCTCGTGCACCAGCCGCTCGCGGGACATCGCCTTGCGGATGATCTCCACGTACTCGCGGGTGCGGGCCAGCGGCTTGTCGAACTTCACGCCGTACCAGCCCTCGGAGACCTGCGGGCCGGAGACACCGAGGCCGAGCCGGAACCGGCCGCCGGAGAGGGTGTCCAGGGTGGCCGCCGTCATCGCCGTCATGGCCGGGGTGCGGGCCGGGATCTGGAAGATCGCCGAGCCGATGTCGATCCGCTCCGTCTTCGCGGCGACGAAGGAGAGCACGGTGGCCGCGTCCGAACCGTAGGCCTCGGCGGCCCAGCAGACCGAGTAGCCGAGCCGGTCCGCCTCCTGGGCGACGGCGATGTTGTCGGCGTCCATGCCGAGTCCCCAGTAACCGAGGTTGATACCGAGTCGCATCTGCCAAGCCTTCCAGTCGGGTTGTTCGCGAGGGTAACCGCGCAGTCGGCGGCCATGCTACTGGCCGGTAGGTGTGGGCCGGGACACATTCGGGCGGTCCGGCGGTGCTCTCCCCGCGGTGACCGTCCCGCCGTGGCCGGCCCGCGGTGATCGTCCTGCGGGGCAGTGATCGTTCTGCGGGTCTGCACACCAGCCCGGGCACCGGCCGCTACGCTCAGCCGACGTGGGGACGCCTCTCCCCACCTGCGCGTTTGCCAGGCGGGCCGACGTACCCGGCGACCCGCGTCCAAGGCCAGTGGAGGGCCCGTCCGATGGAAAAGCGACACCTCGGCCGAACCGGGCTGCAGGTCTCCCGGCTCGGCCTCGGCACCATGGCCTGGGGCCGCGACACCGACGAGCACGAAGCCGCCGAGCAGCTCAAGGAGTTCGTCGACGCCGGCGGCAACCTCGTCGACACCGCCGACGTCTACGCGGACGGCGGCGCCGAGTACCTGCTCTCCCGGCTCACCGACAACCTGATCCCCCGCTCCGACCTCGTCATCGCCACCAAGGCGGGCAGCGTCCCCGAATCCGCCCGCCGCTTCGACGGCTCGCGCGGCCACCTGCTCGCCGCCCTCGACGCCTCACTGCGCCGGCTCGGCACCGACTACGTCGACCTCTGGCAGGTGCACTCCTTCGACCCGGCCACGCCGGCCGAGGAGACGCTCACCGCCCTCGACATCGCCGTCACCTCCGGCCGCGCCCGGTACGTCGGGGTCTGCGACTACAGCGGCTGGCAGCTCGCCAAGGCCGCCACCTGGCAGCACGCCCACCACGGCCGGGTGCCGCTGGCCGGCGCGCAGCTGGAGTACTCGCTGCTCCAGCGCGGCATCGAGCGGGAGGCGCTGCCCGCCGCCCAGGACGCCGGGGTCGGCCTGCTCGCCTCGTCCCCGCTCGGACGCGGCGTGCTCACCGGCAAGTACCGGCACGGCGTCCCGCAGGACTCGCGCGGTGCCTCGCCCTACCTCTCCGGGTTCGTCCAGCCCTACCTCGGGGAGCGCTCGCGGCGGATCGTGGACGCCGTCGCCACCGCCGCCGACGGCCTCGCCAGCAGCCCGCTCGCGGTGGCGCTCGCCTGGGTCCGGGACCGGCCGGGTGTGGCGAGCGCGCTGGTCGGGGCGCGGACGGTGGCACAGCTGCAGGCGGCGTTGTCAGTGGAGGCGCTTACGCTTCCGGGTGAGATCCGCGGTGCGCTCGACGACATCTCGTCGCCGGTCCACCGTTACCCGGACCAGGGGTGGAGCGAGCTCTAGGGCTGCGCCGCCCCCGCCCGGGACGGTCTCGCCCGGCGGGCCTTCGGTCTGCCCGGGGCGCCGGACAACCGACCCGACGACTGGCTCAACCCGACCCGACCTGGCGTGATGTGAACTGATGTGACCTGACCGACCGACCACCCGACCGACCTGCATCGACCCGTTGAGACCGGCCGCCGGCCTGTTCCGACCGACTCGACCGACCCACCGGCGCCGCCGCCCCGCGCGGCCGGGCCGTCCCGACCATGCCGACCGCGCTCACCGCGACGGGGCGGCCGCCTGCGGCCCGCTGCCCCGCCACCGGTGCGGGCCGGCGCCCAGCAGTGGAGTGACCTTTCTTGGAGCGAACGATGAGTGACACGGAGAACGGCGCTCCGGAGGAGACCTCGGCGGCCCCGGGCCCGGACGGCGGCAGCGTCAGCGGCGGCAACAGCGGTAGCGGCGGCAGCGGCGGCACCGACAAGGCGGCCGCCGTCGCCGCGCTGGCCGCGGCGATCCGGACGGTCGGGAAGCAGTCGGCCGGTCCGGCGCCCCAGGCCCCGCCCACCGGCCAGGCCGCTCCCACTGCCCCCGCGGGCGACGCCGCCACGGCCCCGGAGCCCGCGGCGGCGACCGCCGTCCGCCCGTCCCCGGTCCGGGCCGAGAGCGACGAGCAGCGCGCCCAGGCCCTCAAGGACACCGCCGAGGTGCTGGCCGCGGGCGGCGCGCCCACCGACCTCGCGGCCGCCGCCGTGGCCGCGTTCGGCGACGGCGCCGCCGAGCAGCTGCGCGCCGACCCGTGGGCCGTGCTGACCCTGGCCGGTGTCCGCCCCGAGCACGCGGACGGCTTCGCCCGCGGCCTGCTCGGCCCCGCTGCCGGCCCCGGCGACCCGCGCCGGGCCCAGGCGCTGGTGCCGTGGCTCCTGGAGCAGGCCGCGCTGCGCGGCCACTCCGCCGTGGAGATCGGCGAGGTGACCGCCGGGCTCGACCGCCTCGGCCTGCCGGACACCGCCGCCGCACTGCAGGCGGCCATGGACGACGGCCGGGCGCTGCCGTTCCAGGAGGAGCTGACCGGCGCCGAGGCGCACGGCGCGGGCGGCGAGGAGGACGACGAGCCGCCGACCCGGATGCTGCTCGCGCTGGAGCGGCTGGCACTCGCGGAGGACAGCCTCGCGGAGGGCCTGGTCCAGCTGATGTCGACCTTCGTCCCCGGCGAGGACGGCCCCGAGGCGGAGGACGCCGCTGTCGAGGACGCCGGTGTCGAGGGGGCTCCCGAAGTGGGGGGCTCGTCCGGCCCCGAAGAGTCGGAAGAGTCCGGCCGGTCCGGCGAATCCAGCGAGTCCGGCGAGTCCGGTGGGGAAGACGCCACCCACGAACCGGCCCCCGCCGGGCCCGCCGCCCCCGGCCCGGCCGCCTGGGAGGCGGCCGCCGTCGCCGCACCGTCCTCCTCCGCGACCGCCCTGATCCGGGCCGTCGCGGAGAGCGCCCTGGTCACCCACACCGGTGGCGAGGCCGCCCGGGCCGAGCCGGCCGCCCTGGTCCGGGCCGCCGACGGTCTCGGCCTCCGTGCCTGGGCCGCCACCTGGACCGACCAGGGCCGGGACAGTCTCGCCGCGCTCGCCGACGGCCCGCTGTCCGTCGCCACCCTGGCCGAGCTGCTGGCCGGGACGGCCGGCCCCGGCCACTCCTCCGACGGCACGCTCGCCCTGGACGTCCTGGTCGTCCTCGACGCCCCGCTGCTGGACGTCGAGCTGGCCGCCACCCTGCTGGAGTCGCTCGCCGACGGCACCCGGCTGGTCCTCAGCGGCGACCCGGGCCAGCTCTGGTCCGCCGGCCCCGGCCGCTTCTTCGCCGACCTGCTGGCCGCCAAGGTCTGCCCGACGGTCGCCTCCCGCACCCCGGACTTCGGCCCGATCGGCGAGCTGGTCTCCGGTGTCGGCATCGGCGAGCTCCAGCCGGTCGAGGCGCCGGACAAGGAGGTGGTCATCCTGACCGCCAAGGACGGCGGCGAGGCCGTCCACCGCGCCATCCAGCTGCTCACCGATTCCATCCCGCGCGCGCTCGGCATCCCGGCCGAGCAGGTGGTACTGCTCACCCCCGGCCACGGCGGGCCGGCCGGTACCCGCTCGCTGAACGCCGCCGCCAAGGCCCGCCTCAACCCCGGCCCGGGCCGCTTCGGCGGCTTCGACCCGGGTGACCGGGTGGTGGACTCCCCCGCCCCCGGCATCACCCGCCCCGCCCGGGTGGTCGACGGCGACGCCACCGGCCTGCACCTGGAGTACGCCGACGGCTCGCGCCGCACCGTCCCGCCCGCCGAGGCCGGCCGGCTGCGGCACGGCTGGGCGCTGACCGTCCACCAGGCGGTCGGCCGCCGCTGGCCGGGCGCCGTCGTCGTCCTCCCGGAGGACGCGGGCGCGGCGCTCACCCGCCAGTGGGTCTACACGGCGTTCGGCCGCGGTGAGCGCCACCTCTCGGTGGTCCACGCCGCCGGCCCGGCCCTCCCCCAGGCCGTCACCGAGCGCCCTGCCCAGCCCCGCACCACCCGCCTGCGCGCGATCCTCGCCGAGAACGCCGCCCAGGCGTACTAGGGCTTGCCTCCGCCCGGAACCGACCCCGCACCGACCTCGCACCGTCGTCGCGGAGGGGTCGGTCCGACCCGTTGTCGGCGGTCGGGTCTACTGTGCGGGGGCACGAGTCCAGCCTGCGCAAGGCATGAGCAAGGGGAGATCATGACCACACTCGAGAACCGGCCGAACACCGCGCTCCTCGTCATCGACGTACAGAACGGCGTCGTCCAGGAGGCCTACGAGCGCGATGCGGTCGTCGCCAACATCGCCGGCCTGGTCGAGAAGGCGCGGCGGGAAGAGGTCCCGGTCGTCTGGGTCCGGCACTCCGACGAGGAGCTGGTCCTTGGCAGCGACAGCTGGCAGATCGTCCCCGAGCTCGTGCCCGGCGAGGGCGAGGCGCTCGTCGAGAAGCTCTACCGCGACTCCTTCGAGGACACCACCTTGGAGGCCGAGCTGGCGGGCCTCGGGGTCGGACGCCTCGTCGTGGTCGGCTCGCAGACCGACTTCTGCGTCCGCTCGACGCTCCACGGCGCGCTCGCCAGGGGCTACGACGCGATCCTGGTGAGCGACGCCCACACCACCGAGGACCTCACGGCCTGGGGCGCACCGAAGCCGGAGCAGGTCATCGCCCACACGAACCTGTACTGGTCCAACCAGAAGGCGCCCGGGCGTACGGGCGGCACGGTCGAGACCAAGAACGTGGACTTCGTCAGCGCGTCCTGAGCTGTTTCGACAGGTGCGGGCCACGGCTGCGGGCGACCGTGCGTCATCCGCCGTGGGCCGTGCGCCGTGGGCTCCTGAACGGTGTTTCAGAGTTCGGCCCGGGGGGGGGGGGGGGGGGGGGCCGACCTCCCGCCCCCCCCTCTCCTTCCCTCCCTCCCCCCCCCCCCCCCCTACCTCCTTTCCCCTCTCCTCCCCCCCCCCCCCCCCCCCCCCCCCCCCCCCCCCCCCCCCCCCCCCCCCCCCCCGTCCCCCCCCCCCCCCCCCCCCCCCCCCCCCCCCCCCCCCCCCCCACGGCTGTCGGCCCTTCCATAAAGCACGCTCATGGATCTCGCGTAACTTCCGCGCCGCCGTGCCGGACCTCACCTGCGAACTCTCGGACCTGCTGATCGCCGGCGACCGGATCACCGCGCGGCTGGTCTTCCGCGGCCACTTCACCGGCGTCTTCGACGGCGTGCCGGGGCGGGGCCGGCGCGTCGAGTTCCATGCGATCGACATCCAGCACGTCGGCACGACGCGGATCACCGAAGACTGGCACATCGAGGACAACCAAACCCTGCTCGCCCAGCTCGGAGCCGCCACCGGCCGCTGAGCACCGGGGCTCCGGGCACTCAGCCGGGGACGGTGGCGGACACCGCGGACCGTACGGGGAGCGGCTCGGGGCGTGGGGCCCGGCTCCTGTGAAGTCACGCAGGCCGGACCGGCGGATGCACACGAGCGGTTCCCGGACGAGGTCGACAGATCCCGTCGGCGACCAGAGGTCACTCGGTCGTCGGGTCGGACCTGTCCGGGAAACCGCTCATGGACATCCTCACTGTCAGTCGTCGACGTCCTCGTCGTCGTAGACCTCGCTGACGTCGAACCGGCAGATCAGCAGCTGCGGGTCCGCGTGCTCGAACGGCTCCGGCAGCCACTCCCCCGGCTCGGTCGGCTCGGCCGCCGCGACCCAGAGCGTCGAGTCGCCCTCCTCCAGCCCGAACTCCTCGCTGCGGGCGGCGATCTCGTCCGGCTCGTACTCTCCGAACAGCACGCCGATCGCGGCGTTCAGCCCGCTCGTGCCACCCCCGCCGGGGGTCAGCGAGTCCTCCAGCCGCTCGGCCTGGGCGCGCAGCCGCTTCGAGTCCACCACGTGGTAGTCGCGGCGGATCAGCACGCTGATCGCCTCGGGCTGCTCGGGGCCATGGAACCCGCCCGGCCCCTCGTCCCCGGGGACCTCGAAGGGGGTGACCTCGTCGTAGACCTCGTAGAGGAGTTGGTCGTAGGCGATGGCCGCCGTCGCGAGCTGCTCGTAGGCGGCGAACACAGCGGGATCGTCCGCTGCGCTGGGGCTCGACACCGCTTCCAGATGACGGTCGATGGCGGCCTTGACCGCCTCGGCGGCGGCGCGTACCTCGGCAATGGTGGGCTGCGCGGCATCAGACATGGTGCAGACGCTATCTCCCCGCGGTGTCGGTACGCACAGCGGTTGTCACCTACGCCCGCGATTTCACCGCAACTTCCCCCCTGATGTCCGATCCGCGTGGTTCTGTGCCCGCGTACGCCCCGCGCGCGGGCCCCGGGGACGGCACGGGTGGGCCGTCCGGGTGCCGCTTGGCGAGCCGTGATCGGGGTATCCCGTCAGAAGGAGAAACGGAACTGATGCACTGTCAGGATCGCGGGTTCGGCGCGGGCCTCGACGCGGGCGCGACACAGGCGCGGTGCGGGCGAGTCGCCGCCGATGGGCCTGTGATTCGCAGGCGCGGCCACGGGTGGAGGCTCGGTGGGAGCACGGCCGAAAATACCCGGGCCCGTTGTCGGGGGCAGGCCGTAGGCTTGCCCGAAGGTGTCCCTCAGGAGGAGCGTTTTGACCCCACCGAAGCCGGTCCGGCAGCCGGAGTACGAGTACCAGTCGCTGCGCATGCCGCGCGGCACCTCGCGCAATGCGGCACGCCAACTGCTCACCGACCATGCCGAGTACGGGCACTGGGAGTTGGACAGACTGCGTCTGTTCCCCGACGGCAGCCGGACGGTGCTGCTGCGGCGGCGGATCATCCGGCAGGTCCGGAGCTGGTGACGGCCGTCACGCCGTAGGAGCGGCCATCGACCTCGCCATCCGAACGTCTGGCGCGCCTGAAGCGCCCACACGCCACACCCGGAGTCTTCACGCGCCGACGCCCGCGGCCGTCTGTTCGTCCGACGGCCGCGGGCGGCTTCTCCGGTTGAGCGCTCCGGCTGCGCGCTCCCGGCTCAGCATGCGCAGCACAGAGTTCGCAGAGCGCAGCGCTCTCTCAGCGCAGCCCTCTCAGCTCACGGCGAGCGATTCAGCGGGCCCCTGTACGCACGCTGCTTCCACCCACCCTGGTCGTTCAGCGCACACCGGCGCGGGCACGGCGGTAGAGGACGCCGCCGCCGAGCAGCAGCGCGAGGCCGGCAGCACCGAGCAGCTCGGTGCTGCCCGCGCCGGTCGAGGCCAGCTGGCTGCCCGCGGCCGCCGACCCGGTCGCCTGGGGGCTGGCCGTCCGGGCCGAGGCCGGCGCGGCCTGGCCGCTCTGGCTGCCGCCGGTCGCCGTGGTGGCGGTCGGGGTGCCCGTGCCGGGGGTGGCGGCCGGAGGCGTGGCGGTCGGGCTGCCCGTCCGCGGGTTGCCCGGCGGGGTCTCGCCGCTGCCCGGGCTGTGCGAGGGCGGTGTGGACGGATGGCTGGGCGGCGGGTTGTGCGGGCTGTGACCCTCCGGACAGTCGTCGTCCGGCTTGCTGGGCGGGGTCGCCACCACGGGAGCCTCGTTGCCGCAGCTGTTCCCGAAGGCCGGGTTGCCGACGCCGACCACGTCGACCGAGTTGCCGCAGGCGTTGACCGGCACGTGTACGGGCGCCTGGACGTTGTTTCCGGAGGCCACACCGGGCGAGCCGGCCGCCGTGCCGGAGGCGGAGGCCCCCGAGGCGCTGTGGCCGCTGCCGCCGCCCGCGTGCCCGCCGGCGTTGGCGCAGTGGTTGCCGTACGCCGGGTTCAGCACGCCGACCACGTCGACGGTGTTGCCACAGGCGTTGATCGGCACCTCGACCGGCACCTGCACCGAGTTCCCCGAGGCCACGCCCGGCGAACCGGCCGCACCCCCCTGCGCCTCGGCGCCCGCGTAGGCGTAGCCGGCGGTCGAGGCCAGGACACTGCCGGTGGCCACGGCCGTGAGGAGCCCCTTCTTGGCTACATTCCTCATATTTTCCCCTGACGTATCGAGACGACGTGATGACCTACCGAAAGTCGGAATTTCCGAATAGCTGGCTAGGTCTTCGAGTGCACACGGGACAACGAGGCACAAGCAGCGAGGTTGAGCCGAACGAACCCACTTCACCCGATCGAGCGAAAGCCCCTCGCAGCCCTGGACGGACGACTCGACGAGTCCGGACAGACAAGCGCCCCCGGTGCGGCGCGTCCGCCACCCGGGGGCCAAGTGAGTCAACCCGATGATCGGCCCGTTAGCCGATCACACGGTCAACCTGCGCTCAGAAGTTGGCGCAGTGGTTGCCGAACGCCGGGTTCAGCACGCCGATCACGCTGACGGTGTTGCCGCAGATGTTCACGGGGATGTGCACCGGGATCTGCACCTGGTTGCCCGAAACCACGCCGGGCGAACCGGCGGCCACACCGTCGGCGACGGCACCGCCGTGGGCGGACGCAACGCCGGCGGCGGCCAGCACCAGGCCGCTGGTGGCGGCGGCTACGGCGGCGATCTTCTTGACCTTCATCATTCCTCCTGTACGGACAACGCAACCCGTTCGGCGGGCTGCACAGGGATGAACGAGGGTGTGGCAAACGGGGTACGGAACCTTTTCCCCATTCACTCGCAACGGTGACGGATCGCACAGGCGGTCGACCGGCAAACTCAAGGGGAAACGTTTCTCTGGATCACTTTTCCGCCGTCCCAAATCATTAGCTCGGACAATGCGGACGGCCCGCCCCCGGCACCCCGGGAACGGGCCGCGACCCCCTGCCGAGGGCCCAGTGCTCCGTGGCCCCCACGCTCAGTGGGCCCCACGCTCAGCTGTGCCTGCCCAGCTGTTCCGCCTCAGCTGAGCGTCATCAGCTGGCGTCGATGAACCGGTCCAGCACCCGCACGCCGAACTTCAGCCCGTCCACCGGCACCCGCTCGTCCACGCCGTGGAACATCCCGGCGAAGTCCAGCTCCGGCGGCAGCTGCAGCGGTGCGAAGCCGAAGCACCGGATCCCGAGGTCCTGGAACGACTTGGCGTCCGTCCCGCCGGAGAGGCAGTACGGCACGGCACGCGCGATCGGGTCCTCGGCGCGCAGCGCGGTCTGCATCGCCTCCACCAGTGCGCCGTCGAAGCCGGTCTCGATCGCCTTGTCCGAGTGCAGGCTCTCCCGCTTCACGCGCGGGCCGAGCACGCTGTCCAGCTCCGCCAGGAACTCCTCCTCGTAGCCGGGCAGGAACCGCCCGTCCACATGCGCGGTCGCCTGCCCGGGAATCACGTTCACCTTGTAGCCGGCGCCGAGCATGGTCGGCTGGGCGGTGTTGCGCAGCGTGGTGCCGATCATCTTGGCGATGCCGCCCAGCACCCGCAGCGTCTCGTCCATGTTCTCCGGGTCGAGCTCGACGCCCAGCGCGTCCGACAGCTCGTCCAGGAAGGCCCGGACGGTCTTGGTGATCCGCAGCGGGAACTTGTGCCGCCCCAGCCGGGCCACCGCCTCGCACAGCTCGGTGATGGCGTTGTCGTCGTTCTCCATCGACCCGTGCCCGGCCCGCCCCTCGACCGTGAGCCGCATCCAGTGCATGCCCTTCTCGGCCGTCTCGACCAGGTAGAGCCGGGTCTGGTCGTTGACGGTGAACGAGAAGCCGCCGACCTCGCCGATCGCCTCGGTCACCCCCTCGAACAGCCCCGGGTGCTTGTCCACCAGGTACCGGGCCCCGTACGTTCCGCCCGCCTCCTCGTCCGCGAGGAAGGCCAGCACCAGGTCACGCGGGGGCTTGCGCCCGGTCCGCAGCCGGTCGCGGACGACGGCCAGCGTCATCGCGTCCATGTCCTTCATGTCGACCGCGCCACGCCCCCAGACGCACCCGTCCGCGATCTCGCCGCCGAACGGGTCGTACGTCCAGTCCGCGGCGTTGGCCGGCACCACGTCGGTATGCCCGTGGATCAGCAGGCCCGGACGGGACCGGTCCTCCCCCTCGATCCGCACCACGGTCGACGCCCGCCCCTTGGCCGACTCGAAGATCTGCGGCTCGAGACCGAACTCCGCGAGTTGTTCGGCCACGTACTCGGCGGCCTTGCGCTCCCCCGGCCCGGAGCCGTCGCCGTAGTTGCTGGTGTCGATCCGGATCAGATCGCGACAGATCTCGGCGACCTCCGACTCGGCCGTCACCTTCGGCGCCGCCGCCCGCCCCGTCGACTCGCTCCGCTCGCTCACGGTCACTCCTCGTCTCAGCCCCGCACCGACGCACCAACGCGCCACCCCCGGGACCTGCACCCGGGCAGTACGAGCACGTCCGCCCATCCTCCCCCAGCCCCTCACCCGGATCCACCCCGCGAACCCGGGGGATACCGCAGGAAACCCCCTGGTCACACCCGCGCCACAGACCGCCCCTCGCCGCCGTCGCCCGCCCCCGTCCCCCCACCCACAGCCGTTTTGGGAGCGCAAGCCGATCTTTGCTACAGTTACATCTGTCAGCGCGGCCGACGAGGCCGCAAAGACAACACCCGGTCCGGGTGGCGGAATGGCAGACGCGCTAGCTTGAGGTGCTAGTGCCCTTTATCGGGCGTGGGGGTTCAAGTCCCCCCTCGGACACAAACCATCTCCCATGGGGAGATGAAGAGCAGTGATCAGGTGCGGATCGAGGTTGGCCTCGATCCGCACCTGCTGCTTTCCCGGGTGATTTGACCCCCGGATGCCATGGAGCCCAGGCCCTGCGACCAACGCCTTGATGTTCCGCCTGTCGGGGACCTGCGGGCTCGCGTAGGGCGTGGAGCAGGTGGCGCCGGTCCCGGATGTGAGGGTGCGGTCCAGCAGCTCGCGCCGGCACGTCTGTATCCGGCGCTCCATGGTGCCCGGCGCCGCCGGCTCACCGTGGATGCGCCGATACCCCCGGGAGCTGTGTTCTCGCGTGAAGGTGTCGGTCACGGCGGGGCAGGCGAGGCGCAGCAGCACGACAGATCATGATGCCGCCCGACCGCCATTCACGTGAGGACCGACCACGGAGCGATGCGGTGGCAGCGGACCTGTCACCCACGATCAAGCTCCTGGCCTGGCCGGATGATCTATCGGCACCCCCAGTGCCGGGGTTGTGCGACAGCTCACTCCGACCCGAGTGCCGAAACCCTCCCGGCCCGGCCCCGGACGGCCACCGGGTTCGAACAACCGCAAGCTTGCACCCCGCCACGACGCGGGCAAGACCGTCAAACGCGAACCCACGTTCCAAGCCCACCTCGCCGCGCGAGGTTGAACGGAAAGCTGAACCCGAGTCGATGCCGGCGACGTAGTCATGGATGGGTCACTGACGCGAACGGACGTCATGGCCCACCTGACTGACGCCGTCACACTCACGCGGGTGGGGCGGAGGCCCAGGACGCCGTCGGCCTTGACAGCGCAATGGAGCCGGCTATCGCCGATTTCGCTCCGGACTCGATTCCGCGCAGCAATGGCCGTCAGACCGAGAGAAACGGGAACCTCGATGACTCATGGCGCTGAGAACTCGGCCACTTCACCCGACAGCCCTCTCGTGGAGGCGGTAAGCGGCATCGGGCGGACGGACGTGGAACTCCATGACGAGGAGCTCGACGCGGTGGTCGCCGGTATGGCGCAAGCCGCGTTCGAGGCACGTGAATCGCGCGGTCAGCACGGTTGGGGAGTGCCCATGTGAGACCCTGCGGGCGTTCTCGTGCCCGCGACCCCACCGCCGAGGTCGCGGGCACGAAGGGTCACACGTACGGCGGGTACGTCGGCTGCCCGCCGTCGCCGCCGCCGATGGCGTCCAGATCTCCGTCGCAGATCTCCTCATCGACTTCCGCATTCACCGCCGCGGTGTCGTCGGCGTCGGTGACCTGGAAGTTGTTGTCCTTCATGGTGATGAACTCCTCTGGTGATTTTTTTCTCGGATGTGCCTGTGCCGTGGTCAACTGACGTTTACGGGAACCTCGTTGTAGCCGATGACCTGCGCCTTCGCCCCCGAGGCGCTGGTCGGAATGTACGTCAGGAACGTCTCCAGCCTGCTGATGCTGAATTGGCTGGACGTCGCGCCGGCGGGCTTTCCCAACTGCGCGGCGGCGGTGCTCTTCGCGGTCAGCGAGACTGTGCCTCCGGCCTTGACCGGCGTCAGCGTGTCGGTGACGACGTCGGTGGTGAACGCGAGCACACCACCGTCCGAGGTCCGCAGGGCATAGGTGTTGGGTGGTGTCGGGCTCAGCGCCCTGGAAAGGGTCGTGCCCTGATCGCCCAGATGTTTCTCGCCGAGGGTGTAACCGTTGGAAAGGTTGTCGTCCAGCGGACTGCTGTAGGAGAACATGTCCTTGCCGACGAGGTTCTTCTGGTAATGGGCGAGAATGTCGGCTGCCAGGGAATCCGGAGCCACCAGGAGGCCGTCCGGGCTTGAGACGGCGGAGGCGGCGCCCACACTGTCGACGGCGATCTTCGGCACCGGCCCGGTGACCGTGAGCGAATACGCGGCCAGGTAGGGCGCTCCGGGCCCCTCCTGCACGAAGACACGGTACGTGGGACCAGGGTAGGGCACCCCTCCCTGCGCCCGGCTGGACACGGCCAGGAACCAGTGGGGGTAGGCCGCGCCCGATGTGGCATAGATGGTGATGCCCTTGTCGCTGATGGGGGCGACCGGCTGGCTCAGTTCCTTGCTGATGCGCATCCATGCGACGTCCGCCGTGAGCAGCGGCGCGGTTTCGATGTCCGTCAGACCCGCACTGTCGAGGGTGGCGTTCACCCGGTTGTTCGCGTCGTCGTAGCGGCTGACCACGGCGGACGCGTCGTCCTGGGAGATGACCGCCCCCGGCGTGGACACGTGTGTGCCGGTGTCGCCGCTGCGGACTGTGCCGCAGCCGGCCGTGAAGCCGAGACCCAGGAGCAAGGTTGCCGCGGCGGCCGGCAGACGGAGCCTTCTCTTCTCGCAGTTCACATCATCACCTTTTCTGATTCATGCATCTGCCTGCGCACCAATTGGTGAAAGAGGCTCGTGGAGTTACGGAGCAGCTCGGACGGATGTCCGCATTCGGCAACCCGGCCTTCGGCGAGTACGACGACCTTGTCGGCGTCGAGGATGGTCGAGAGCCGATGCGCGATGACGACGCGGGTTGCGTTCAAGCGCTGAGTGCTCTCCGTGACGATCCGCTGGGTCTCGTTGTCCAACGCGCTGGTGGCCTCGTCGAAGAACAGGATCCTCGGGCGGCGGATCAAGGCGTGTGCGATGGCAAGGCGCTGACGCTGGCCGCCGGAGAAGGTCCCGCTGTCACTCACCAGCGTGTGCATCCCCATGGGCATGGCGCGGATGTCCTCGGCGATGCCCGCCAGTTCGGCAGCGGCCCACGCATCGTCGTGGCTGTAGTTGAGGGCGCCGGTGATGGCCTGGAAGACGGTGCCCGCGAACGGCTTCGTCTGCTGCAGAACGACGCCGCACTGCCGCCGCACCGCGACTCTGTCCAGGGTGGCCAGGTCCTGGCCGTCATACAGGACGTTGCCGCTGGAGGGATGCTCGAAGCCCAACAGCAGTCGCAGCAGGGTTGATTTACCGCAGCCGCTGGGGCCGACGATCGCCACGAACTCGCCTGGCCGCATGCTCAGGGACACGTTGTCGAGGACCGGTGGACTGCTGTCGTCATAGCGGAACGTCACCCGGTTGACTTCGATCTCCCCCGACAGCTCACCCGGCACCGTGTGTGTGTCCGAGGCCTCCGGCAACTCGGCGAGCAACGGCTTCATACGGTTGAACATGGGGATCACCGCGAAGGCCGAGGAAAGGGAGTTGGTCACCTGGATGACTGCCGCGAGGACGATACCCAAGGCTGCGTTGAAGGACAGGAACCGGGTCATCGACAGCGTCCCGCCGGCCGGCCCGCTGATGACCACGAAGGTGAGCAGCACACAGATCAGCGGGTAGACGCCGTTGAACGTGGCTGCCGCGTTCTGATATCTGCCGATGCGCTTCTGCAGCTCCTTCTGCTGCGCGAACTCGTTCGCCCAGGCCGCGAAGGCGCGGTTCTCGGCGGCTGCCACCCGCAGCTTGGGAAGCCCTCGAAGCCTCTGGTACACGCGGTTTGCGAGCTTGTACTCCAACTCCAGCGACCGGGTCTGCCACTTCATCTGCCGCGTCCCCAGCACGACGAAGAACACGACGGCGACCAGCACGTACAACCCTGTCAGCAGGGCAAGAGGCACACTGAACCAGAACATCACGGCGAAGTTCACCACGGCGACCACGCTGGAGTAGAGGACCACATAGCTCACGTTCATCAGCACAGTGCGTATGTTCTTCACCCCCAGCGCCGCACTGGCCAGTTCGCCTGTGGAGTACCGACGGAAGAAAGGCGCGGGCAGGCGCAGGAGCCGATCCCAGACAGCAGCCTGCAGGTTGGCTTCGAAGCGACCCCCGACGCGCAGCAGTGCAAGGTTCTCCAACACCGCGAAGACGGCAGATGCGAGGGCGGCTATCAGCGTGAGGACGCACACCTGCACGATGAGGTTCGTCTGGGCGTTGGGGACGAACGTTCCCAGGATCAACCCGGTGCTGATGGGCACGGTGGTGCCGACCGCAACCGCCACCAGCGCGAAGGTGATCAGGTTGCGGATGTCCCGCGCGCTGCCCTTCAAGCCGAAGAGGATCAGCCGCCCTGTGCTGATCGGCCGTTCGGGGAGAGGCGGGTAGAACAGCACTCCCGTGTCGTCGAAGTCCGGCGCCGTCTGCTCGCTCACCGGGCTCTTCTCACCGGTGACGGGATCCCAGGCCACGTACCGTCCGCGCCTCCAGACGAACGCCACCGGGTCGGGCGAGTCGCAGCGGCGTCCGACGAACGGTCCGATGTTCGTGCGCCACCAGCGCTCCTCCAGACTCACCGCGCGTATGCGAAAGCGCGAGCGCACGGCGATCGCCTCGATCGGCCCCATCTTGCCCCCGGCCGCGGAGCCGCACGCCGGCAGGATGGGGATGCCCAGTTCGTCGGCCACGATGCGGCAGGCCGCTTCGGTGGAGTCCTCGTTGTGGACGGGTCCGCTGCGCGAGACGTGCTCGGCCGGGTGAAGCACCGCCTGCAGGACGCGGTTGGCCTTGTCGGTCACCGCGGCCTCCATCTCGCGCACGGCTCGGACCCGGGATTCGGCCTGCTCCACTTCGGCAGTGATGACCCGGTCGGCCATCCGCAGCATGCGCTCGTTCACCACGGCCAAGCGGTCCCACAACCGGCCGTCGGCAAGCAGGTCACTGCTCGAGCAGGTCCTGAACGAGGCCGAAGGCCCGCCGCGGACAGAGCTGCCTTCGTTGACCACGAACGTGTCGCCGGAGGAGAGCCACTCACCGCTGCTGGGCGTCCCCACCCACAGTCGACCGTCCAGGACCTCGACCCAGACCAGTCCCGCGGATGAACGCCCGCATTCCTCCTCCGTCAGTTCACCCCGGCTTCCGACGCTCAGGAGCACGTGTTCCCGGGATGCCGGTTGCTCTGTGACGAAGCCCAGAAGGCCGTTGAGCCCGGCGTCGATGCCGCGGGCAACGGCCTCACGCCGACTGGATGACTCACCCGCGTCCCCGGAGTGGACGCTACCGCGCAAGAGCCCTGCCAGGTCCGCAGCATCCAATCGCAGGACGCGAGAGCCGTGGACGGCTCGCAGGACCGGGACGATCGAGTGGCACGACGGCGGCGCGGCGATGATGGCGCCTGGAGTGAATCGACTGACGAAGTGCCACGGGCCGCCCTCAGCAGCCTCCATGGCGAACATGTCGACGGCTCCGTCGGTCACCAACCACAGTGAGTCCTCGCCGGCCAACCGCACATGTCCCGCACTGAAGTCGACCTCGGCGCCGATCCCGGCGGGCGGTCGCCAAGCCGCCGCGACTGCCGGCAGCCGCTCGGGCCTCGAGGATGTCGTGCTCATGCGTCAGTGCTCCCTGATGAGCTGGGCGTAGGCGCCGCCGGCTGCGGACAGGTCGTCGTGCGTCCCTCGCTCGACCACGTCACCCCGGCTCAGCACGACGATTTCGTCGCTGTCGCGGATGGTGCTCAAACGGTGTGCCACGACGACCGTGGCGCAGCCGTGGCGGCGGATGTTGTTCATGATCAGGAGTTCCGTCTCGGCGTCCAGGGCGCTGGTCGCCTCGTCCAGGACGAGAAGGCGCGGCTTGCGGACAAGCGCTCTGGCGATCTCCAAGCGCTGGCGCTGTCCGCCCGAGAAGTTACGGCCGTCCTCCTCCACCCGGGCGTAGATACCGCCCGGACGCGAGGACACCACGTCGTACACCGCGGCGTCCCGGAGCGCGGCGATGACCTGGTCATCGGAGATGGAGGTGTCCCACAGCGTGATGTTGTCCCGCACGGTCCCCTCGAACAGGAAGACGTCCTGGTCGACGAAGCCCACCGAGGCGCTGAGCACCTCCGGCGCAATACCGTCGCGGGGGAGACCGTCGATGTGCACCGAGCCCTCCCAGGGCCGGTACAGGCCCGAGATCAGGCGCACCGCGGTGGACTTGCCGCTCCCCGAGCCTCCGACCAGCGCGATCTGCCTGCCGGGGCCTACCGAGAAGGAGAATTCGCTGACCAGCGGACTATCCAGCGGGTTGTAGCCGAAGGTGACCGCGTCGAACGTCAGGTTGCCGGCAAGTCGCCCTGCTGGGGCTTCGGAAGCAGCCGGGCGCTGTTCCGGTTGATAGTTCTCCACGTCGCGCAGGCGGGTCACCTGAACAGCGAAGTCCTGCACACGCTGCGCCACTGCGATCAGCTGTGCAATGGGGCTGACGAAGGCCGAGACCAACGCCTGGAAGGCGACGAGCAGACCGACTGTCAGATTTCCCTGCACGGCCTGAAGGCCACCGACCAACAGCAGCAGAGAGGTGGTGACCGACGCCAGTGTGGGAGCGACCACGGCCATGACGGCACTCGGCACGCCGATCTTCTGCTGTCCGGTGACGACGACGGACTGTTCCTTGGCCCAGCGTCGGAAGAAGGCGTTCTCGCCGCCCGTGGCCTTCATCGTCTCGATCAGCTGCAAGCCGCTGTACGAGGTGATCAGCAGCTGCGCCTCGTCAGTGGCCAGCCGGCTGACCCCGCCGGCCCTGATGCGGGCCACCGTACGCAGGGCCACGATGTTGAGCAGGGACAGCGTCACGCTCAGCATCATCAGCCAAGGGTCGTAAGCCCACAGCAGACATGCATACAGCACGATGACCAGCGCATTGACCAGCGTGCTCGACAGGTCGTTGGACAGGGTCACGGCAACCTGGTCGTTGGACTGCATGCGACTGCTGATGTCCGCCGGACTTCGCTGAACGAAGAAGTTGATGGGCAGTCTGAGAACGTGGCGCAGGAAGCGGGTGCTGTTGATCGTCGCGTTCGAGATGCGCAAGCGGAGCAGGAAGGACTGGCGCAGGAAGGTGAGCACCCCCGTCACCGCGATGGTCGCGACCATCAGGCCGAAGAACGGCATCAGGAACGAGCTGTCGCCGCCCAGCAGGATGTCGTTGATGAACGCCCGGGTGAGGGCCGGATACGCCACGCCGACGACCGCGAGCAGCACGCTGACGTAGGTACTCAGGGCGAGCAGGCTCCCACTCCCGCGCAGCCGGGTCGGCATGCTCGCGAGGACGCCGGGGCGCCGGCCGCCGGTGCGGAACCCTTCGCCCGGCGACATGGTGAGTACCACGCCGGTGAAACTCTCGTTGAAGTCCGCGAGATTGACGACCCGCGGCCCGCTACCGGGGTCGTTGAGGTAGACGACGTCCTTGCCCAGGCGCCGTCCGAACCCGTTGAGGACCACGAAGTGGTTGAACTCCCAGAAAAGGATCGCCGGGGGCTCCAACTTCGAAAGAGCCTCGGTGTCCATCCGGCGTCCGACCGCCACCATGCCGTAGCGCCGCGCCGCCTTGAGAACGTTCGAGGCCTTCGAGCCGTCGCGCGAGACCCCGCAGGCTACCCGCAGCTCCTCCAGCGGCACGTAGCGCTTGTAGTGGGCGAGGACCATGGCGAGACTGGCAGCCCCGCATTCCAGTGCTTCCATCTGGAAGATCACCGGTGGCTTGACGCGGCGTGCCGGACGGCGCCTCAGCCGCTCCCGCACCTTCGACATACCGTCGGTGGTTGTGAGTACGGACATCTATGACAACACCCAGCTAATCGGTCTGACCGATGGCAAGTGCACTGAGGCGCTCACCAGCGTGCGGGAATCAATCAGATATGGCGGGCCGGTGCGGGTGGACCACCGGAATCCGCTCGTGGTGTCCGGTGTGGTCAGTAGCTGCACGACCACCTGCATCGGCTGGCCCTGGCCGGAGAACTGCCTGGCCAGTTGAGCGTCGCCGAGGAAGCTCGATATCTGCCCCTCGGTCTGGGAGAACTGGCTGAGAGACTGAACGACACCGCGCAGCACCCCGTACTCCTGGGCCGGAGCGGACCGCAGGTCGAGGTCCACGCTGCTGCCCTGGGAGATGAGCCCGGCACTGCTCGTCGGTACGTACAGCACCGCGACCAACGGATCGCTCGGACCGCTGGTGCGCTCGACCACTGCGAGGCTCGTGCCCGCTGTGACCACCTGGCCGACCTGCGCCAGGATCGCTGTGGTGCGTCCGCCGCTGAAGGCACGAACAGTCTGCAGAGTCGAGTCGACCTGGACGGTGAACAGCGGAGCCTGCGCCGGGAAGGTCGTGCCCTGCTGGGCGAAGACCCCGGTGATCTGCCCGGAGACCGGGCTGTCCAGGGTGTAGCTGCCTTCACCATAGGTAAGGATCCCGGGGACGGTGACCTGACGCGGTATGGACCCGGTGAACGCCCACAGCGTGCCGGCGGCGACGAGCACGGTGACCAGGAGCAGCGCGACCAGGCTGCGTGGCTTGGCCAGCGTGGCCGCTGTCCCAAGGTCGGTGGTGGACTGGAGCTTGGCGAGAGCCTGCTCACGGAACTGCACAGTTGGCCTTCCTTCCTGTGTGAAAAAGGCGCTGCCCGCCTGTCAGACGGCCTGAAGGGTGCCGGCTGTCGAATACGCCTCGCCCAGCGCCTTCTCCGTGTGGCGAAGCGCCCGGACCACATCGCCGACCGTGGTGCTCAGGTCGCGGCGCACGGGGAGGTCCGGGCGGATCAGCCGCAACTGGGCCCCCACATCGTCCCGACGCACGTAGCCGGGCTCGGCGCCCACGGCGATCGGCTTGTACGTCGCGGCGGCGACACCGAGTTCGTAGAGCGCGATCGGCTGCTCGGGCGCCTTCTCGTTGCCCCGGGGAAACCAGAAGAGGACCACGTCGGACGCTTGAAGAGCATCGTGCTCCCAGCGCACCAACGCGTGGCTGAACGCGCACGCGGAGACGACCCGGCTGGGGCTGAACACGGTGAGGGGGCGATCAGTCCCCGCCCGACTCCACTGCTCGGCGAGCGCATCGATCGCCGGCTGCCGCCAGTCGGGGCAGTTGCGCATGCCGCCGGCCAGGAACACCGTCAGCGCGTCCGGTGCCGACGGGACTTCCTCCAGGGATCCGACGACCTGGAGAGGCGATCCGTTCACAGCACAATCTCCTCTACGGGACGGAAGGGCTCTGTGTGGCGGGGCCGGCGTACGCTCGGCTTCGGACTCCGGACCTCAGGTAACCGGTGCCCTCCATGGCGCCGGGCGCGATTTCGAGCCGTTGGACGACGGGGTTGCGTTGCCCTGGCCGCTGAGGACGAACGTGCCCACGGTGGAGAGCTGAACGCGAAATCCCCGGCCGTCGCGAAAGTACGAGGCGAGGTCACGGTTGATGTCCTCGACGCCCCTGTGGGCTTCTTCGGTCGCGTGCGGCGGCGATCCGCTCGGTGTGTCGTTGACGATATTTCCGGGCGAGGAGGCCGGCAACCTCTCCGGGGAATTGCCACCAAGATGCGCAGGGCACCGCTCCACGTTGACAGCGATCTGTGTCATCGACGTCGATTCACGGACGTCGGTACGGTGATCGGCCGTCAGGTGACGGCCGGAAGCCGGTGAGCCCGGGTCCCACCCGCCGATCAACCCGACACCTGCTCAGCCTGTACGACGGTCGCCGGGTGCCGGCAGGCCGAGGTGGTCGCGCAGGGTCTTGCCGGTGTAGGCGGTGCGGTAGCTGCCGCGTTCCTGCAGCTCGGGGACTACTCGGTCGACGAAGTCGTCCAGGCCCCCGGGGGCGTAGGCGGGCACCAGGATGAATCCGTCCGCGCCGCCCGAACGGACGTAGTCGGTCATCTGTTGCGCCACGCGGGCCGGGGTGCCGATGAACGGCTTTCGACCGGTCAGTTTCATCACCAGCTCCCGGATGCCGAGGCCGTGTTCGGCAGCGTGGGCCCGCCACTTCCGTGCCCGCGTCGACCTGACCTCGGCCGCCGCGATACCGGACCACTGGGACGGGTCCGGTGTGCGCTCCGGGTCGATGTCGGGAAGTGGCCCGTCAGGATCGTAGGAGGACAGCGCACGCCCCCAGGTGCGTTCCAGATACCAGATCGCCAACTGCGGGCTGACCGCCTGTTCCTGGGCAGCACGTGCGTTGTCCCGGGCTTGCTCGTCGGTATCGCCGAGAGCGAACGAGACCCCGGGCATGATCTTCACCTGACGGGAGTCACGCCCCTGCCGGGCGGTACGACTGCGGATGTCGGCGGCGAAGGCGTGACCTGCTCTGCCGAGGTGCCGGCTGTAGACCACGTCCGCGTGCGAGGCGGCGAACTCTCGGCCCTGCTCGGAGTCGCCGGCCTGAAGGGTGGGCGGGCACCCCTGGGGTCCGGCCGGGACGGTGAAGTGCCCGCTGATGCGGAACTGCGGACCGTCGTGACGGAACCGGGTGGGTCCGTCCGTTTCCCAGCTGCGCCACATGGTCCGGGCCGCGCGGACGAACTCGGCCGCCCGCTGGTAGCGGTCGGCATGCGGGAGGTAGCCGCCGCGGCGGAAGTTCGCGCCGGTCCAGGCGTTGGACGTGGTGACGACGTTCCACCCGCACCGGCCGTTGGAGAAGTGGTCCAGCGACGCCAGTCTTCGTGCGACGTCGAAGGGTTCGTTGAAGGTCGCGTTGACGGTCGGGACCAGCCCGATCCGCTCGGTGACGGCGCTCAGGGCTGACAGTACGGTGATCTGATCGAGTTCTCCGGCGGTGCCCACTTCGGAGATGGCGCCGCGGTGTTCGGTCAGCCGGGGGTAATCGGCAAGGAGAAAGAAGTCGAACAGACCGCGCTCGGCCGTGCGGGCCAGGCCGGTGAAGGTGGCGAAGTCGCTGTGGTCACCGGCCCGCGGGTCACGCCAACCGGCCGATTGGTTGGAGGGGAACAGAGCCGCCAGGTGCATCGTCTTGCCGGTGCTGCTCATCGTGACGGCGTCGCCTTTCGGAGCGGGAACACGCTGGACGCCCGGGCGGGCAGGCCGAGTCGCTCGCGCAGCGACCCCCCTGGTGTGCCGGACCGGGCCGGGTGACGCCGGCGCAGGAGTGGGACGACCTCATGGACGAAGTGCTCGACGGCACCGGGGAGCGCGGCGGGTCGCACGTGGAAGCCGTCGACGACCCCGCACGCGTACACGGCATCGAGTCGAGCGGCGAGTTCGGCAGCGCTTCCGGAGAGCCGGAGAGGCTGCGCCGCGCCCTGCTGCTCAGGTGGCCGGCCCGGGCCGTGGTCGTCGAGGAGGATCTCGACCTCACCAAGGATCCGGACACCGGTTCCCACGCGTGCCCGTACCTGCTGCGCCTTGCGGACCTCGGTGAACACAAGATCGGCGCTGTCGGCGGAGACCGACGAGGAGTCAGGGTCGAGACGGGAGGCGAGCACGGGGTGGCCCTGCGGTGGCCGCGGCACGACTGCCGGGCCCTTGATGCGGAAATGCCGCCCCACATGGTCGATGTGACGGATTCGGGCGCGGTCCAGGAAACGACCGCTCGCGGTGTCGCGGATGACCGCATCGTCCTGCCAGCTGTCCCACAGCGCGGTGACGACTTCCGTGAACTCCGCTGCCTCCGAGCGGAGTCGACTGATCTCCGGCAGGGGCTCGGGGCCGAAGTGCGCGGCTTCGGCCGCCGAGGTCGCCACCCGCGGGCGCCATCCCGCTCGGCCGTGGCTGATGTGATCGAGGGTGGCCAGCGCCCGGGCAACGTGGAAGGGCTCGGCGTAGGTGGTCGTCACTGTCGCCACCAATCCGATCGTGTGCGTCGCCGGTGCAACGGCGGCCAGCGCGGTGACCGCGTCCGGCTGCCCGTCCGGCACCGCGGTCAGGGCCAGGGAGTCGTCGAGCGTGACGAAGTCCAGCCCTCCCCGCTCGGCCGCAAGGGCGAGTCGCCGGTAGTGTCCGGCGTCCATCAGGTCGGGACGCGCCGGCCGCCGTGCGTCCGGATGCCACCCGACACCGCCGATGGCCACACCGAGCAACATCCGGGCTCCTTTCCGATGCTGTGCACAGGGGACCGGGCAGTCCCCCGTCGGGGTCGCCCCCAGGCCCGCAGCCTAGGCCGGGAGGCCACCGGCGATACGCCCCCGCCAACGAACGGCACGGCCCCCGGCCACTGCGGCCAGGACGCTTGCACGGATGTGTGTCACGGAGGTGCCGCGGCCGACGGTCAGACCCCGGCCAGTACGTTCGCCACCTGCTCCGGGTGTCCGGACCACCAGGTGAGCAGCAGGCTGTCCATGACGAACAGGTGGTCCCGGGTGCGGTCCTGGCGCCGGTAGTGCCGCTCGAGGTGGCGCACGTCGCAGACACGCTCCCACCAGAGGAACTCGGCCGCGTCGGCCAACTGCCGGTCGGACAGCGGTGACAGTGCGCGGTATCCGGCGACGAAGGCAGCAGCCTGCGTGGCGGCGAGCTCCCTGCGGTCACGGGAGGAGAAGAGCAGCATCACCGAGCGCACCACCTCCTGGGCGTAGGCCCGGGTCGTGAGTGCATCGAAGTCCAGGACGGCGGCGATCCGGCCGCCGTGCCACAGCACGTTGGCCATGTGGAAGTCGCCGTGTGTCCAGCCTGATGCTCCCGGCTCCGGTACGGCCGGAGGCCGAGGTGGGCGGGCCGCCTCGAGCAGGGCACGGCGGCACGGCAGATGCGCGCGGACGAACCGGTCGAAGGCATCGCGATCGGGCTTGCGGGCGGCCACTGCCAGGAACGCCTCGATGGCGCGCAAGGCCGTGTCCCGGTCAGTTGCCGCAGGCGTCTCGGGGGTGTTCGAAGGCAGCACCTGCGCCAGCTCGTGATGGATGCGAGCCAGTTGCCCGCCGAGTGCGCGCGCCTGCCCGAGGCTCATCTGCCATCCGGGAAGGTGGCGGCCCTCCACCCAGTGGTACACCGCGAACAGGCCGCCCTCCGCCTCGATCAGGGTGCGTCCGTCCGGCGTTGCCAAGGGTGGGGCAACCGGCAGGCCGCGCTCGTGCAAGGCACGAACCGCCTGGTGCTGGCGTCGGACCTGTTCCGGTTCTGCGCCCAGGGACTGCTTGACGAACAGGTGCCGTTGCCGACCGGTCTCGATCCGCCAGCAACGGTTCGTCAGTCCCACGGTGACGGGATGGACCGTGACGACTCCACTCAGGCCGAGCCGGCGCAGCACCGCGTCCGGCAGCACCACGTCCGGCAGCGGCACGGAGGCCGCCGCCTGGATCCGGGACGACTCTGCGTGCCGCACCGTGCCCGTCATGCCGCGGTGCCGGCCGGTGCCGGCCGGTGCCGGCCGGCTGCGGGCCGCACGGTCGTGCATCGCCTGCTCCAGTGCTCGTCGGGTCAGGCCGGAAACGGCCCCGGGGCGGCCATTCTCCGGGGCGCGCGGATAGGGCGTCCAGGACGGCGGTGTGGTCCGAAATCAACTGCGGCACGAATCGGTGGAACGGTCGGGCTTAACTGTGCACGTGCCTGAGGAAGTGTCGGCGAATTCTTGTGCCCATTGTTCCGTGAGCCTTAGGTTCGAATCGTCTCGCCGAGAGACGGAATGTTCCGCAAGAGGCTGCCGGGAATTCCCCGATCCTTTCCGTCGGAACACACCTGGCACCCCCTTGGAGGAATCATGAGCGACACCCAGAACATCACCCCGGAGACCGCGTCGGACGAGTTCAGCACCGAGGTCGACGACGAGGACCTGGAGGCCATCTCGGGTGGCGAGCTGGTCATCTGACGTCCGCTCCCCCGGTCGGGTGTCGGCGCCTGTCGCCGGCGCCCGACCGGTCGTCCATCCGGAGGGCTCGGTGTCGAACCGGTCCACCACGATCTGCTCTCCACCGTACGAACCGCGGCCGACGCGCTGGGCACGGGGACGCACCGGCGGCGGAACACCTCCTGGCACCCGTCAGCCTCGGCCCCACTACAGAAGGCCACTCCCCGATGGAAACTCTCCGGTCCCTGGTGGGCGACCCTGCGCCGTTCCTGGCGACGGTGTGGCGTCGCCGTGCCTGTCTGCTGCGCCCGCCAACACCACTCGCCCCACCGGTCACCTTGGCAGACGTCGACGCCGCACTGACCTCGGGCCTGCTGCGCCGCCCCTACCTCGAACTCGTCTCCCGCGGACAGGCACTGGACCACGGCGACTACACCACCGTTCGCAGCGTCAGGGGTCACGACTTCGGCGGCTACGCCGACTCCGCCAAGGTTCTGCGACAGCTCGATGCCGGCGCCACCTTGCTGATGCGCAACATCGAGCACTGGCACTCCGGAGCAGCCGCACTCGCTGACCGCCTCGGCGCCGAACTGGACCGACGCGTCGAAGCCTTCCTCTTCGTCACCCCGCCCGGCCAGCAGGGACTGAGCGCCCACCGGGACGATGCGGACGTCTTCGTGCTGCAACTGAACGGCAGCAAGCAGTGGCAGGTTCACGCGGTCCCCGACGACGGGCACTGGCAGGCCAGCCAAGAGCCGAACCCGGGCCCCGTACGGCTGGAGACCACGGCACACGCCGGCGAGGTGCTCTACATCCCCCGCGGCGCACCGCACTCGGCCGTCGGTCACGCCGCCGGACTGTCCTTCCACCTGTCGCTGACCGTCCGGCAGCCCGGCACCGCCGACCTGCGCACTGTCCTCGCCCGCCGCCTCGACGACGGGCTCGAACTGCCTCTCCTCCCGGTGGACCGGGCAGAGCTGCGCCGGACCGCGGCCGAGCTGCTCCACCACTACCGGGAGCGGCTGGCCGGACTCACCCCGGAAGACTTGTGCGCCGCCGTGGAAACCGTCCCGCAGCCGAGGACCGGTACCGCATCACCCGAGCCTGCCCGCGCACTGACGAGCCTGGCAGAAGCCCTCCGGAACTGACACCGCGACGAGAATCCGTCCGGCACTGCCACCGGCACCAGGACGTTCCGGACCGTGGTACCGAAGAATGCCACGGTCCGGTCGTCCGGCACGTCAGCGGGAGATTCCCGGAAATTCCGGAACGCCCACGCCGGCCACCAGCGCATCCAGCTCCTCCTCCGCGAGATCCCGTGTCTCGAGCCGATCGGGATGGGGCACGAACAGCGTGAGCCGGCCACTGATGGCTGCCTCCTCCCACGACCGGATCTGGGCATCCATCACCTCCGATGCCGAAGGCCGGTCACGGACGACGACCACGGCCGTTCCCGCCGGCACTCGAATGCCGTGCTCGGCGAGCAGGACGCGCGGGTCCCGGGCCAGGAGCCGTTCCTGGCCCGGATCGGACCACACGGCGGCCACCACCGCGCTGTAGCCGGAGGCGAAAACGGTGCGTTCGGTGGAGTGCATGGCTCGGTCCTCTGCTCTCTGGTGCGGATCGGTATGCGTGCTCGGCCGGGTTGAAGTTCCTCCGGCAGGCCGGGTTGGCCGGGGCCGGCAGGGACGCGGTGGGCACCGGCACGGCCGGCCGGGTACCGGGGTCGGCCGGGCGACCTCGTCCGGTATCTCGGGTGATTCCGCTCTCCGAACGGTCTGTTGGCGGAACCTCATGTCTGCTCCCGCCCGTCGGACGAGCGGGAGCCGAGGGCGAACTCGGCGATGGCCGGCTCGGCGAGCGTGTCCAGACCGGCCAGCGCGGAGAAGGAGGCGGCGTCACCCGCACCGAGGGCGCAAGGAGCAAGGCCCATGTCGGTGGCGACCAGATACATCCAGGCGGTCAGGATCCCGGCGTCCTTGAGCGCCAGCGCGTACGGGATCCCCTCGTACTTCCGCATCAACGGTCCGACCCGGGCGGTGATCACGAACAGGACCTGCGGCGGGCCCGGCATGGTGGCCGTCGCGCGGGCGAATGACAGCATCCGTTCGGTCTCGGGCCCGGGCGCGGCAAGCATCGCCAGACGGTGCTGCGCCGAGTCGTAGTGGTAGAGGCCGCGGGGCATGCCCACGCACCGCGAGACCAGGGGATAGATCTCCAGCTCGCCGAGGCCGCCCGCGCCCGGATAGGGCCGGACGCCCGTCACCTGGCCGTCACGGTCACGCTGTTCGAGGCGCTGTACCCGGTGGAGGAACTCGCCGAGCTGCCCTACGGTCACCGGCCGGCTGTCATCGTGCCGTCGCACGCTGCGGCGCCGCGACATCACCGCTGACAAGGAGCCGGACGCCTGGGTGACGCAAGGGGGTTCGGGCAGAGCGATCGAGGGGCGGCCGTCGATGGCGGCCGCCTGCACGAGGTCCTCCTCCATCAGACCGCGGAAGCGATCGGTTGCGCCGATCGGCGCCGCGTGGCGCTCCGGGCGGGAGCGGTCGTGCAGCCAGAGTTCCTCCGCCGACCAGAGGGCCATCGGCGCCGCACGAGTCTCGGCCTCGGCTTCCACCGGCGTCAGCAGGAGGCGGGCGGAGAGCAACTCGTCCAGCAGGAGTCCCGCTGCCGACTCGTCGATTCCCAGTTCCTCGGCTACTTCGCCGAGGCCGATCTCCTCCGCGCAGGCGCGGGCCAGGACAGCGGTCAGCCGGAACTCCGGGCAACTGATCCCGACGGTGCTGAGCGGCGAGTACGCCACCATCCGGCCCTGCTCGGCACGCATCACCGCGAACCTGGACAGCCGGTAGACCGCCCCGGCGCTGTGGCGGCGCTGTGGCGGAACGCTCTGGGAGCCGATACGGCGGGGCACGACGTCCAGTACGGCACGGGCTCCGATGGAGAGCCGGCGTTCCAGCCAGGAATGCAGCAGCAGTCGACGCACCAGTAACTGGGCCGGCAGGAGCCGCGAGTCGCCTTCCAAACCGGTGACGAGCTGGGCGATCTGCAGGTCGCTCAGCCAGTTCTCCACCATCCGGAGCAGCACGGCGCGGCGTCCTGCCTCCAGCCCGGGTAGGCGCAGCCGGTAGCGGGACTGCTCCAGGACAAGGCTACCGCCGGGTTCCTCGGTCACCCGGGCATCGCCGCGGAGCCGGTAGCTCTCGGCCTTGACCGTGCCTGGCACGGAAAGAGTGCGGTTCACTGGCTTTCATGCTTCCGGTACTGGGACGGCCGTGCGGCACGTCGGCAGGGACTGTGGACGTCGAGAGCTCACGGCTGCCGCACAGCAACTCTGCTGGTTCCGAAGCACCTTGACCGTAGTGCCGGCGGTGCGGCCGATTCGAGGAAGGAACGAGACAGTGCCGAGCGGCAGCTCACGGTTGCACGGAATCCTGCCGTCGACGGGGAGTTGCGGGCACGACCAGGGCCGTGCTCACCCGTTCTCGACCACCAGGTGCTCTTCGACCCAGGTATCGGAACCACTGTTCTCCGTGAGCAGTTCAGTGACGAGCTCACGGCCCTGGTCCTCCGCGGCGACTCGGAACGTGCTCACCAGCAGCTCCACCAACGCCTCGGTGAGTCGTGCAGTCTGAGGTCCACCGGCCGGACGGGTGGCTGGTCCCGGTGCGAACACGGGTGCGCCGGCGATGAGTTCCCCACTCGATGTGGTGACCGGCTCCTCGGAAGCGCCGGCGACGAGTTCCGCGCTCGATGAGGCGACCAGCTCCTCGGCGGCGCCGGCGATCCGGTCCAGCGACCGTGCCAGACACCGTAGCGCAGCCGCAGGCGGGACTCCCGTCCGGACGAGCTCCATCGTCGCCCGTTGCACCGCCGGCCGCGCAACCGTCATCGTGCCGTCGGCCTCCCACCCGAGCATGCCGTGCCGGTTCAGGGAGTAGAACACCGCGGGTTGGTCACGCACTGCGCGGTTGACTGCGGCAGCGAGCTGGGCTTCCTCGGCATCGCGCCCCCCGGCACCGAGGAACGCCGCAATGGACACCAGGTTGAAGCCTTGGCGCTGGAGGGACACGATGTGCTGCAGGCGACGGACGTGGGTCTCGTCGTAGTAACCGATCCGCCCCTTGCGCGCCGGCGGCCGGAGCAGTTTGCGGGACTGGTGCGCTCGGATGTTGCGCGGTGACATCCCCACCAGTCTGGAGATCTCCTCGACCGTGTAGGACGCATCCGGGCGAGCGGTGTGGGATACGGCCTGCGGCGAAGGTGACTCCATCTGTCGCTCCTCGGTAGTGCGATGGGTGCGGTGGGGCGAGGGTGTTGTGGTGTGACGTCGCCACTCGGGGTGCACGACGCCCGGCTGCGAGGCCGGGTCGAAACCGCGAAGATCACGCCTCGGTAATGTGTTTCACGGGACCGGCACGCCCCAGGGTTCACCAGGCCCGGACTGTCCCTCCGCGCCCTTGCCCGGCTCCCGGCCGAACACCACCCCGTCCTGCAGGGCTGTCGCCCTGCGCTGTCACAGGTATCCCGAGCGCTCAGTGGTGTCCGGCAGCTCCAGGTGCTGAACCACGGGGTTGCGCTTGCCGCTCGCGGTGAACTGGAAGTCGTGGTGCGGGCGGTGGCGCAGGCGAAAGCCCTGCAGGGCACCGAAGTGCGCTTCGAGGCTGCTGTTGATGTCCCGTACGCGGGCTGCGGCGACTTCCGCCGGGCCGGCGGTCACAAGGTCGAGCGTGCCCGGTTCGTTCTGTACGACCTGGAAGTCCGGCAGGCCCGCGGCGGCCAGCGCCGCCAGCAGCGCATAGGGCGAGTAGGCCGATCCGTCGAGACCGACCAGGCTGGTGCGGGCCCGGCCCAGCAGAGCGTCGGTCACGGTGCCGGGCAGGCCGCACCCGCAGTCGATCGGCTGGGGCGCGAGGTCGCCCGTCACGTAGCGGATGACCGGCATCGGGGTGGACAGCAGAGCAGTCAAGACGATTGCGCCGGCCTCGTCATCACCGGCCGGACCGATCTCGGGCAGGACGAAATCGTCCTGGAAGTGCATCCGCTGCCGGCTGCATTCGAAGGCCGCGTAGCCGGTTTCCGACGTCGCGTACAGCATGGTGACCGGGCAACCGAACGCCTCCTCGACCAGACGGCGGCCGCTGTCGGGCATGTGCTCGTGGGAGGCCACGACACCGTGCGGACGCAAGACGATGCCGCGGTCCAGGCAGTATCGGGCCAGGGCGATGACGCGGCTGGAAGAACCGGCGATCTGGTCGATCGGGACGCGTCCGACCACAGCCTCGTAATCCGCGACAATGTCGGGCGCCTGGGGGTCGAATCCACGCAGGTTGCACTTGAGATATGGGCGGGGCAGCATCACCGGTTGGAAGAGTGGAGTACCGGGGAAGAGCAGTCCCAAGTTGAGGGCGGTTCCACGGTCCGGTAGACCGAGGAAGGCGCTCAACCGCTCACGGATCACGTTGTTCGACAGTCCGCCAGCCTCGGCGGTCGACAGCAGGGTGACGGGCTGTCCAGTGCTGCCGCTGGTCTGAGCGAGGTAGAACGCGCCAGGTGCCATCCGGCCGGTCGCATCGCGGCTGATGAAGTCGACGAAGTGCTCGCGCAGGTCGTTCTTGCGGGTCAGGGGGAAGTCGCTCAGGCTCAGCTGCTCGCAGTCGCGAACGGCGCGGTAGTACGGGACTTGTTTCGAAGCGGTGGCCAGCAGATGGTCGAGGCGCTCGCGCCCCCGGCCGGGATCGTACGAAGCCAGGCTCTCGATCTCCTGGCGCTTCTCCCGGAACCATGCGGACGACGCCTTGC
This sequence comes from Kitasatospora sp. NPDC041988, assembly GCF_055588525.1. Lineage (NCBI taxonomy): Bacteria > Bacillati > Actinomycetota > Actinomycetes > Kitasatosporales > Streptomycetaceae > Kitasatospora > Kitasatospora sp. NPDC041988. The sequence goes on from NZ_JBVJCO010000051.1 coordinate 62,268, forward strand.
GCGTGATGCGCTCGCGCAGCCGATGGAAGTCGTGTGCCAGATCGCTCGGCAGGTTCAACACACAGCCCTCCTTTGTACAACCGGCCGGGCACCGGCGACATTGCGCCGGCATCTGCCCGGGGAATGGACGTCAGATGTACTCGAGACCACCCGAGATGGTCCCCAGTTCCTCGTCGCCGACCTCGCTGCCGAAATCCTCCGACGCGGTCTTCGAGGTGGTCTTCCGGATTCGCTCGTTATTCCTCTCAAGGGGGATTCCGGATGAATTCCGATGGAAACCCCTCGGGAGGTTGCCGACGGGCCCTTCCGGAATATGCCCCTCTCGGATGAGACGATTCGAACCTAGGGCTAACGGCACAAGAGCCGCAAGGATTTTCCGATGCTTGCTCAGGAGCGTGTACGGCCAGGTCCGGACCGTTTCACCGATTCGTGCCGCGATCGTTGGCAGACCGCGCCGCCGCCCTGGACCTCCCTTCCTCGCCCTCCGGAGAACGGGCCGCCCGGGGCAGCCTCCGGTCCGACCATCGCCGGCCTCCTGCTGCGAGTTGGCCTCTCCATCGGGCAACTCAGGACGACACAATCGAGCAGGGTGTCATCAGGTGATGTCAACGCCGCCGCGCGCACGGCTTGATCTGCCGGCACCCGTGCCTCCTTGTGCAGTTCGCGACTAGATTTGCGCCGATCAGGATCCCGTCAGACACTCGCAAGGAGGCATTGTTGAGAGCTGGACTTGTCGCCATGAATATTCGTCCGGCGTCACTGATTCCGCCGTCGAGTCCTGCTCCGGCGATCAGGGCCGAGTTGGTCGGCGAGTCGGTTCCCTTTGCGAATGAGGGGCCGACCAACGGCGGCGGCGTTGTTCTTCCCGGGCAGACCGATGACAGTTCCAAGTGGGTGACGAGAGCGCAGATGCGGAACGCCGTGGAACGCGGCGATCCCACCGCGGTGTGGTACTACAGCGGTACCTACAAGGGGAAGTCGGTCGAGGAGGCAGCGAAGGCCACTGCCAAGAAGTACGGCGGGCAGACGATGATGATGCTGATCGAAGATCTCAACCTGCGCACCCCGTACTACTCGGACTACTCCGGAAAGGCTGCGGCCTTCTGGCGAAACGCTTCGTTGGGATTTTCCGAAGGCGCGCGGGGTGAGGTGCGGATCATTTTCGGCGACGCCGTCAGGAAAGGAAACACCTGGCAGCGGGTGGAATGCCCGACGCTCATGGCGAACCCGCGCGTCGATGCCGTCCTGTGGGCTCAACCCGGCACTCTGTTCCAGAATCTGCTGGGCAAGGGGCAGTACGATCCGCGCTACCAACTACCTGACGGAGTTGCTCTTCAGTAGCAACCGGTCGGAACGCCGCACTGCCTGGAACGGCTGCCGACGAACGGCTGAGTCGCAGCAGTGCCTGCCCAGGGCGGCGTAGAGCCGCTGCGAAGCCACTTCAGCGCCTCGGTGCCGCCGGGAGAGGGCACGGGGCCGTGATCATCGCAGCAGCGGCATCGGGTCTAGCGTTGAACCATGAGCACCGACCCGGTGAGGCTGTTCCTCTGCGGCGACGTGATGCTCGGTCGCGGCGTCGACCAGATACTGCCGCACCCCGGCGATCCGACGTTGCGGGAACCGTACGCCCGGGATGCGCGGGCCTACGTCGCGTGGGCAGAGGCCGTGTGGGGCCCGATTCCCCGTCCGGTCGACTTCTCCTGGCCCTGGGGGGAGGCCCTGCGGCTACTCGACGAGGCCGCGCCCGACGTTCGGGTGGTGAACCTGGAGACGAGCGTGACCCGTAGCAGCGACTTCGCGCCGGGGAAGGACGTGCACTACCGGATGGACCCGGCCAATGTGCCCTGCCTGGCCGCCGCCCGGCCCGACGTCTGCGTGCTGGCCAACAACCACGTGCTGGACTTCGGCCTCCGCGGGCTCGCGGAGACACTCGACGCCTTGACGAGTGCGCGGCTGCCCGCGGTCGGAGCGGGACGGGACGCGGTCGCCGCGCGCCGACCGGCGATCATCCCGGTCGACGGCCGCGGGCGGATTCTGGTCTTCTCCTTCGGGACGGCCTCCAGCGGCATTCCGTGGCGGTGGGCCGCCGCCGAGAACCGGGCCGGCGTCGACTTCGTCTCCGAGGCGTCGGCCGTCGACGCGGCCGACATCGCCGATCGAGTACGGCAGGCGAAGCGGTCGGGCGATGTCGTCGTCGCTTCGGTCCACTGGGGGTCCAACTGGGGCTACGAGGTCTCCGGAGCCCAGATCCGCTTCGCGCATGCGCTGATCGACGGCGGTGTCGACGTGGTCCACGGGCACTCCTCACACCACCCCCGCCCCATCGAGGTCTACCGCGGAAAGCTCATCCTCTACGGCTGCGGCGACTTCATCGACGACTACGAAGGCATCACCGGCCATGAGCGGTACCGGGACGACTTGCGACTCCTGTACTTCGTGACGGTGGAGCCGGGCACCGGTGAGCTGATCGGTGCCCGGATGGTGCCCGTGCAGGCTCAGCAGATGCGGCTGCGGCACGCCTCGCGCGAGGACGCGCAGTGGCTGCAGGGGGTTCTAGACCGGGTCAGCCGTAGCTTCGGCGTTCAGGTGGGTCTCGACGCGGACGGGGCGCTCGCTCTGCTCCGTACGTGAGGGAAGCGGACGTGAGCGCGGCCGCGGCTCGCAGGCACCGTTCCGGCCGGCAACGCTTGACGAACAGCGCTGGAGCCCGAGCAGCCGGGCACTCGGACACCGATTGTCAGTGACTGATGACAGAGTGTGCACGGTCGGGCCGCTCAGGCGAGGGAACGGTCAGTCCTGCCCACGCCATGCCGCCGGGTCCGACCGGAGGAAGCGGCGGAGGCAGCGGGAGCAGGGAGAGCGTCAACGGGCGCTCCAGACGGGGCAGGTGGGACGGTGGTGGTGGGTACGGATGACGGTGCCGCCGAGGGAGCGGTGTTCGGTGGTGGAGACATCGCAGCAGCTCGGCCGCCGGGCGGCGGACGCAGAGCGCGGCAGTACGGCCGCCCCTGGCGGCGCGGGTGACACTCTCGATGCGGTCGGCACCGTCGAGGTGTGAGCGGTGGCGGAGTTGGCGGTTTTGGCCGGGGCCGGCATCCGGTGCGGAGCGGCCTGGCGACGACGCTTGCGGCGGCGCGGAGTGGAGGTGGTCACGGGGCGAGATTGCCCCGGCCGGGTCCGGCGGAATCCGGGGCTCACTCGGACGGGGGACAGACCGGCGACGGGGCGCGGGCAGCCGCGAGCGGCAGGCCGCCGCCGGCCCCGGGCACAGGCCCCGGCCTTGCCGCGTCAGAACGTGATCGTCCGCCCCTCGGCCGCGGCCTGGCGGGCGGTGTAGGCGACGCCGTGGACCTTGAGGCCGCCCGCGTCGAGCAGGGTGATGGCCCCGCCGTGGTTTCCGAGCTGGAAGCCGCCGGCGCCGTGCACGGTGAGCGCGGCACCGGGGGCCAGCGGCCCGGCGGGCAGGGCGAGCCGGTGCTTGGCCTGGTCGGCGAGGTGCCAGCCGGTCAGGTCGACGGGCGCCGCCGAGGTGTTGAGCACGGTGACGGTCTCGTCCTCGGGGGCCGGGCCGACCGGGTTGACCACGGCGGCGACGATGCGCAGCACGGCGTCGTGGCCGGTGGGGTCGGTCGGGCGCGGCGGGGTGTCGGGGAGCGTGTGGCCGGTGGCGTCGTCGGTGTGCCAGGCCTGCGACTGGAAGGCGAGGAAGACCGCGACCCAGCGGTCCTCGGCGGGCAGGTGGATCAGCAGGCCGCCGTCCTGGTAGACGCCGTCGTCGGCGCGGAAGCGGCCGCTGTTGCCCTGGTTCATGTGGATGTCGTGGACGCCGTTGCCGGGCGTGAAGCCGAACACCTTGTCCGGGGCGGTGGGTTCGGGGCCGAAGCGCTGGCCGATCAGGTAGACGGCGGCGGCCGGGTCGTTGATGGCGCGCTGGACGTAGTGGTCCAGCAGGTCGGCGAGGTCGTTGTCGGCGCCGGGGAGGTCGGGCGGCAGGGTGCGCAAGGTGGCCGGGTCGAAGAGGTTGCCGCGGATGAAGTCCAGGCTCGCCGTGCCGGGCTTCGAGGGGAGGCCGGTCCAGCCGCTGCGGGCCGCGGGAAGCAGTCCGGTGAGCGAATGCCGGAAGTCGTCCACGACGACGTAGAGCAGGTCCGAAGGGGACTGCTGGGACTGGACGTTGACCGCCGCCCGGTAGTCGGTGCCCTGCGCGTCGCGCAGGTGGATCTGGTAGTGCGGGGTGTCGGCGGCGCCTTCGCGGCGCCGGTCGACGGCGGTGGCGGCGAGCACGCCGTAGTTCTTCAGGGGCATCGTGAGGTCCTTCGGCCGGTCCGGTGGGCTCCGGTGCGCTGCGCGGCGCAGGCGCCCCTCCGTTATCCCGTACGGACCTCGGTCGGCACCCGCGAATCGGGGGATGTTCACCCGCTGTCCGCCGAACGGGTGCACGACCGACAGGCATTGACACCGAAAGCCGTTGACACCCGCCTCGCCGACTCTACAGAATGACTTCATTATGAAGTACGTACATAAATCCGAGGAGCCGGCCGCCGGTCTGCTGGACCGCGATGCCGAAGGGCGGCTGTACGACACCCGGGTCCGGGCCGCCATGACCGGGTTCACCCGCGACGGGGACACCCTCGCCCTGGAGGCGGCAGCCGCCGCCCGCTCGGCCTTCCACGCCGTGGAGCGGCTGCGGACGCACGGTACCCAGGGGCGCGGGCTCAGCTCCGGCGCGATGGACGTGCTGATCCGGCTGAACGCGACCGCCGAGGCCACCGGTGAAGCAGACGGCGCCAACGGGCTCACCGTCGGCGAACTGGCCCGGGCCGGCGGGGTCAGCTCGCGCAACATCACCGGGTTGGTCGACACCCTGGAGCGGGAGGGCCTCGCCCGGCGCCTGCCCGACCCCCGCGACCGGCGGGCCGTGCTGGTCGCGATCACCCCGGAGGGCCGGGCCTGGCTGGACGCCTTCCGGGCACCGACCGAACGCGCGATGGCGGCGGTCTTCCATGGGTTCTCGCCGGACGAGCTGTCCCAACTGCGTCACCTCTGCCTCCGCCTGGTGGAGAACCAGCAGCGCATCGAGCAGTACCTCGACCGTCCGCAGCAGCCATGACCGCACCAGGGGGCTCACCCATGACCACCGCCGAGCAGCAGACACGGGAGAACGGGTGAGCCGTTCAGGACGGCGAGAAGCCCAGGAGGGCCGGGAGGGCCGGGAAGGCCGGGAAGGTCAGGAGGGCCGGAGAGACCGGGAGGCCCAGGACGTCACGGCTGCTGCACCTGGCGCGTCTCCCCCAGCGCACTCTCGATGCCCTGCACCATCCGCCAGAGCGGCGCCCGGCGACTGGCCACCAGCACCACCACGTCGTCCGCGTCCGCCTCACCGGCAGCCGCGCCACCCGACGCCCCGTCGGCACGCCGGTCGCTCCAGGTGCCGGTGACGAAGGCCATCGCCGCGTCCACCTCGGCGGTCCAGTCGCTCTCGCCGCCGGAGCGCAGCCAGGTCCGCAGCGCGTGGTTGTGCGCGGAGACCACGGCGGCCGCGATGACGTCCGCACGCAGCGCGCCGTCCGGCCGGTCGGCGAAGCGGCCGCGCAGGTAGTGCGCGAGCGTGTGCTCGTAGCGCCAGACTACCGACAGCTCGTACGCCCGCAGGCCGGGCACCTTGCGGGTGAGCCGGTAGCGCTGCACGGAGAAGGACGGCTGTTCGGCGTACATCCGCAGGACGAGGCGGGCGGCGTCGCAGGCGTGCCGAACCGGGTCCTCCTCGCCGTTGCCGGACTCCAGGAACTCCGTCATCTCGGCGAGGCTGCGCTCGTGGTCGGGGAAGACCACGTCCTCCTTGGCCGGGAAGTAGCGGAAGAAGGAGCGCCGGCCGACCCCGGCGAGCGAGACGATGTCGTCGACGGTGGTCTGTTCGAAGCCACGTTCCAGGAAGAGCTCGAAGGCGGCGGCGACCAGCGCCTCGCGCATCGCCGGCTTCGGCGGCCCGTCGTTCATGGGCTGGTCCTGTTCTTCCTTCTCGCTCATTCCCGGAACATAGCACCGGCTTCGAACAGCCGGACGTGCGTGCGCGGCGGCGCTCCCCGGTGCACCGGTGCGCCGCCGCGGGGCCGGGCTACGGCAGGGTTGGGGGCACGACGACGCGCTTGGCCTGGTTGGTGGCCCCGTA
>NZ_JBVJCO010000052.1:0-66209 GCF_055588525.1 Kitasatospora sp. NPDC041988
CCCGCGGAGCGGGTAATGCAGCGGCAAGCCGCTGCATAGTGAACGCCTCCGCTTCGCTTCGGCGGGATTCCCGCGCAAAGCGCGTGAATCGGATTCCGCGAGCGGAATCCTGACGGTGAACCAATTCGCGCAAGCGCGAATTGGTAGGATTCCCGCAAGCGGGAATCCGGCTGGCTGGGAGGGGTGGTGGCTCGGTCTGATGCACCGTGTAGGTTTTGACTTGGCTTGCTAGCACCCCCTTCTGGTGGTCTGTTCGGTTGCTTGCTGTGACGGCCTGCTCTGGAGGTGACCTGTGCTGGTCGGAGGCGGTCTGGTCTCGGCTGGCCTCCGTGGGGCGGACCCTGGTGTTGACTTGACGCCTTGTCAGGGTACCCGTGTCCGCGCCGCCCTTGGCGGACACGGGGCTGGTTGCCTCGATCCAGTGTATCTTGTGCGGTGGCTCTTGATGCAAGATGATGCACTGTGTAGCTTTTGAATTCTGGGGATGCCTCCCCCAGGCGGGCCGCCCGATTTCCGATTTTCAGCCTGCTCGACTCGTGATGGTGCCCTGGGAAGGGAATTCAGAAATGGCTGTGAAGCTCCGGCCTCATCAGGTGGAAATGGTCGAGGCGATCGTGCGGGGTCTCGACATCCCGCCGGGCGGCTTGGTGCCGGCCGGCGGGCTGCGGGTGACGGCGATCTCGCCGTGCGGCAGCGGGAAGACGATCAGTGCCGCCTCGGCCGCCCTGCGGATCGCGCGGGACGGGCGGGTGCTGGTCCTGCTGCCCACCCTGGACCTGCTGACCCAGACCGTGCAGGAGTGGCGGAAGGTCGGACACGAGGGGCCGGCGGTGGCCGTGTGCTCGCTGCAGGACGACGCGCTGCTCTTCTCGCTGGGCGTGCGGTGCACTACCAACCCCCTGCAGCTCGCGCTCTGGTTCGGCACCGGGCCGGTGACGATCTACGCCACCTACGCCAGCCTCGACGTCCTGGGCGCGGCCTTCCAGGGCGCCTACGGGCAGCGGCTGCAGCCGGTGGACCTCGCGGTGGTGGACGAGGCGCACCGGACGTCGGGCAGTCTGGGGAAGGCGTGGGCGGACATCCACCACCAGGGGGTGATCCCGGCGGTGCGGCGGTTGTACATGACGGCGACGCCGCGGGTGTGGCAGGAGCGGGCGCGGTGGCAGCCTCGGGAGGGGGCGAAGGATCCGCTGCCGGAGGAGCTGGCGGCGTCCATGGACGATGAAACGATCTTCGGAAAAGTCGTATACAGGCTAACCATGGGGGAAGCGGTCTCCCGAGGGATCCTGGCGCGGTATCAGATCATCGTGGTCGAGATCCCCGACCCCTACCTGTCGCCGGAGCGCCTGGGCGGGCCCGAGCGGAACGAGGAGGAGGTGCGGGGGCTGCGGCTGGGCGCCGTCCAGGCGGCGATGATGCGCACCGCGGCGGAGCACCATCTCCGAACCATGATCACTTTCCATCACCGGACGGTGGAAGCCGAGGCTTTCGCCGCCGGTCTGCCGAAGGTGGCGGCGCAGTTGCACGCGGACATCCCTGGCTTCTACCCGGCTCCTGAGGACGTGTGGGTGGACTGGCTGTGTGGGGAGCACGCGGCGGACGACCGGCGGACGGTGCTGAAGGCGTTCGGCAGCTGGCCGGGCCTGGCGGTGCTGTGCAACTGCAAGGTGCTGGGCGAGGGCGTGGACGTGCGGGCCGTGGACTCGGTGGCCTTCCTGGACCCGAAGGGCTCCCCTGTCGAGATCGTCCAGGCGATCGGGCGGGCGCTGCGCAAGAAGCCGGAGGACGACAAGCTGGCCTCGCTGGTGGTGGTCTGCTTCACCCGGCCCGGGGAGAGCGAGGAGGACATGGTCACCTCCGCCTCCTACCGGCCGCTGGTGCGCGTCCTACACGGCCTGCGGGCCCACGACGAGGAGGCCGTGGACATGCTGGCCATCCCCACCACCAACACCCCGCACCGGCCGCCACAGAGGATCGGGGCGCAGCCGGGTGAGGGTGAGGAGGAGAACCGGTTGCTGGTGCGGTTCTCCTCGCAGCGGGACCCGTACTTCCTGGCCGACCTGGTGCAGTTCAACATCATCGACACCGAGCGGATGGACTGGGCGCGCGGGTATATGGCCGCCAAGGCCTTCCGGAAGCGTGAGAAGCATCTGCGGGTGCCGTACGAGCACAAGGAGGGCGGGTACGGGCTGGGGCGGTGGATCAGCGTGCAGCGTCGCGTGCACGCGGCCGGCGCGATGGAGGGCGGGCGGTACAAGCGCCTGGAGGCGCTGGGGATGGTGTGGGACGAGCAGGAGGCGGCGTTCCAGGAGAACCTGGCCGCGGCCCGGGCCTGGTACGCCGAGCACCGCACCCTGGCGGCGCCGCGCGGCGCCGTGGCGCTCGACCGGGCGGTGGGCCAGTGGCTGTCGAACTGCCGCCGCCCCGGCGCGATGGCCGGGCAGCCGAAGCGGGCCGAAGCGCTCGCGGAGATCGATCCGGACTGGAACCCGGACTGGCCCGTGGACTGGCAGCGGCATTGGGCCGGCGTCGCGCTCTGTCTGGACGGCGGCGCGACCTTGGCGGACCTGGTGCCCGGGGTCAGCGTGCACGGCGACGACATCGGCCGCTGGCTGGAACGCCAACGCCAGCCCGCCACCTGGACGGGTCTGCTGCCCGGGCAGCGGGAACGCTTGACACGGCTCGGCGTCGATCCGAATCCGGCCCCCGAGACGCCCGGGGGCGCAGCGGTGGGTGGGCGGAAGGCGGGCGGTGGTGGTGGGGCGGCGTTCGAGCGGGGTGTGGCGGCCCTTGCGCAGTACGCGGAGCGGGAGGGCCGGGTGGTGGTGCCCCGCGGGCATGTGGAGACGCTGGAGGACGGGAGTGAGGTGAAGCTCGGGGTGTGGCTGTCCAATGCCAAGAGTCGGCGCGATCGGCTCGACGGGGCGCAGCTGGCGCGGCTGGCCGGGCTGGGGCTGTCCTGGGCGGCTGTTGCCGAGGTGCAGGGCTGAGCTTGAGTCAGCGGCTGCGCCGGGACGGTGTCGGGTGACGGGTTGGGCGGGGTGTTGCCGGGCGGGCGGGGCCCGTTCATCTGGGGGGCGCCGTACAGGGGTGGTCCTGGTAGCGTGACTCTCACCGTATTTGAACGCGTTCAATATTGGGGGGAGCATGGAAGCCTTTGGCGTGTGTCGACCCGTCCCGCGGGCGGGGCGGATCCTGGTGGTGCTGGCGGCGCTGTGTGCCGCGCCGGGCGTGCTCTGGGTGGTCCTCGTCGGTGGGACGTTCATCGACGGCGCACTGGTACTCGGTTTCCTGGCCGCCGCCGCACCGCTGTTCGCGCGTGAGGCCGACGCCTCCCGGACAGTCTGCCTGGCGACAGGCTGGGGGCTGCTCGCAGTCTCGGTCGCCGGCTCCCTCTTCGGGCTGTTCGTGCTGGCGCCGGCGGGCATCGTCCTCCTCGCCGCGGCAAGCCGGGGGCGCCCCGAACCCCGGCGCGTGCCGCTCCTGCTCGGCACCCTGGTGTCCGCCACGACCCTCGGCCTCGCCGGCTGGGCGATCGGCGTGGTCTGGATCGCTCCGTACTTCCAGCAACCGGACGCGTTCGTCGCCACGGTCCAGGAGACCAGTCCCCTCCTTCAAATCGGCCATCACCCGGAACTCCTCCACGACGGCACGGGCCTCGGCCACGGCGCCACCAGCGTCTCCATGACATCGACCAGCACACCGCCCGGCGACAGACTCATCGTCGCCTTCGACCCCCACACCCCCGACGCCGACCTCGCCGTCCTGCGCCGGCTGCTCGCCGACCTGCCGGGCGTCACCGACGTCAGACTCTGCGACCCGCCTGCCGGGAACTGCCGCTGACCATCAACGCCCACGACGTCCAGGCCCGACAGCACAGAGCCGAGCAGGACGTGGCGCAGCCGGGAGTGTCCGGGCCGGGGATGCCCTGGGCGGTGGTGACCGGGTTCGGCGGCTGAGCCGGCTGACCGTGGAGGAAGGCTTCGGGCGCCATCGGGTCTCCCTTGATCACCTGTGGTGCGACGCGCAGGCCACACCGTCGAAGCATGGGAGTTCAGTCGGCTCGCGCTCGCGGCGCAGGCGTACTGCATGCCGGGTGGCCGCCGTCACCGGGCTCGGTTCGTCCCGCGCGTTGTCTACCGCTGCTTCGAGTTTCCGCGGGACGGCATCGGGCCCCGGGCGTTCGTGCGGGTCTTGCTCGCCGTCGAGCTGGGCGATGCGAGGCCGGTCGGCCGGCTCGCGGCCGACGCCGCCGCAGTCGCCAGTCCCGTCCGACCCGCGCAGGGGGGCGCCGTCCCGAGGGGCCTCCGCGCGATCACGGCTCAGCAGTCGGGGCGGTCCTCTTCGCGGGTCGCCGCCCCGTCGCCCGTTGCGACCGCCTTGTCGGGGTCTGTGGTCTCGACATGGGCCGGGTTTGCCGGACGGCCGCCAGGCGAGGTCTGGTGGCGCAGCTGCCGGTGTCGCCAGAGGGCGCGCCACCAGGCCAGCCGGTGCGCTGACTCCTGCGGGATGACGGACTGGAGGGCGACGACGAGCAGGCTGAGGGCGAAGCAGCCGAAGGCGCCGGCGGTCAGACGACACGGCGCGGGCGCGCTCCAGCAGGCTGGCGGGCGCGCGCAGCCGCAGGGGCCGGTCTCGCCTCGGGTCGCCGCGCCAGCGCGGTGGCAGCGGGTAGCGCAGCACGGTGGAGATGTGGGTGTGCCGGTCGGGGTCGGGCTCTTGTTCCTGGGCTTCGACATGCTTCGTGAGCAGTTGGCGGACCGTCTCGTCCCGTGACGTCCCTCGCTGCGCCGCGACGGCGGCCAGGGCCTCGAACGCGCAGGGCGGCAGCCGGACGTTGGTCTCGGTGTGAGCAGGCACCCGGCCAGTATCGGGGCCGTGTGCGCGGCGCCGGTGGTGGGATCGCAAACACGGGTCCTCTCGAGTCGATGGGCTGCGGTGGCGGGGCGTAGCAGGTAGGTTCGCCGGCGGGCCTGGTGTCCGCGGCCGGTGCGGGCTGTGCGTGCGCTGCTTGCTGAGGCTCGGTCAGGCCGTGTTGTCGTTGTCGCAGAGGGAGGGATCCGTTGGACGCCGACCGTGGGGTCTTGGGTCCGTACAGCGAGTTCGACGGGCTGCCGCCGCTGCACGCCCGGGAGGTGGATCTGCCGCTGGCCCACCCGTACGGGCAGGTCGCACCGGGGCGGTTCGTCACGCCGGGCGGTGGCCGTCTGACCGTCGAGGAGAGTTTCGGGCACCGCCGGATCACGCTGGACCACCTGGGCTGCGACGCGCAGACGACGCCGGCGAAGCACGAGGCGTTCAAGCGGCTCGCGCTCGCGGCGGAGGCGCACTGCCTGCTCTCCGGCTGCCGGCATCCCGCCCGGTTCGCACCCGGCAACGCCTTCCGGTTGTTCGAGTTCCCCCACGGAACCATCGAGCTCGGGGCGTTCGTCCGGGCCCTGCTGGCCATCGAGTTGGGCGACCACAGGCCCGTCGAGCGGCTGGTGGCCGCCGCCACCGCAGCGGCCGGCCCTGTCCGCCCCTCGCAGGCCCGGGGGTAAGGCCCGCCGGGGGTGCCGCCCGGGAGCCCGCGCCGCGGCCGGCAGGGACCGCCCTGCCGTCCCGTGGCTGGTCTTCGCACGGCCGCCGGCACGGGTCCGGGACGGCCGTTGGCCGGCCGGATGTGCTTCAGGTGGGCCGGTCGGTGTCGCGATAGTGGAAGCCGGTGTCCGGGCCGCCGGTGAACACCACGGTGTCCTGGCCAAGCCCGAGGGCGTGCAGCAGAACGTCGAGCGCGCCGTCGGCGTCTTCATGGGAGTGGTGCAGCCACACCCATGTCTCGGCCTGGCCGTAGGTCATCAGGCTGAGCGCGAAGTGCAGGCGCTTCAGCGTGAAGACAGCGGTGTCGACCTCTCCGAGTCCTCCCAGCTGCGCTCGACCTGCAGCCGAAGCCTGGCGGCGAGCGCCTCCAGCGGCGGCTTCAGGGCGGCGATCATCCGGAAGGAGCCGGCAGCTGCCTCCCAGAGGCTGGACTGCGCGGCCGGGTTCCTGCCCGTGTTGTAGGGCGGGCTGGTGGCCTGCTGCCAGTCGGGTTCCGGTCCGGGTACAACGATCTCCGCCATGTGCGACTCCCCCGCATTCGCCCGTACACCGTCGGGCGCAGCGTAGCCCGCGGCCGTGCGTGACCGGCGCGAATGGCGGTCGGCTGTCTGGCCGTGGTGGGGCGGGTCAGTTCGGTGGCGCCGGCCTAATCTGTCCGGCTGGCAGGCGGCTCTGCTGCTGGGGTGTCAGCTGGCTCACGCGGACGGCGTCGTTCAGGCCCAGTTCCCTGCGTTCGACGGCCGCCTGGTGCTCTGGGGTCAGCCTGAGCAGTGCCAGTCGTTTGGAGACGGTGGCCTTGCTGAGTCCCAGGTCACGGGCGACCTCGTTCTGGCTGGGTTTGGGGTCGCTCTTCTCCAGGATGTCGTCCAGCAGATGAGCTTCCTCGATCGGGCCCAGGTGGTCGCTGTAGAAGTGCTTGCGGGCCAAGAACGCGGGCAGGTCGTGCGGCATTGGCCGGTGCAGGGCGGGCACGTGCGTGATCTCGGCCAGCCTGGCCGCGTCGAGATAGTGCAGGTCGGCGACGGCCACGTGGGACACCGCCTTGCGGATGAGCGGGGCGTAGCGCGGCTGCGCGCGGACGAAGTCCTCGCGGGAGACGACGGCAATCGGGTGCTCCACTCCGTGTCGGCGCACGGAGCGAACCAGCGCCGCCAGGTTCGCCGGCGCGTTGTGCGGGCGTCCTGGTGCTGGAATGACGGCACCGACCGGCAGTCGCTCGATGAATGCGATCACGGTGGGGCCAACGAGGCCCGCCCCACGGCAGGCACGCCGCACCTGCCCGGGTCCCCCGATCGGCCGTCCTGCGACACGCCACTGGGAGGCGGCACTGGCGCCCAGTGCGGTGGACCAGGAGTCACCTGAGGAGGGTGAGCGCCCGCGTGGCGGTCACCGCGTCGCGGTCTGGGAAACGGGTCCTGGGCGTTGGGCCGCAGTTTGCAGGGCTTGGCCGGCGCGCGCTGGTCCCGCGGGGGCCGGCAGGCGCTCTGGCTGCTTGGCGGGGGTGGGCGAGGACGGAGTCGAACCGTCACAGCCGAAGCGGGGGTGTTACAGACCCTTGAGCTCTCCAGTGCTCAGCTCGCCCTTGGCGGAGGAGGTGGGGGTCGAACCCACACGGGTGCTCGCGCACCCCAACGGTTTTCAAGACCGAGGCCGGCGCCGCCTGTCGGCTGGCTCCTCCATGAACTGCTCTTGTGTTGCGCGGAGAGTGCGCGGATCGAACGCGCGCGGGTGTGACCCCGACTACGGCTTAGCAAGCCGCTGCCTTACCACTCGGCCAACTCTCCAGGTACTGCGCTGCCGGACGAGGATTCGAACCCCGAGTCTCCTGATCCAGAGTCAGGCGTGCTGCCAGTTGCACCATCCGGCACTGCGGGTGGACGGCACACGAAAAAGGGCCGCCCCTGCGGGGACCGATCCTCGGGGCGGCCCGGCCTTGTGGCCGGTCAGCGCACTACGAGGACGTCCCGCGGTTCTGGCGACTCGACGAGGAGCGCTGATACGAGAAGCGGGTGAAGCCGTTCATTGTCGCGCTCCCTTCCTGGTCGTCGTACGCCTTGCGTTCACTGTGCTGCACCGGCGACGGCGGGGGCAACCGCTTTTCTCGTCCGCCCGGCAGGCCGGCTCTGGGCTCTGGTGGGCGGTCTTGCGGTCCATCCTGGGCGCGCACCCCGACGGTGGCTTCTTTGCGTGATGGGAGATCGACGATGGGTGACGAGAACATGGCTCGCGCAGCTCGCCATCGGCACCGGCCTTCCGGACGTCTACTACCGGCGCTCGCCGTACCAGGGGATGGTGACCTGGTGGTTCTTCGACACCGCCGTGACCTCCTGGGCGACGGTGGACTCCGTCTCGGGTGGCAGCGAGTTCGACGTGCGCCAGAGCGGGCCACAGCATCTGTGGGACGAGATCCACGCTGCATGGAGCGCCTGGGAGCAGGCCGGAAGCTCCGGCTACGAGCGGTTCGGGTTGACCGTGACCGGTGCCGGCGAGCGCACGGTGTGGCTCGACGACCCGGGCCACCACTGGAGCCCGCTCGCCGGCTGAATTCCCTGCGCGACGCAGCGGTTCCCCGGCGCCTGCCTGCAGGACGGCTGGCAGGCAGGCGCCGGTGCCCGGGCAGAAAGGGTTCGTCTGGGATGGGCGGCACTTTCGGGGTGCAGCAGCGCGTCGGTGAACTATCCGGTGGGGCACAGCGGGGCGATGATGGGTCCGGTGCTGAGGTCGCCGGGCGGTCGCCAGGCCTTGGAGGCTCATTCGGTGGCTGCGGTGGCCCGCGATCGTGGGCAGTGCGGCATCTCCGGGCCGGGGTTCGGCAGTGGCTCAGGGTGCAGCGGGCGGTTGCCCGGAGGTGCCCAGGAGGCGGGCCTTCGCGATGGCGAGTTCGTCGGGGGTCAGGACGCCGGAGTCGGCGAGGTGCTGGAGCTTGCCCAGCTCGTCGGCGAGCGAGCCGCTGGTGGATGTCGCGGTGGTGGGTGCGGGGCGGTGGAGGTTCGCGATCGCCTCCTCGACGGCCGCGCGTAGCGCTTCGAACGCGGGTGCCTGGTTCTTCATGACGATCACACTGTTCTCGTCCTTGACCGCGCTCGAGGTCTGGATGCCGAACCCGGAGCGCCGCTCGTTGCCTCCTGGAACGGTGAACTGGATGAAGCCGTTCACGAGCAGCCCGGGCGGCTTCCACTGCACGGCGGTGATCTGCGAGATGTGGATCCGCTTTTCGCCCTTGCCCACCGACGTGCGCGCGAGGAACCCCTTGCGGGTGATCGTCACGTACTCGCCGTCGAAGCTGACCTGCCCCGTGTGGCCCTTCGCCTCCATCACATCCCCAGCATCCGACGTCCGTGTTCCGGGCGCACCCGGGAATCCGCCCCGGGACCGGGAGTGGTCGGCCGCTGGAGGACTCGACGATGTCGGGGGTGCTGCGGGTGGCTACGTTCACTTCTGGGGACAGCGTTTGTCGGTGAGTTTGAACAGCAGTTGTCGATCTTCCAAGTGCGAGATGTTCGCGAGTTTTGGCAGCACCGGGCGTGTCGTTGGGCTTCGCGGGCGCCGTCTAGGGTGTGGGAGCTATGCGACTGATCGAGATGGAGATAGCCAGGCACGACTGGAAGAGCATGCTGTGCGGGTGCGGGGACTCGGCAGAGCACCTGGCCCGGGATCTGCTGCAGCTCGCGGGTAGGGGTCCCCTGCAGAGACCCAGCCATGTCAGCTTCGATGAGCATGTCTGGTCTCCGGTGATCCTGTGGGAACCGGCTCCAGCTGTGACATCCGTGGCTCTGGCGGCTCTCGCAGACGACGTTGCACCAACGGCTCGTGAGTGGTTCCTCGACCTCCTGCAGCGCATGGTGGCAGGCGAGGGCACGGATTGGGAGTCCGCTCGACGAGGACTCGATCTTCCGGAACTGTGCCGGGGCCTTGCTGTGCAAGGTCTCTGGCTGCTCTACGGAGAGGTGATGTCGAATCGGTCCCTCCAGGCTGGCATCGCCTTCGAGATCCTCTCGGTGGTGGAACCCGACAGGGCTCGTCTGCGACACGTTCGGGAGGCTGCGGCCGACTGGTTGCCCGTGTGCTGCCGGACCGGCATGTGCGATGACGACCTCCGCGACCTCGACCGCTGACCTCGGGTGCGTCGATGGTGAGGTTGCAGTTCCCGGGCAAGTACCCCAGTGACGTCAAAACTCGTGAACACCGCCCGACCGTGGATCCGGGTGCCTCCCAAACCCGTGACCAGTTGACTTCACGACTCGTGAATAAAGCCACTGCGGGTCTCGCCCGGACGGCCCGGCCCGGCGGCTGGCGGGGGGGGTGCCAGGGTGAGGCAGGCGCACGGTCATGAGGACGGCTCCCGGCGGTAGTGGCGGCGCGACGGGGGTGCAGCGTGGCGCGGGCCGGTCCGCGCTCGGTCCGCGCGCTGGAGCCCGCGATCATGGCCGAGGGGGTGGCGGCCCCTCCCGGGGTGCCTCCGCGCCCCTGGGTGTGTCCGGCTGCCTTGCGAGGCCCGGGCCGTGGCGGGCAGCGTGATGCCGGCTATCCGGCGGGACGCAGCGGGATGACGGTGGGGCCGGTGCCGAGGGCCTTGCCGGTGAGGCGGTAGTAGCGGACGTTGCTGATGCGGCTGGATTCCTCGAGCCATCCGTCGTCGACGAGGGCGGTGCGGACCTTGGAGAAGGTGCTCTCCTTCATGCCGGCTTCGTCGGCGAGGAGGCGGGCGAGGGTTTCTACGGCTCCGGCGGGGTTCTTGGGCAGGACGGCGTAGAGGTTGAGGACGATGCGTTGGTTGGGGGGCAGGCTGTTGGCGCGGCGCATCATGGCGCGGATCTCGGCCCGCGGGTCGGTGCTCATGCGGTCTCATCCTCGTTCTTCTTCAGCCGCTTGCGGGGCTTGCGGGACTCGGCGTTGCAGTCGGCGCAGGGTTCGGCGCCGGGATCGGGGTCGGTGAGGCCGGGGATGTGGGGTGGGTTCCAGCGCTTGATGGCCTCGCGCTGTTCGTAGGCCTTGCCCTTGTAGCTGATGTAGGGGCTGATGCGGTAGATGACGACGCGTCCGACGCGGTGGGTCTCGACGATGATCCGGTGGCCGTGGAGGTGGCGCAGGATGCGGCCGAGGGCGTTGGGGTTGGAGCCGATCTCGGCGGCCATGTCGACGGCGGTCATGCTGACGCCGGGGGCGAGGTCTTCGGGTGCCCCGTTGGTGGGCGGGATGGGTCCGGGGGATGCGGCGACGAAGAAGGAGACGACGCGGCACTCCTTGTCAGTGAAGGCGGAGCCTGCGCCGGTGATTGCGCGGAGGTAGCGGTCGGAGGTGGTGGCGTAGCTGCCGCCGTAGAGGAACCGGGCTGTGGGCTCGGTTGCCTCCCGCTGTTGCCGCCTGGGGGCCTGGCTCACCTGCTGCACCCTTCCGTCCGTGGGCCTCGCTGTTTCGCTGTCCGGTGCCCGGGACGTAGGTGGTCGGGGAATCTGACCCCTCTCCAGCGAGATTCACTTTAGCTTAGAGCTAATTAGCAAGAAGCTAAGGCGTCCGCACACGGGCCGTTGTCGAGGCGCGGCGCGGGTGAGGTCGCGGACGACCTGGTGACCATCGCGTCGTCCCGACGAGGCTCGGGACGGCATACAGCCAGCAGCCCCCGACGGAACCGCGAACCGGTCCCCCGGGAACGGAAGCCGGGGCCCGCGGAATTCTCCATGGACGAATCCGTCGGCTGCCGACCTGTCCCGGCCTTCTCTCGTCCCCGGCAGGCCGGCGACAGCGGGCGGCCTGGGAAGGGTCAGAAGGGGGCGCGTGCGCGGGTCATGTAGAGATCGAAGGCGTACTCCACCATGTCGAGGGCCGCCTTCGTCGCGGCCAGGACCTTCTCGGGGGGTGCACTGATCTTGGCCCAGCTGACATCTCCGTCGGTGGCCATGATCTCGCGGTCCAGCACGCTCAGGGTGCCGCCGAGGTCTCCGTGTGCGAGCGCGCTGCACAGGCCCCACAGCAGCACCGCGTTCTCGACTCCGGCCCGGTCGCCGGCGTCGCCGACGACCGCGGCCCACGTCGGCATTCGAAGATTCTTGGTGGACAGTTCGGGCTCGGGCATGCCCGCCGCGCGCAGCAGGGTGAGGATCTCATCGCGCTGCTCCTTGTATGCGTCCGGCGGCGCGCCGACCAGTTTCGCCTTCGTCTCCCTGCTCGCGTAGTCGGCCAGGTGCATCGTCAGGCAGCGGCTCACGCGCTCCGTACGGGCGGCGGGGCCCAGCAGCCACACCGCCCGGGCGGCGTTCTCCAGGGCCGCGCGCAGCAGGGTGAAGGGGGCGAAGGAGTGCAGCCGCATCTCGCATGCGCCGTCCTTCTCCTCGCCGCGTACCAGGGCCGCGAGCGCCTGGAGGTGGTCGACGGCCACAACCAGGGCGTGGTGGGCGCTGTGGGAGAGGTGGTGGGGGTTGGTCTTCGCGTCGTCTCCGGCGAGCGGGCTGCCCGGCGAGACCAGCCATCGGGGGGCGTTCGACTCGGTGTGCGCGGCCAGCGCGTCAACGTGTGTGAACCGGTCGAGCAGGGCGTGCATGAACCGCTCGCCTGCGGTGTCCGGGGTCGTCGTCATGGCTCAGGAGGGTAGGGCGCGTGGGGCCGACGCTTCCAGGGAATTTCTGCGGCACCTCTGCAGGCTCCACAGCCCGCCCGGCTGCGGACGCCGCCGGGCAACCCGTGCTCCTGGCTGTCGGGCCCGTCCGGGGCGCTGTCGGGGTGGTTGGGCTGCTGGCCGTGCGCGGCCCGGCGGACCGGAAGGCCGGTGCGGATGCTGCGGTGCGCCCAGCGGTGGGAGCGGGTGTGTGGCCAGCGCGGCTGCACGCCTCGGCGGGCAGGGACTTCTGGCCGTGGCGCGCGTTGGTGCGGGATACGGCGGTCTTCCCGGAGGTGGTGGAGGTCGCGGCGGCGCTGCTGGATCCGGTGATGGCCGAGTCGGTGTGACGGGACAGCGGGGCCGGGCGGCACTCGGGCACTGTCGGCGGACGGGGTGTTCTGCCGGTGGCTGGGTGAGCGAGTGGGGGGGTGCGGGCAGCCGGGGGCTGTTCTCCAAGGCTTCCAGGCCGTTCTCCAAGGTTTCCGCGGGTGCCTTCCAAGGTGACCATCAAGGTGTGCATCAAGGCACTGGGGGCGGGCATCAAGGAGTCCGCCCGTGGGCTCGGGGCTGCCGTCAAGGTTGGCGGCCGGGGGCACAAGAGACCGCCGAGGTGTCGGCGAGGCCTGCGGCCTGTCGAGAGCTTCCCGCCGGCGAGGCTGGGGTGCACCAGCCCACCAGGCGCCCCACCTACAGCGCCCGTACCGACGACGAGCGACACCGCCTGCGGGCGTTCATCGAGCGTCAGCGGTCCCAGTACCTCGCCACGCTTGGGCCTACGCGGTTGTTGTTCGGGCCGGTCAGCGAACTACCGTGATCGATGCGATCTCACCGTCGCCCACGGGAGCGATAATCCGGCGCATCCTGACCAGGGCCTTTGTGTAGGTGGTCAGTCCTTGTCCCGGTCATCGATCCGAGCCAGTTGCGCCCGTAGCCGCTCCGCGTCGACCTCCGCCCGGCGAAGTCGGCGCTCCAGGGCATCGCGAGTCTGTCGTACTGTGGATTGTTCCGGCACCGTGGCTCGCGGAACAAGCCAGCCCACGGCTTTGTAGGCGATGATCGTGTGGGCGTGGACACACGTAGAGCAGGGCTGCTCCGGGCGTGGGCTGGGCCAGCCTGCCGCGATCATGCGGCGCATGTGCTGACCATGGTTGGTCTCGAAAAATGCCGGGTCGGCTGCTGACGCCTGGTCGAACTCATCGGCCATCTCCCGCACCCTGTCGGGGTCGACCACGCAGGTCCCATGTTCGGGCTTCCAGTCGAGGGACGGTGCCACGACCTCCGTGCTGTGCCCGCATTCCAGCAGGACGGTCCAGAACGCCTCGGTACGAGGCTCGTCGCGGCGTAGCACGGCCCAGACTTCGGCGGTGGTCCATTCGGGCGGGTCCGCCGGGTCGGGAGGAAAGGAGACTTCCCTTCGGTCCTTCCATGCGGTGATCTCGCGGTAGGGGACGGGAACGGAGGTGTCGTGCTCGCAGTACAACTGCCCTGGGGGCAGGGGTTGGCCGTCCCATCCGGTACCCCATCGGTGTTCGTGCGGCGGGGTACGGTCGCCGTGCGTCAGCCGCTCGGTGATGCAGCCGCAGTCCAGTTCGACCCGCCAGCGGTAGCACTGGTCAGCGTCGGGGGCGAAGAACGGCCACAGCGCGCTCGGGAAATGAGTGCGGCGCTGGGCGTTTAGCTTCTCGTACTCGCGTAGGGCATCCGTATGCCGCCTCGCCCGGCCCGGAAGCCGCTTCTCCACGGCCAGTGACCGCTCGTCTGCTGCTGAGTACGCCACGTCGAGTTCCTCTTGCCGAGCAATGTGCCGTTGCACAAGCTAGGCCCCAAGGACCGGCTTGGGGCGGAAACGCTGTCTCGCCTCGCTCGGAAGGCGGATGCAGCAGCCAGCCCGTCGCCCACCCTGTGGCATCTGACGGCCAGACCGGCCGCGCCCGGCACGGGCAGGTACCCGAGCCGCCGTCCCGGCCGGCGCGACCGACATCGAGGACCTCGTCCAGCACAGCCCGGGGGCCCGACCGGGTTTCGCTCCGCTGCCGGGTGCGGGGCGAAACCCGGCCGGCGGGTAGCAGAGCTGCTGCACACCGCAGGCTCCACGGCCCGCTGGGCGGCGGACCCGGCTGCGGACGCCGCCGAGCAACCCGTGCTCCTGGCCGTCGGGCCCGTCTTCGTTCTGGGCATGGTCGTTGACAGCAGGGTGCTGGGCGAGGGCAGCGTGCAGGGTCGATCCGGCCTGCCACGCCTCAGCGTGGACGACGGACTCTGGCACGGCGAGGCCCGGCCGGCACCGAGGACGATCCGGCCGTCGACCCAGAGCCACCCATCCGTCCAGGCCATCGACGTCCATCGCGGTCCAGTCGCGGGCCAGGTCGGCGCCCGCGCCATCCTCACCGGCACGGAGAACATGACCCGCACCGAACTCCACGCCGTCACCACCAGCCGAGACCAGTGAGCCTGCTCCGGCTGGCCTCACCGGACGGCCCGACGGGCGCGGCGAGCACTCCGGGGCCGGCAGAGAGACCTGCCCGTCGTACGCCAGGGCCGCACAACCCGGCTACTGGGCGTTCCGCTGATCCCCACCGGTCAGCCCGCCTGCCGAAGCCCGCCCGTGCCGAAGACGTCGTCGAAACCGTGCGCCTGCTGGGTGGTCACCAGGTAGTAGGAGCCGCCCGGGTGCTGGTGCCCGTAGCCGCTGTAGAACGCCACCTCCGAGGGAGTCAGGACCCTCAGGTCACCGAAGACGTAGTACAGCGGGGTCGAGACGCTGATGGCCGTGAACTGGAGGCCCGCCACCAGGCTTTTGCGAGAGACGGAGAAACGGTGGGAGTCCACGCTGCCCAGCGAGGTCTTGGCGTCGATGCAGACGACCTGCATGCCCCGCGCGGCGATCATGTCGGGCAGCTGCCGCAGGGGGGAGTCGGTGAGGCGCAGCGCGGCCTGGATCGCCGGCGGATAGGTGCCCTGGCCGAACGGGTGGACCGTCCAGCCACGGCGTTCGAGTTCGTGCATGACGTGCTGTTCGTGCCGGCCCCCGATCGCTTTGCGGTGGGTCCAGTCGGCCACGCGGCCCTCCCCCTCAACACACTTCCGTGGTACCAAAACTGATGTTTCCGTACTACTACGCTACCCGCTAAGCTGACGCCATGTCGGCATACGTTGACCCACGTTTTCGTCCCACGCTCTGGCCCGGCAC
Source organism: Kitasatospora sp. NPDC041988 (assembly GCF_055588525.1). NCBI lineage: Bacteria > Bacillati > Actinomycetota > Actinomycetes > Kitasatosporales > Streptomycetaceae > Kitasatospora > Kitasatospora sp. NPDC041988. The sequence goes on from NZ_JBVJCO010000052.1 coordinate 15,366, forward strand.
CGTCATCCCCGTCCCCCCGATCGCACGCCGTATCAAAGACGTCCGGATCAAGGGCGACTGGCTGCTGTGGACTCCGGTCCCCCAAGACCGCGAACTGGTCCATCTGCCGGACGACTTCTACCTGCGCGAGCTCATGGAGGTCCGGGCCGACGATCTCGAAGGCACGGCGGCGCTGTTCACGGGCTACGGTTCGCTCTTCGGCACCGACCAGGAAGACCTCCACATCGACACCCCGGAGATCTGGGAAGCGCTCCGGAAGCTTCCCGAAGCCGACAGCGACGAGCAGCCCTACCCTTTCGCCGCGCACAAGGACGTCATCAGGATCTACCTGGAGACCGCTCAGGACGCCGTTGCCACCTGGATCGCCTGCCAGCGTGAAGGCGGCCTCGAAGCCCTGGTCGATCCCCAGATCACCGAAGAGGCCCTCGCCGACAGCCAGTCGGAGAACCTCGACGCCAGCGGAACGCCGTGGCCGCATTCCCTCGATCACCTGCGTGAGCTCCTCATCGACGGCCGCATCCACGCACTCGAGCAGGTGCTGAACAGGGCACTGGGCCGGTTCAGCATCGGAGTGGGAGACCTGGCCGACCGCGACCCCACCATCCTCTCGGTGGCCTTCCTCCAGCTGTACAACCACCTTGCGGAGGAAGCCACCGTGCGCCGGTGCGCCAACGAGAACTGCGGCCGCAACTTCGTACGCCAGCGGGGCCGTGCCGAGTACGGCCAGCACCGCACCACCGGCGTCAAATACTGCTCCCGGGAATGCGCCCGCGCCCAAGCCCAACGCGACCTCCGCCGCCGACGCCGCACCGCCACCTGACAGCACCCAGTCCGGCAACCGACAGCCCTGCGTCAGAACACCCACCCAGCACCCGGCGCACACAGGGCTCTCAACAGAACCGCGGAAAACCCCACCACTTCTCAACCCACCGAACGGTTCTCAACCAACCACACAAACCCGCAGACCAGACAGCCAGAACACTCGGCCTCGGAACCCGGCACACCCAGCCCCCACGCCCACACATGTCCCCATGCCACCCCGGCGGGCCCGGCACAGTGTGTTGACCGCCGCCGACAGGGCCTGGGCCCTGCTCTGGTGGCCCCGGGTCCGGCGGACGGCTTCCTCCCCGGCTCCCAGGAGTTCGGCATGTCCATGGCTGCGCGCGTGGTCGCGGCGAAGACGGTACCCCGTGCGGCGGCGCGGGCGTCCGAGAGGGCCAGCCCCGCGGTGGCCAGCAGCATGGCGTAGACGACGCCGATCCCCCAGCCGGTGCCCTGGACCGGCGTTGCCGCGAGGACCAGCAGGACCGGCACGGCCCAGGTCAGCAGCACACCGGCCTTGTGGACACCGGCGGCTGCGGACCGCCTGGCCATCGGATCACAGTCCGGCAGCTGATCGGGGGTACATCGTGCAGGCGCAGCGTGTCACGGACGCGGTGCGCGCCGGCCAAGTGCCGGTTCCATGCGAAGGTGTGCAGCGGCGGGGCTGGTCGACACCACGACCGCATGATCACCGAGCACACGCGGCAGAGACTGAGCCGGGGCACCTCCATACCCCGGCCGCCGGCGGGCCGGCTCCCATGACGAGGATGACAGCCGCCAAATGCGTGTCCTCGCCAAGGCGTCGCCGACCCGACAGCGAGGGCCCCGCGTGGAGGGTGCGCGGCGGACCCCGACCGGCACACCGACGTGTCGCACGGCTCGGGCCCGACCGGGCGCCGACCCCGTGTCCCGACGCAGGTCACCGACCGCGGACCGGGCACTCAACCGACCGACCGAAGCACTCGGTCTCACCTGTCCGGGTGGCGGGGGCGAGTCCCGGCGGGACTCAGTACTGGACGTCGATGGCCTGGATGCCGGTGAACTCGACTTTGAGGCCGGCGGCGCGTCCGCCGTCCTTGAAGTAGACCTCTTGGAAGCCCTCGGCCATGATCTCGCGCAGCTTCTCCTCGCTCTCCCCCTTGTCCTGGGCGGCGAAGAGGCGCTGTGCCCATTCCGGGGGAAGGTGGACCGTCAGCGGGCGCAGGCGGGGCTCGTCGGTGGTGCCAGCCGGGGCGGTGTAGCCGAAGTACGCCCGGACCTCGACGGTGATGCCGCCGGTGCTAGCGGCCTGCTTGCGGGCCTTGCGGCGGATGCCGGGCTGCCATACCTTGCTCAGCTCGCGGACCAGGGCCTGGCGCAGGGCTGAGCGCGGGTGCTTGCGCTGGCCGGTGAGGTAGCGCCGGACGGTGTTCGGGTCGACGCCGAGGGCGGCGGCGACGGCCTTCTTGTCGCCCTTCGCGGCCTTCACCAGGGCCCGCATCTGGGCCTGCGCGGACTTCGGCAGCTCCTGGGTGAAGTGCTCGGGCGCGGCCCGGTTGATCGCGTCGGTGATCTCCTCCACGGCCTGCTCCTACTTCCCGTCCGTGATGGTGCTGTCGTAGCCCTTGATGTGGCGGGCGGGGTTGAGCGGCTGCTCGCGCTCCAGCCAGTCCACGACGGTCAGCATCGGCTGCACGCCCTCGACCTTGGCCAGGCCCGGGGTGGCGCCGAGGCGGAAGGTGCCGGGCAGGACGCCGCGGCCGGAGCCGGTGAGCGGCAGGAAGTCCAGCGGCGAGGTGCCGGGGGAGGCGTAGACAACGCAGTCGTTGTTGACGCCGAGCGGGTAGCGGCCGTTGGCGCGGGCGACGTTGGCCATCTTGCGGTGCATGTTCACCCGGGCCTTGGCGATGACGGCGGCCCGGATGTCCGGGCGCCAGGTCTCGCGTTCCAGCGCCGGCCAGGGCTCGCCCTTCTTGTAGGAGACGCCCTGGGGGCGCTCGCGGAGCTTGCCGAGCCCGAACTTCACCGTGCTCTTCACCGCGGACAGCACCATGGCGATCTGGTGGTGGCGCCAGGCGGCGGAGGCGAGCTGGTCGTCGCCCAGCTCTGCCAGGTGCTCCAGGCCCTGGGATGCCAGCGCGGTACGCAGCGCGTCCAGGTCTGTGCCCGCGTTCTTGAGGAGGCTGTGGGCGGCCATGGCGGCGAGGAAGGCGCGCTCGTCGGTGTCCTTGTCGATCGGGATGCCGGCCTCGGCCATGGTGGTCACGTAGGCCTCGCGGAGGCGGTCGTGCCACGGGTCGAGGTAGGCGCCGGCCTTCTGGCGGATGAACGCCTCGGTCGGGGCGACGTCGTGGCCGAGCTCGACGGCGTAGGCGACGGTGGGGGTGGTGTACCAGGCCGGGCCTGTCTGAGGCTTGCCGGTCGGGGTGAACGGGCTGGGCAGGCGGGGGTCGGTGGGGATGTGGGACAGGTCGACGAACCAGCTGCCGGGTGTTTTCTTGTCGAAGTGCGGGTTGGCGACGTGGAGGGGGCCGGACAGGCCGACCGCCAGGCGGGCCGCGCCGGCGAGGTAGGCGGTGTTGATGTCGATCCCGACCGCGAACGGCTCCATCATCTCGGCCTCGGAGAGGGTCTCCACCGGCCGGGTCCACTGGTAGGACTCCTCGTCCAGGAACCCGCCCTCCCAGTTCTGGGCGGCCGGGTGCTCCGGCGGGACCTCCGGCGGCGCGGCCTCGTAGACATCCGTCAGCGCGCCCGGGTTCGGCCCGGACACCCACCCGCCCGTGGCCTCGTCGCGCACCGCCCGCGTCGGCGGGCGCAGCGCGGTCATGAGTTCCAGGCCGCAGGTGGCGGTAGAGCCGCGGGGGGTGATGACGCGTTGGGCGTAGATGCCGAGGACGCGGGCCAGGTCCGGGGCCGGGAGCTGGTCGGCGTTGCCCCAGGCGCGGGTGTCCAGGGCGTGCCAGGGCAGGACGGCGAGTTGCACGCACTGGCGGCGTCCGTCCTTGACGGGCCTGTAGATCCGGGCCCAGGGGCCGAAGCCGCGGCGGGTGAGCTGCCACTTCGAGCGGGCGAGTGCCTTGACGACCTTGTGGTCCTCCGGGAGGCGCTGCGAGCGTCGGGTGGCCGGGTCGTCGTCCAGGGTGGCCGGCAGGCCGTAGCGCTCTGCGGCGGCCGCCGTCAGCACGATCAGGGGGTCGGAGTCCTTGCCGTTGCGGTGCAGGCGTGCCGCGCCCAGGCCGGCCTCGGTCAGTGCCCAGATGACCAGTTGTGCAAGCGTGGTCGCCGGGCACTGGAGGACGAGGCCGCCGACGCCGTACGCGGTGCCGTCGCCGTCCAGCACCGCCAGTGGCCCGTTCGGGAACTGTCCGTCGAAGTACGGGGCCGGGCGCGCCGCACGGCGCAGCAGGGGGCCGCCGGGACGTGCGGCGGGGGGCCGGGCTGCCGGGGCGGCCGTGTGCGGGTCTTCCTCGGCGGTCTTCCCCGGCAGGGCGGCGGCGGGCTGCTGCTCGGCTTGCGCCGGCACGGGGGCCGGGGTGGGCGTCGGGATGGGGGTGGAGGTGGGTGTCGGGGTGAAGGCCGTGGGGACCTGGTCGACGGTGGAGGTGGCCGGGGCGGTGGTCCCGGAGGGGTACTGCGCGGCCCAGCCCTCGAGAAGACGCAGGTAGGCGTTCAGGCGGGGAGGCTTCGGCGTCGAGCGGCCGTTCTCGTAGTTCTTCACCGTCTGCACCGTCGACTGCAGCACCTTCGCCAGCTGTGTCTGGGTCACTCCGGCCGCCTCCCGCAGGCGGGCGCGCTCGGCCGGGTCCGGCAGCTGCGGCCCGGGCTCCACGCCGGCCAGCAGCGCGTCCACCGCCGCGAACAGTTCGTCCTGCGTGGGCATGGCGCCTCACCTCCGGGACCCAACCTAACACGCCATTAGCTCCACTTCTTATCCGCTCCAATAAACCCAGGAATTTAACCATTCCGGAGTAGTGTTCCCGGGCCGACGGCCCCCCTCCCCACGCGTGCAGGCGGTCGCGGAGCCGGGCCGGCCCCCGGGGTGCGGGCCGTTCCTCGGCAGGCCGGGGAACGGGCCGGTGGGCCCGACCGGCCTTCGCCCCGGGCACCGGTCACCGGCCCCGGCCCGCCGACCCGCGCGCCCTCGAGGAGGACTTCGCCTGCGCGTCGCCCGCCGATGGGCAGCGGCACGAGGAGCGGACGGCGGCGCACCGGCGCCGGCCGACGCTTCGGCTCCTCCCCCGCGAGCACGCCGCCGCTGCCCGGCCAGGGGTGCTGCGGCAGGGCCCGCCGGTCCCGCGGACAGCGCCCGGATGCGAAGCCCTACCAGGGGCGGGCAGGCACCCGGCCCGCTCCCCTGCCCTGCCCGCCGTCGGTCGAAGCCGCGTTCGCCGCACGGCACCGATCAGGGATGACCGCCCGAGGTGCTGCGGTAGGTCATCCGCCGAAGTCCCGGGCCTCCTCGACCGCCGGCCCCTGCGCGTCGAGCTTGAGCAGACGTGAGGCAATGGCCCCCTCGTTGCGGCCGAACTCCTCCGACAACTCGGCGAGCGACATCCCCCGGGCGCAGAGCGTCAGGAGCCTCTCTTCCTCCTCCGGCGTCCAGTGCTTGTAGGCGTTGGGGTGCTCACGCCGCTTCTCCTCGACGGTGTACGCCGGCTCGGGCACAGGTTCCGCGGTCTCGAAGAGGCCGGGGGCGGGAGCGGGAGCCTCGGGGCGGCCGGCGAGGCCAAGCCCGTGGAGCTTCCAGCGGACCGACTTCTCGGACCGCCCCAGCCGGCGCGCGATTTCCGCCGGCCCCGTCCCCTCGCGGTACGCGGCCGTCAGCCGGTCCGCCTCCTCCTTGCCCCACAACTCCCCCGCCCGGGGAGCACGCCGGCCCGGCACCGCAGCGCCCGTGCCCGTGCTCGTGCCCGTGCTCGTGCTCGTGCTCGTGCTCGTGGCGGCCGCCGGTACGGGCCAGCCGGCAGGGGCCGCGCCTGTCACGCGCATGAGCAGTTGGGCGATCAGCGGAATGTCTGCCGGGAGGACCTCTCCCTGCAGTTCGCTCAGCAGTTCCCCGTTCGCGTCGCACCCGGTGACCGTGATCCGCGCCGGGCCGTGCGCGCGGGACTCGTAGGACACTTCGTAACGGCGGGACCCGTCCGGCGCGGAAAAGCCGAGGGTCTGCACAGAGCGCCAATCGCTCCAATCCGCAACGGCCCTGGGGAACCCCTCGACAGGATCCGACCCGTACTGGTCACCGACCGAGTCCCATGACATGGCTCAACAGCCTTTCCGGCCGCAGCGATCGGTGCGGCCAGTGGAGGACATCGTTCGTCGCGACACACCCGCGAAGGGGGAGCACAGAACGCCTGCAGCACCCATTGTGTCGCCAGAAATGCTTCTCTGTACGCAACTTCCGGTCGCTCACCATCGACCGTCGCCCGCTCCACCAGCCGCGCCCCGAGAACCCCAGTCGGCGCGGCGAGCCATCGCTTCGGCGCGTGCCGGCCGTAGGCGCGAGTCCGGTAAGCCGGAGCCTGTCGCCGCCGGAAAGGGGATCGCCATCTCGACGCCGAGGGTGCGTCCGAGGCCGGCCAGCTGCTGGCGCCAGCGGCTCTCTGCGACGAAGTCAACCACGGACCCCTGATGCCGCACTGAAGGGATCGGGGCTGGTGCTCACAAGCCTATCCCTCGGGCGAAGTCAGCCAGCGCTCAGCGCAGTTCGAAGGACTTGATGGTCAGTCAAGAAGTCTGCGCTAGGCTGAAAGCGGCAAGGAGTCCGGGACAGCGCCTGGGCCACCGCTGATCTTCTCAGGGCATGGAGCGTCGGAAAGCACCCTCGCCACCGCCTCCCCCCATCACTCACGTGACCACGAGCTGCCATCAGCACGGTGGTCGAAAGGCGCCGTTGTGACCATCTACTCCCAGCACGCGAACCGCGGGAAGACGCAGATTCTGGCGAGCTACCAAGGGTTGGCCGGGGTCTCCTCATCCACTGTGACGAGCCTGAACAGCCCTTCCCTGGCAGCGCCGATCGTCGATGCGCTCAACCGCATCTCAGCCTTGACCGCCGTCCCTCTGAGCATTTGGGATCGCCGCGATCGCGGCGTGGAGAGCTACCCGCTGACGCACCTCTCAGCGCTCACTGATCGGAACTCGCGCGACGAACTCCTGAACGGAGCGCACAGCCTGTGGTACGAGTACACCTGCCTGGAGCTTCACCAGGCTCTGGCCGACCTGGACGACGCCCTGGCAGTGGTGCCGCCTCCGGTCCTGACTGCGGTCGAGGCGGAACTGGCAACGGAGGCACGCGAACTGCGCGATGCTTGGGCGGAGTACTCAGAGGGGGTTCCCCTGCCCGCGACGGAGAACCGACGGGCGTGGGCGTTCGGCCACCCGTTCGTGACGTACGACGGCGGGATGGAAGTGCTGAGCCGTAGGGTCCGAAAGCAGTTGGACAACCTCGAGAAGGACATCTCGACGAAGGAGCGCGAACGGGCCGTCGCGGACCTGCGCGTACTGGTCACGGCCTACTCCCAGTGCTCCAGCGAGCAGGCCACGCTGGACTACGCCCCCCTCAACATCTTCACCGAGCCACACGATTCGAACGGCTACTACCTGTCGGTCCTCGCTCCGGAGCCCGGCAACAAGGACGCCGACTCCTGGGAGATCGAGATCTGCCGCTGGGAACCCGACGACCCTGACGACGAGGAGTGCAGCAGCGCGACCGGCGAACCATTGATCCGCTGCGAACTGCCCACGTCACCGAACGCGGCTCAGCTCGCCGACCTGCTGGACAAGGTCGAACAGCAGGCGGACCTTCTCGCCAAGTGGGCCGAGTCACCTGTCGGTGCGACGCTCGACGGAACGGATCTCGTGGTCACCCGGGGACGCGACAACTGAGTTCGACGCCTGTCCGCCAGCCCGCCGATCGGCCGCCGGCGGACAGGCTGCTCCACCTGGGTCGACGACGCGAACCACGTGAACCGGCCGGGCCCGCAAGGATTCGGCGGCCGACATCCGGTCAGTCCCGCGCCCCCTCCATCCCCCGGTCGTCGTAGATGACCCGGCACCACTGATCGAGCGCGCGGACCTGCGCGTCGATCTCGGCGCGGTCGGCCGGATCCAGTCGCTCCAGCCTCCAGGTCCACCAGCGGAACAGGCTCGCGCAGGCGGCCTCGAACACAGGCAGCGACCAGTCGCTCCATCCGTGGACGTCGCCGACGGTGTCCGCCATGGAGTGCAAGGACGCGAGGGTGCGCAGCATGGCGTCCTTGGTGGTGAGGTCGAAGCGCTGTACCCAGGCGGCCAGTTGTTGGTCGGGTGGGTTGACGTGGGTTCCGTCCGTTCCCCAGCGGTCGAGGATCTCGGCGCGGGTATAGAGCCGGGTGGTGTCGGCCGGACGGGGGGTGGTGTCGTGGATCAGGGCCCGCCCGCACAGCAGCTGTCCGGGGTGGTCCCGATCGGGTTCCTGCCAGGACACCATGACCGGCCGTGTCCCGGTGGCCGACGGTGTGGAGGCCTTCACCGTTCCCGTGGTCGCCGGAATGCCGCGGGCAATGCCGGGCGGCGCGGAGGGGGCTTGGGATCGGGGGCGTTGCTGGAGCAGGTGTGCGGTGCGCTCGCGCAGTTCGGGCAGTGGCCTTCTCGCGCCCAGGAGCGCGAAGAACTCCTCCGTGTCCCAGACGATCGCCGCGCCCGGGCGGGCGGAGTACCAGCCGAGGTGACTGATGCGGTGGGCGTCGTGGTAGTCGAGCAGCGCGTATCCGCATAGCTGGTACACGTCGACGAGGGGAAGCTTTCCCGGGTGGATCGTGGTCTTCACGTCGATCAGCCGGCCGCCGACGAGCCAGTCCCCGTCCGCTCCCCCGACGTCCGCGCTGCCCTCGAAAGTCGGGGCGATGACAACCTGCTGTGGTGCGGCGTGCGCCCGCAACCCGGCCAGGCCCCGGTCGGCCGCTGCGACGACCGACACGACATCGTGCACCTCGTCCTCGCTCGCGAGAAGGAGGAGGTCCTCCAGGCCGAACCGGGGGTGGGCGGACCTCACCAGGAGGCTGGTCGCAGGGGCGGGGCAACGGAAGGCCTCTTCGGCGATCGCCGCTCCCAGGCACAGCCTCGCCATGCGCTCCTCAACGGCCGGCTCGCGCACGACGGGCCGCGTGCGGTCGTCCAGCCCGTGGCGCTGCGCGGTGTGCTGCAGTTCCTCCAGCATCTGCGTCACGGCCCCGGCCACTGCCGCACCCGCCCCGGGGTCCGCGCCCAGCACGGACTCGGCCGTCGCTGCGCCGCGCTCCACCGCGCGGCCGCGCGGTACGTCGGCCCACATCGCGCACCGCAACCGGTGGTCCACCGCCATGCCCACCAGCGGCCACCGCAGGACAGCGCCCGGCGCACCGGTGCCGGGCGCCGGGGCTGCCGGCGGGAGCACGGCACGGAACGCCGCGCGCAGCCGGCGTACGTCGGGCACCTCCTGCGCTAGGAAGCGCCTCAACGGCGACTGTGGTGCGTCCAGCATGGAGGTCAGCGTCACAGGACTCACCGTAGTGCGCCGCACCGACAACTCAGTGGCGGCGTGCAGGTCCAGCAGGTACAGCAGGTCGATGCGCGGGTGGGCGCGCAGGACGATGACGTGGCGGATGCCCTCGTCCCACATCCACACGCGCACCGCGCGCTCCGTATCCCTTTCCTTCACAAGGCCCTGCGCTTGCACGTCGGCCACCAATCTGCCCAGCGCGGTGAGGTGGTTGTAGAGGAGGACCGTGGTGCGGGCGGTGCCCACGGTGGGGTGGACGGTCATACGGCCCGCCCGGAGCTGGTGGGCGGCCAGCGCGGCAGCGGTGAAACGTGCGTCGTCGGCGCAGGCCGGTGCGGGTGAGGCGGCGCCACTCGACGTACATGGAGTCCACGGCGCGGTTGGCGGCGATCAGGTCCTCGGCCTGGTCGTCGGCGCCGCAGGCCCGGCACCAGGTGCGGATGTCGGCGTCGGAGGGTGCGGTCCTGGCGTTGATGATGCGGGAGGTCTTGGCGCCGTTCCAGCCGCACAGGGCGGCCAGCTCCTGCCCTGTCAGGTCGGCGTCCTGCATGATCTCGCGCAGCCGTGCGGCGACGGCCAGGCGGGCTTCCTGGGCGCTGGAGGACGGGGATGTGGGCATGGAGCTGGTCGTCCGGTCGGGGGTGTCAGCTTCTCCGAGAGCCCGAGCGGGCACCTGGCCCATCTGATCGCCGACCGCGGGTTCCCACCGTGGGGCGTCGTCGTCACCCGCGGGGGCGTGCTGCGCAATGGCGGCGGAGCCGTCGCCTATCTCCCCGCCCTGGTCCGCGACGCCTTCCCCGAGGATCTGAAGCACTGGGTGGTCCCGTTCAAGACCGACGGGCAGGGAGATTGGTCGCACGAGCGGGAATGGCGACTGCCGTCCCCGCGCGTGGGCTTCGAGTTCTCGAAGACGTCGTTCGACGCGATCCTCATCGCCGATGCCGACTGGCGCCCGACTCCAGTCGGCACCGGTGTGGGGGTCGACTGGAGCGACGGGCAGCCGTACCCGGGGCCGACGACCACGTTCTGCGAGGAGCAGACGGAACTGCCCCGGCTGTGGTGCGAGGCGAAGGAGATCTGGGTCTGGAACGCGGCTACGAAGACCGTCGACAAGCACTCCCCCGCGGATCTGACCTGACGTGACCCCGGGCACCGGGCACCGCCCGCCACCGTCCGGTACCCGGGGCTGCTACGCCGGTCTGCCGCCCGCCCACCAGCCCGTACGGCGGCTACCCAAGGGCGGCGGCCGCGGCTTCGAGGACCGCGCGCTGCTGCGCGGGGATCGCCAGGCCGGCCTCACGCACAGTGCGGAGGGTCTGCCTGCCCAAGCAGATCAGGCACAGCCCAGTGATCGGGAACGGCCCGGCGACCTCCATGGTCCAGGGTGTGCTCTCGTAGACGGGGCGCCGACATCCAGGACAGGCCAGGCAACCCTCCACCCACGCACGTCCGCCCGGCGCCGGATCACAGGCACCATCACGCCACACCGATCCTCCGCAATCAGGTCGATGAGAGGGCTCATACCAGCTCCCGGCAGGACCGCTTGCCGGAGACCACTCTTGTCCACCCGTTCAGCTGATTGCAGGCTGCGATCACTGGTGGCCGGCGACGCGCGGACCGGAATCACAACCCGGCGATGAGCCACTGGACTTGGGCAGTGGGCAAGTCCACTGAGTGTGAGAGGTGGTCATGGAGGTCTTCCCGCTCCGTAAGGGTGAGGCCGGCGTACCCCGGCGGTTCGAGGCACGGATCGTCGACGCCGGGGGGGCGAGTGCGACGGCTGCCCTGGCCACAGGTGGCCGGTCAGGTCGTGCTCGAGGAGTCTGCCGCAGTGCGCACCTTCCCTGCCCGGCGCGGGCGCCGGGTGGCACCGGGCTGGTGGTGGTCGGCCACGACCGGGCGCCTGGTGCACTACGGGTTCGGGGCCATGCGCACGCAGGTGATGCTGCTGGACCATGACCCGCAGGTGGCGGCGCTGGCCTGCAGCCCGGTGGAGCTGGCATGGCTTGGGCACGACGGCCAACCGGTGTGCCACACATCGCACCTGATGGCGCGCCTTTGCCGACGGCAGCGGTCTACTGGTCGACTGCGCGGACCGCGACGGCGTCTCCGAGCGGATCGCCGACAACGCGCCTGTGATGGCCGCGGCAGCGCAGGCGGTGGGCTGGCACCACCGCATCGCTGCCGTTCCGGACCCGGTGTTCGCCGCCAACGTGCGGTGGCTGGCCGGGTTCCGCCACCCGCGCAACGCGCAGCCCGGGCGGATGGCGGAGATGGTGGCGTGTTTCGCCCGGCCCCAACCCCTTGTCGAAGGAGCACGGCGGCTCGGGGATCCCATCGCGGTGTGGCCGGCCGTCTTCCACGCCCTGTGGAGCGGAACACTCAGCGCCTCCTTGGACCGGCCGCTGCACGAACGGGTCGTCGCCGTCAGCGTCCGGCCCGGACCGGTGGTGACCACGTGACGCGCCTGAGGCTCACCGTCGGCGACCAGATCCGCTGGGACGGGCGCACCTGGACCGTCGCTGTCCTGGAAGGAGCCAGTGCGCGGCTGCTGGAGACGGGCACTGGCGCGGTCGCCGCCGTGGCGCTCCCCCATCTTGTCACCGATCCCGGCTTCGAGGTCGTGGGAGCTGATCGGCCGGTGCTGGCGCCGCTGGCACTCATGGACGCACTCCCCGACCACGTCCGGGACCACGCCCTGGCCTGGGAGCGGCACGTGCGGGAGGTCGAGTCCGGCACCACGGAGTCGGGCGGCGAGGCGCCGCGGCCCCAGTACGACCCTGCGACACGGACCATGGCGCAGCGGGAGGCGGCGAAGGCCGCGGAGCTGACCGGGGCGGGTGTGCCGACGAGTGTGGCGACGGTGCGCAGGATGCGGGCGCGGTACCGGGAGCGGGGCGTGTGGGGGCTGGTGGATCAGCGTACGACCCGTCCCAGGTCGCCGGTGGGCCGGGCCGATCCGCGGGTGGTGGAGGCGGTGGGGACTGTCCTTGAGGAGCAGCGGGGCAGGTCGACGGTCACGTTGAGCGCGCTGCGGGACCGGGTTCGGTGGTTGCTGGAGGACCTGTACGGCCCGGGGGTGGTGGCGGTTCCGCCGCAGTCGACGTTCAACCGGCTGGTGCACGCGCTCGGGGACGGCCAGGGGGTGCTGGGCAGCGCGGTGCAGCGGCGCTGGCACGCCTCGCGTCCTGAGCCGCCGTTCGGGGCGACGGTGGCGCTGCGGCCGGGTGAGCTGGTGATGATGGACAGCACGCCGCTGGACGTGCTCGCGGTGATGGCGGACGGGGTGATCGGCCGGCCGGAGTTGACGATCGCGATCGATGTGGCCACACGGGCGATCTGCGCGACGGTGCTGAGGCCGTCGGGCAGTAGCACAGTGGACGCGGCTGTCCTGCTGGCAGAAATGGTCGCGCCGATGCGGATGCGCCCGGGCTGGGATGCCGTGTTGGCGATGCAGCGGTCGGTGGTGCCCTACGAGCGGCTGCTGAGCCCGGACGATCGGCTGGAGGGGGCGGCCGCGCGGCCGGTGATCGTCCCCGAGACGGTGGTTCTGGATCAGGGGAGGGTGTTCGTGTCCGCCTCGTTCCTGGCCGCGTGCGAGAGCCTGGGGGTGTCGCTGCAGCCGGTGCCGCCGGCGAACGGTCCGGCGAAGGGCCATGTGGAGCGCACCTTCAAGTCGATCAATCACGGGTTCTGCCAGTACGTCGCCGGCTACACAGGGTCGAACACCACCGAGCGCGGCTCGGGTGTGGAGGACGAGGCCTGCTGGACGCTGCCGCAGTTACAGGATTTCCTCGACGAGTGGCTGGTCGCGGGCTGGCACGGGCGCAAGCACTCCGCGCTGCGGCACCCGCCGCCGCCAACTTCACCTCTCCCTACCCGGCAGGTCCGCTGCTGGCCGCCCTCGACCCGTGGTGGAACCCGCCCTGGAGCGCGGACTGGCAGACCAACCACCGTGCCGCACGCAAACTCGTCAAGGACGGCCTCGAACTCATCCCCCAACAAGGATTCCCCGGCACACCCGACTGGACCGGACAATGGCTCTACGCCCAGTGCACCGCCTACCAGCCCGAGTGAGAGTCCTGGGCAAGGACGCACCCGACACCCTCACCACCCGCGGCAACCTCGCCCACGCCTACCAGGCCGCGGGGGACCTGGCACGCGCCATCCCCCTGCGCGAACAGACCCTGGAGGCCCGAGTGAGAGTCCTGGGCAAGGACGCACCCGACACCCTGACCTCCCGCAACATCCTCGCCTACGTCTACCAGCAGGCCGGGCGCGCCAGCGACGCCGTCGCCCTGCTGCGGTCCGTGGTGGAGGGCCGGGCGCGGGTGCTGGGGTCTGACCATTGGGACACGGCGGATTCGCGGGTGGGGCTGGCGGCGGTGCTGGCCGAACGGGGGCGCTCCCTGCTGCCCGGCGACACGGCCGGCGCGTGGCGGGACGCCGCCGAGGCTGTCCAGGCCGTCGGCCCGCACCTCGCCGACCGCCCTGGCATGTACGGACCCGAACTCGCCCGCGCCTACTGGCTCGCCGCCGACGTCCTCGACACGGACGGGCAGTCCGAGGCCGCTGCCGAGTACCGCCGGCGCGCCCTCCACGCCACAGGGGCGGCGGCAGCATCCCGGGAGGCCTGGGGCCACGGCTGAATCTTGGTAGGCGGTCGGGTCGGGTCCCGCAGTCCCGCGCGGTTCGTAGTAGGGCTCCGCTCGGCGCGGGCCTCGGTCGGCGGGTACGCGATCGGGACGTGGCTGGCCGAGCTGCGGGCCGCAGCCCAGATGCTGGCCGGGGAGCAGGGCGCGCTGTCGCCGGAGCGGCGCCGCGCGCTGGAGGAAATCGACCCGCGGTGGTGCCCGGCCTGACCGATCACCTGGCAGCGCACCTACGCAGCCGCCAGGTCGTGGTGGCTGCGTCCGACGGGCGGGTCGACTGGACGAGGCTGCCCGCGGAGACGGTGTTCGAGGATGAGCAGCTCGACCGCTGGGTCGTGGCGCAGCAGGCCGAGTGGCCGGGCCTGGAGGCCGATCAGCGGGACCTGCTGTCGGCGATCGGCGTCGAGGAGGACCAGGAGCTGGTGGCTGCCAAGGCCGCGGCTGAGGCGAAGCCGAAGGTGTCCCGCACGGACCGGTTCGCCCAGGGCCTGGCGGCGCTGGCGCTGTTCGTGGAGCGGGAGCGGCATGTCCGGGTGCCCCGACCACACCGTGAGCCGTTGGAGACCGTGGAGGCTGGCCCCGGCGGCGAGGACGAGGTCGTGGTGCACCAGGTGGCGCTAGGTTCATTCTTGAACAACGCCAAGGCGCGACGGGCGAAGCTGACCCCGGGGCAGCTCGCACAGCTCGCCGAGCACGGCGTCGAGTGGGCGTAGGGCTCGGCCTGAACGGGGTCGTTGTCCTAGGCTCGCGCTACGCTACCGCAGCCCCGAGAAGGCACAGGAGGACCGCTACCCCCGCGGGGGTAGCGGTCCTCCTGGTGTACCAGGAGGTCCAGGTGTACCGGGGGCTAGTCCTCTTCTTCGTCGTCCCAGTCGATGCTGCGTCGGTAGTCGGGGTGGTTCTTGTCCATCTGGATTGCGGCGTGGATCGGCAGGGGGTGTTGGGTGCGGTGTTCCCAGGCGAGGGGGTGGTTGCCCAGCCTTGCGGTGGTGACTGCGTAGGGGGTGGGGTCCTGGTGGGCGGGGTGGTGAAGAACAGTGATCTCGGTGGCGTTGAGCCCGTACCAGGTCTCGGCTTGTTCCTCGCCGTTTTGGGGCGACCAGCGGCTGTTGGTGCGTCCCGCTTTGGCGTGGGGTGTCTTCCCGTCCATCTGGTGGGGGCGGTTGGAGAGGATGAAGGTGCGGTCGGTTTCCTCCAGACGGAACAAAGCGTTGCTGGTCGCGTCTCCGTCGGTGACGGCGCCGTCGGCATCGATCTCTTCATAGAGGGCCGGGATCGGCAGGTCGGGGCCGGCGGCGGTGATACGGATGATGGCGCGAGGACGGGAGCCTTCGGGGAGGCTGAGGCCGGGAAGGGCGAGTCGACCGTTGATGAGGCCTTGGTCGTCGGGGACGAGGTCGTGGTTCTTGTTGGCCAGAAGCGGCCAGAGTGAGCGTGTGGATCGTCCGGAGATGTAGAGGATGTAGTCACGGTGCTGGCCGAGTTGCTCCAAGGCTTGGTCGATGTGCCGGGGCAGGGCGTCGTCCTGGCGGGAGCCGTCGGGCAGCGGGGCACTGCGGTGGATGGCCTGGGCGGCGGCGTAGGGGAACCAGCCGAAGCGCTGGTTGTGTGCACGGGGGATATAGGCCCAGGGTTCCCAGAAGCCGTCCTTGGGCATGAAGGCCACCAGCGTCCACATCAGCCTCGGCTGCTGCGTACGGTCCTTCCACTTGTCTCCTTTCTGAACGCGCAGGTGGAGACCGACGTGGACACAGGTGTCCTTCAGTCCTGCCCCGTAGGTGATGGCGCGGGTCAGGCGGGGGTGGACGATTCCGGCGGAGCGCAGCAGGTCGGCGGTTGCGGCGTGGCCGGGGTAGTCGGCTGCGAGCTGCGCGCCGAGGATGTCGAGGGGGGCCGTGGTGTCTCGGGGCTTCTTCTTGGATTTGCCGGGTTTGAAGTTGGCGTTGAGGAACTGGGCGAGAACGCCGTGCTGGGCGAGGTGGCGGGAGACGTGGGGTTTGGCGTCGAGGGTGTAGGGGTCGGTGGTCTGGCTGCCGGGTGCGGAGGCGTCGCGGGCTTCGCGGGACCACTTGGCGGGGTCGTAGGTCGTCTCGCACAGGGCGAGGACGCCGGTGCCGGGGGCTGACAGGCCTGGAAGCTGGGCGGCCAGTTCTCGTCGGCGGGTGTGGTGGTCGCCGTGGGTGAGGAGTTCGGGGGCCTGGTGCAGGAGGACTTCGACGTGTTCGGTGAGGTCGATGAGGGTGTCCTCGGGCATGCCGTCGGCCAGGTCGGGTCGGTTGAAGTGGTAGGCGAGGTGGCGCTGCATGCGGGTGCGCTGTTCCTGGTGCACGTAGAGGGCGAGGATGCGCAGTTTGGTGACGCCGGCGGCCGCGATGATGCTGGCGAAGTCGGGGTCGTCGAGGAGCAGGGAGTCGCGGCCGAAGTCGGCTTTGCGGGCTCCGCAGGCAAGGGGTCCGGGGATCTTGCGGGCCTTGACGAGTGGCTGTCCGAGTTCGGTGGAGAGCCAGCGGGCGAGTGTGGTGATGGTATGGAGTCCGACGCCTCTGCCGATCGGGTACCGGGTGGAGAAGGGGATGAGGGCCCGAAGGTTTGCGGGGATGCCGGTGAGGTCCATGGCACTGGGTGGGAGGAATTCGTTCTCGTTCTCCTGCCGGGGGAAGGCCTTCTCGCCGTGGAGGCGGACCAGCGCGTTGAGGGCGATTCGGCTGGTGTGCTCCAGGTGGGTGTAGCTGCCTTTGCCGCCGAGGTAGAGGGACAGCAGGGGTGCGGTGGGGTCTTTGGGCGCCAGCCAGGCGGTGCGGGCGCTTTTGAGTGATTCGCTGAGCCGTGAGGCGCTGGGTTTCAGCAGGATGAGGGGCTTGGGCAGACCGGCCAGGGACTTCATGGAGACCGTGATGCGCAGGGCGGCGTAGCGACGGTGGGTCTTCCAGTCCTCGATCTTGTCAGGGTCGAGGTCGCCGTCTTTGTCGGGGCGTGCGTCGTACCAGGTGTTGGACCACAGTTGTTCGGGGTTCCAGACCAGGAGGTTGTTCTCGGTGTCGGCGCGCAGTGCGATTTCGAGGCCGTCGATTTTCAGTGGGGTGGCGGCGAGGTGGCGGGCGAGGTTGGAGCTGGTGGCTTCCCAGACCCAGGATTCGGCGTCGACGGTGTGGTTGCCGATGGTCAGGTGGTCCCAGA
This sequence comes from Kitasatospora sp. NPDC041988, assembly GCF_055588525.1. Classification (NCBI taxonomy): domain Bacteria; kingdom Bacillati; phylum Actinomycetota; class Actinomycetes; order Kitasatosporales; family Streptomycetaceae; genus Kitasatospora; species Kitasatospora sp. NPDC041988. The sequence goes on from NZ_JBVJCO010000052.1 coordinate 32,517, forward strand.
GGGCGACGTTTTCGGGCTCCACGGAGGAGATGATGTCGGCGAGTTCGCTGGGGTGGTCGATGGTGATCTGTTCGGCTTGTTCCCGGCGGGTTGCCAGGAGGGCCTGTTCCCAAAGCGTGACCGCTGCGTGGAGCCGGGTGGGGCTGAGGGGGCGGGAGAGTGCGAGGAAGCGGGGCGGGTGGTCTTTGCTGGCGGGGTACAGGCTGGCGTGGGCGTGTGTGGTGGCGCGCAACACCATGAGCAGGCCCTCGTAGGGGAGGTTGGCTCCGGAGCCGGTGGCGAACCGGTAGCGGTCGCGCAGGTCGTTCCAGGCTTTTTCGATCTTTTCCTTGGGGAGTCGGTAGAGCCAGGTCGCACCCATGATGTCGCGGTCGATGGGGCAGGCGAGGAGGGACATGAGAGTGTCAGGCGAATTCATGGCAGGTGTCCCTGTCGTCGCGTGTGGGGGCAGGCAGCACGGTGACCTTGTGGGGCAGGGGGTCGTAGCCGTCGGCGAGGTCGAGCCAGGCGGTGAGGGTGGAGCCGTAGACGCGGCGCAGCATGTGCTGCTGGTCGGCGTCGAGGCCGTCGTAGTAGGTGCGCAGGAGGGAGGGGAAGTCGCAGCCGGTGGTGGTGTCGAGGAGGGCGTCGTCGACGAGGTAGAGCTCGACGGGGGTGCCGCCGCGTCGGGCGCGGCCGGCGAGCTGGATGAGCTCGACGAGGATGCCGGCGAGGACTTCGGCTTTGAGGAAGCGGGGAAGGCGGGTGAAGCGTGGGTCGGTGCGCAGGAGGAGGGTCTTGCGGGAGCGGGCGGCTTGGCGCTGGCTGTGGAGCATGGCGGCGGGGTCGGGTCCGGCGGTGCCGGCCTTGATGCCGGCGGCGTTGATGCTGGCGTAGAAGTCGGTGGGTGAGTGGAGCTGGGCGACGGGTCGCACGCCGACCCAGACGGAGGCGATGGCCGAGAGGTCGCTGCCGGGGATGAGGATGTTGAGGCCGCGTGAGACCAGCGGCAGCGGTGCGCAGATCACTTTGACCCGCGGGTGAAGGCGGGGCAGGTCTTCGAGTTCGTCGAGGGTCAGCAGGATGAGGCCGGGCGGTGGTGCGGGATTGGTGGGCGGGCGGTCTTTGTCTTTGACGACGACGGCGACCCACTCGGGGTGCCGGCAGGCCGCGGCGACGGAGGTGGCGAGCAGCCAGGCGTGGCGGTAGGAGTTGCCGGCGATCAGGGCCAGTTCGCGCAGGGGGTCGTGGCGGGCCAGGTTCTGGAGGTGGGCGGCGAGGTGGTCGTGCCACAGACGCGTGGCCAGGAGTTTGATCTGGCCGGGTTTGAGGTGTTCCTCCACGCCGCCGATCTTGATGGGCTGCCAGGTGTCGGTGGTGGCGGAGACGTGGCCGGCGTGGGCGCTGACGGCGCCGGGGACGGCGTCTGTCATCACGTATGCGGGGAGGGTGTGGATGTGCTGGCGGGCGGCGCCGGGGAAGAAGCCGGTCGCTGAGAGGGCCAGGACGGCGCGCCGGACGCCGGCGGTGGCGAGGGCGACGGTGTCGCCCAGGTGGACGGTGGAGGTGTGGGGGTCCCCGGACATGGCCTGGTAGGAGAGGCTTCCGCCGTTTCGGGTCCTGTCGATCTTGAATCCGGACAGCTGGCTGCCGAGGGTGCCGAAAGGCAGGGGGGTCGCGGCGCTGGCGGTGCTCATGGCGCGGACCAGGTCGCCGGCTGCCGGGAGCTGGGCAACGAGTCCGCTGACCGCGCCTTTGAGTGCGCGCAGGGCCTGATGCAGGCTGGCGAGCCATGTGCGGACCAGAAGGCCGTTGACGAGTTCGGCGATCTTGTGGGTGGGGACGGCGAAGGTGTCGCTGGTGAGGATGCGGGTCATCTCGTGCTTGATGACGGAGAGCTTGCGGACCTTGCCGCGGCCGTCGACGGCCCGGGCGAGCTGGTCGGCGAGTTCCTCCCAGCCCTGTGGGAGGCGTCTGGGCGGCTCGCTGGGGAACAGACCCAGATAGGTCCGGTAGACGTCGTCGGGGATGTCCGTGTCGTCGGGGAGGTTCAGCAGGGTCCGGCACAGCGAGACGTCGTGCATGCCGGGCAGGTACCACCCGGAGCCGGGGTGGTTGGCCCGCTCCTGGGTGCCGTCGATCCACAGCTGGTTCTCCAGGACGTTGTCGAGGAACGTCTCGCTCAGCTCGCGGGCCCTGTGCAGGGCGGGGCTGAGGGGAAGGTTCGACAGAGATGACACGTTGCGCTCGCCGCGCTCGCGGTCGACCTCGGCCAGGCGCCCGCCGTGCTGGTTTCCGCGTGAGTCCAGGACGAACTCGGTGGCACCCGCCGCGCACCATTTGTGCTGGAAGGAGTCGATTTCGTCGATCATCACGACGCGGCAGCGGCGGAGCAGGAATTCCAGGACGCTCATCTCGCGTACGGTGCGGCGGCCGTCGATCCGTACGGGGGTCTTGCAGCGTCCGAGGATGAGGTTGTGGTGGTTGGTGACGATGATGTCGGCTTCGGCGGCTTCTCGGGCCGGGTCGTAGCGGGGGCAGATCGTCATTCGGGGGCAGGTGTGTCTGCCGCTGGGGGCCTTGGGGCCGGGCGGACCGGCCCACTGGAGCTGGTCGCAGGGCGGGCGGTGGGGGTCGAGGGGTGGGCCGTCGATCTGCCAGCCGGTCATCTCGCAGGCGGGCGCGAGGGATTCGAAACGGTCGAGGCGGCCCTGGGCGTAGGCGAGCATGGCCTGCTCGCGTCGGCGTGAGGAGGCCACCCAGGTGGTGATCCGCAGGGGACGGGTGCCCTGGGCCGCGGCTTCACGCATGGTCGCGGCGACGGCCTCGACGTGTGCGTCGTCGGCGGCGATCTGCTCGGCGTTGCCCAGACTTTCGCGGATGTTGCCGACCACGACGAGAACGGGGCCCTGGCCGGAGCGGGCGAGGATCACCGCCGCATCCCGCATCAGGACGCTTTTGCCGACGCCCGTCGGGGCGTTGAGGAGGCTGAGGTTCCCGGCGGGGAGGGTCAGCGTTCCGACCTGCTGTCCGAAGGCGTCGGTCAGCTTGGAGAAGAAGCCGCTCATCAGGGCCGGCTTCCAGCCGAACCGTTCGGGTGCGGTGCGTGCCTGGGCCTGCACGAGGTCCAGCACGGCTTCGGCGGGCAGGTCCGCCTGGGCAAGGAAGGGGGCGGTGGTGAGTTCGACGGGTCCGGTGGTGGTGCGGTTCTCGCTGTCGGGGATCCGCGCCGTGTATTCGCCGTCGGGGCCGAAGGACCACAGACCGGGTGTAGCCGCGGGCATGGGTGCGTCCAGCGCCTCCCGGTAGGTCTCGGCCTCCGCAACCAGGCGCTCGGCCAGGGCAAGGGGCTCCTGCCGGTGGCGGGCCTCGACCCACTGGACTTCGTCGACACGGGTGTCCCCGGGGACGGCGAACAGGGCGGCCGACTCGACGGCGTACTCCAGCGAGGCCTCGGTGAACGTCTTCCGCTGGGCGAGGTCCGGCTCTTCTCTGAGGACCTGCCAGAGTCTGCCGAACAGGGCGTGGACGGCCTCGGGAAGGCCGGGCCAGCGTTCCCAGAGGTCTACTCTCCGGGCAGTGAAGACGTGCGCCTGGTCGAGCGGTACCCCGGTGGAGCCCTTGGGTGAGGTGAAGGAGAAAAACTCCTGGGCCAGCGCGAGACTGGCCGCGATCGCGCAGGCCCGCAGGGCCGCGCGCAGCTCGGAGCGGCTCATGCCTCGCCTCCGCCGAATCCGCACCAGTCCCGGATCTCCCGCACCAGCTCCTTGTCGGTGGCGACCCGAAGATCCGGCCTTCCGCGCAGCCGTCCGAGGAGTGCTGGCAGGTCGCTGCGCTGCCGGTGGGGCACGGCGATGGTCAGGGGGACCGGGCCCGGCAACGGGGGACGATCCGCGAGGGCGTCGCCCAGCGCCGACAGTGACCGCCATGCTTTGGCGTCCACTCTCCACTCCTTGGCCAGCAAGGGGTGGCCTGCGAGGATCCGCAGGTCGTAGGTGTCTCCGTCGGGATACATGGTGATCTCCAGCCCCGCGATATCCGCCAGGGCACCGCGCAGCGCGATCTCCAGCTGCCCGGGCAGGACCAGGTAGCGCCATACCGTGCGCGACACTGCCAAATAGCCGCCGGCTGCGGGAAAGCCCTCGATGGGCGGCGACGCCGATCCGGCACCGTTCAATCGCGGTACTCCCGTGCCCCGCGTGGAGCGGCAGGTGTAGCGGACGCCCTCGGCGGCGTGTTCGTCGCACGACACCTCCGTCACACCGTCGACGGGGCGCTTGGCGCGCATCGGCCAGTGACAGCGCGGGCAGGGGAAGCACCAGCCGGCCATGTTGCACCACGGCCATGACGAGACCGGTTCGAACAGCTCGAAGCGGCCCCACAGCCCGCCCCACTCCTCCAGCAGTTCGTCCATTTCCCCGGCCGGGCGGGAGGCAAGAAGCACGCGAACGCGCTCGTAGTCGGCCGTGGGCAGGCGGCGGATCTCCTCGAACAGCCGCTGTTCCTCCTGCTCGGCCCTCAGCCGGGCCCACGGCCAGTACGCGCCGAGGACCTGGCGCGGGACCAGGTGCTCGCGCCCCAGGTCCTCCACCGCCCCGCACAGCTGCCCGTTCCCGTCGACCAGCACCGTGGCGGCGAGAGCGCCGTCCTCGCCGCCGCAGTCGGCGTCAGACGGCATGAGCGGCCCCAGGCCCTCGCGCAGCCCGCGCCGCAGGGCCCCCATGTCCAGCGCGGCCGCCTGCGCCGCCGGGTGGGCCGAGCGCAGCAGGCCCAGACAGTCGATCAGCCGCGCCGCCCTGCGCAGCGGATCGGTATCCGTGTCGGCCTCGGCCATCGCCGCGGCACAGCACGCGGTCAGTGCGAGGTCGCGGTACTCACGGCTCCCGCTGCGCTTGATCAGTCCCATGCGGCAGTGTTGCGCTCCCTCACATGGGTGGTACGTATACGGTGCTGACGTGGACACAGAAAACGCCCGAACGGGCCAACCCGGAATCACGCCACCCCGCCACACCCCCTCCGCCGAACTCACCAAGGCATGGCTGTGGGCCCGCGCCCCGGCCGCTCCACCGCCCCACACGGAACTCCCCTGGTCCGGGAAGTGGCTGTGGTTCTCCCCCCTCAGCCAGCTCGACGACGCCTGGGCCCTCATCCGCACCGCCGTCGAGGCCGGCAGGCTCGGGTACAGCGCCAAGGTCGCCACCCTGCTTCCCTGCCGCCTGGGCAGCCGCGACGACACCCGCCGCCCCATCTGCATCTACACCGCCGACTGGCGCGAAACCCCCGAGATCGAGCGCACCCTCATCCAGCTGCGTGACCTGGGCATCAAGGACACCCTCCAGTACAAGACCGACAGCGACACCATCAACCTGCGCTACGGGCCCGGCACCGCCACCTACATCTCCCCGGCCGGCACCCGCAACCTGGTCCTGCCCCGACGCACCCGCGAGGCCCTCGACCACTACCGAACCGCACGCGCCCAGGCCCGCGAGGCAGCCGGCCAGCGCCGAACCCGCGTCTCCCCATGACCCCATCCCAGCCGCCTGCCCCTGCCCCTGCCCCTGCCCAGGATCAGCCGGGACAGCAACTCCACCTCCGCAGAGGACAGCCCGTCACCCGATCACCCGCCCGGCGTCCGCCGCCCCGAGACCCGACACCAGGACACCCGCCTCCCGGAGCCTGCCCGCCAGCGGCACCAGCGCCTCCGCGGCATCGTGGCACCGCTGCCGCACCCACTCGGCAAGCTCGTCCGTATCCCGGCCCAGCGGATCAACCAGAACCTGCCGCCGCTGAACACTGACCAGATGACCGCTCAGATGCCACAGCACGTTCGGCAAGCGCTCAATCAGCGCCACAACGCCCGCGAACACCTCCGCGAGATCCGCCGGATCCACGTCCGGCCCCGCCATCGCCGCCTCGTTGAACTCCCGCAGCGCCACCGCCGCCCGCCCCGGCAACGCAACCGTCTGCAAACCCGCGTACACCCGCACAGAAACGGACCCTTCGACAACGAACTCCGTCATGACACGCACACTAGGAACGCCCTACGACACCAAACCCCCAACCGGACCAACACCACCGCCCACGCGACACCACAATCACCCGAACAGCCCAGGATCCGCGCAGGCCAGGCATCAGGCCCGCGGACCAGGCCGCCAAGGCGAAGCCGAAGGGCCGCCGAGGGCAGGCCGGTTCCGGCAACCGCCTTCACTGTCCTCGCCGGGACAAGAAGGTCCGGATGCGACGCGGAAGGCGTTTCCCGCCCCAATCCTGGTAGACCACACCGACGGCGAGCCCGCACAACAGCCAGCCGGGTTCGCTGCTCTGACCGGGATCCGGTGGTCACGGTGATCGTGGACTGGGCCAGGCGGTCTTGCGCAGCCCTGGAGCGGGCGGCGGGCACCCCGGCGTGAGCCTGACCCTGCCGGGTCGCTGCCGCGTGGGGCGGTCAGCGGCTGCGGCGTACGAGGACCTTGAGCACCTCCCGTGCGTCACGGCGGCGGTCGGCGTTGCGGGCAACGACCGCGGTGATGGCGGCAGTGGAGACGGCCCAGGGAAGCCGCAGCGGGTTCGAACCGGGACCGGTGAATCCTGGTCAGGAACCGTGACAGTTGCACCCGGGCATCGTTGCGCCGTGCGTTCTTGCTCCTGTCCTTCTCCTGGAGATCCCGTGCGTACGCGCCCTGTGCTCGTGTCAGTTCTCTCGGCCGCTACTTGTCTCGGCCTGCTCGCCTCGCCCGCCCACGCCGCGCCTGGCCCCGTCGCGGCGCACCGCGCGGCCGGCGAGGTGGTTAGGGTCTCCCTCCGGGAAGCGATCGAGGCGCTGCCCGTCGCCGACGAGGACCGCACCGGATACGAGCGGACGAAGTTCCGGCACTGGATCGACGCGGACAAGGACAGCTGCAACACCAGGAAGGCGGTCATCCTCCGGGAGGCCATCGAGGCGCCGGAGGTCGGCCCGGGCTGCTCGCTGACCGGCGGTTTCTGGTACTCGATCTACGACGGGGTGACCGTCACCGACGCTTCCGACCTGGATGTGGAACACCCCCCCGCTCGCCGAGGCCTGGGACTCTGGGGCCTCCGCCTGGAGCGCGGCCGAGCGCCAGGCCTACGCCAACGACCTGGACGAGCCGCGCGACCTGGTCGCCGTGACCGCCCACTCGAACAGGCAGAAGTCCGACAAGGACATCGCCGAATGGCGCCCGATCGAGGCCGAGACGTGCGACTACGTCGCCCGCTGGACCGTCTCCAAGACCCGCTGGGGCCAGAGCGTCGACACCACCGAGAAGAACGTCCTGCGTGACCTCGGCGCGACCTGCACCAACGACACCCTGACCATCACCCTCGCCCGCTGACCGCCATACCCGGCGCCGCCTCGCCGGCCTCGGCCGATCCGGCCGCCGCCCCCTGGGGGGCGGCGGCCGTCCACATGCTCCGGACCTGGCCTGACCGGGCTTCAAGCATGGGGTTGACCGCCTGTCTGAGCGGTGTATCGTCCGCCAGTTCGGCACCCTCACCGGGCCGGTGCCGTCGGCGAAAACCGATGCCCGAACCCTCTTGACCCGCCGTCTCCCGTGCCTAGCGTCCGGCGCCACGGACCGCCGGAAGCGGGCCCGTGGCGCCCCGTTGCGTCCCGGCCCGCCCGCGGCCCGTACTCACCGCACACGACGCAGAGGGACATGGGCCATGAACGAGACGAGGCCGCGCGGCGAGGAGCCGGGCGCGGCGGGGTGGGACGGCGTCGATCGCCGGGCTTCGACGGCCCGGCCGGTGGTGCCGGGGCGCTCGCCCTGGTGGTCGCCGGACCGGATGTGTGGCCAGGTCCTGGCCGACCTCACCGGGAACGTCGGGGCGGCCGCCGCCGTCGGGGTGGCGCAGTTCCTGGCCGAGCACGTCCAGGTGATCTGGCACTGAGCCCGCTGTCGCCGGTCGGGCTGCCCGCGGGCGGCCCGACCGGCCCGGGCCGGGAGGTCAGGGGGTGTCGCCCGCCCAGTCCCAGCGGCGCGGGTCTGCGGGGCGGGGTTCGTAGTGGGCCCGGCCGCCGGGACCGTAGGAGCCGATCGTGCAGTCGCGGAGGTTCCTGACCGTCGCCGGCTCCCACTCGCCGGTCATCCCTCGGGTACGGCCGCCCGCCAGGTCCACGAGGCCCTGCGCGGGCGGCCGTTCAGCTCGCCGCGCCCGGTGCACCAGAGCAGGACGGCCACGGGCGGGCCAGCCGGTGCATCAGGGAAGAGCCGGTCCAGCACTGCCGCGCAGAGCCCGGCCGGCGGCCGCCAGGGCAGGCCGAGGCCGAGGGCGATGTCGTGGGTGTGCAGCAGCAGCTCGGCCACCCCCATCGCGGCGAAGCCGGGCGGGCCGCAGGGCCCGTAGTGCCAGGCCCGCAGCTCGGGCGTGGCGGCATCCAGGGCGGTGGCCAGCAGCCGACCACAGGCCGTCACCACCGCCAGCACCTCGCCGGGCCCAGCCTCGGCCCGCACGGTCAGGTCGAGCGGTAGGTAGCCGTCGGCGGGCCGGGCGGCGAGCTGGCCGGCGTAGGCGAGCAGGTCGTGCGCGATGTGGGCGGCGGTCTCCGCGCAGTCCCACTCCAGCGGGCCGGCCGGCGCCGCCCAGGCCCGGCCGTCGCCGGTGTGCGGACCGAGTGCGCGAAGCAGTTCGCCGAGCGCGGCCCGGACGTCGTCTCCGTTCATGGCGGCAGCCTCTCACCCGCCCGGCGCGACGAGCCCCGTCTCGTAGGCGAGGACGACGGCCTGGGCTCGGTCGCGCAGGGTCAGTTTGGCAAAGATCCGGGCCACATGGGTCTTCACCGTCGCCTCGCTGAGCGTCAGTTCCCTCGCCAGTTCGGCATTGGACAGGCCCCGGCCCATGAGCGTCAGCACCTCGCGCTCGCGCGGCGTCAGGGCGGCCAGGTCCCGGTGGACGGCCGGGGCCGCGAGGCGCGGGCCGGTGGTCGGGGCGCCGGCGGAGAAGCGCTCCACCAGGCGGCGGGTGATCGAGGGCGCGAGCAGGGCGTCACCGGTGTTGACCAGGTGGACGGCGGCGGCCAGATGAGCGGGGGTGACGTCCTTGAGCAGGAATCCGCTGGCTCCGGCGGCAAGGGCGGCGTAGACGTAGTGGTCGAGGTCGAAGGTGGTCAGCATGATCACCCGGCAGTCCGGGGACTGCGCGAGTATCCGGCGGGCGGCCTCCAGGCCGTCCATGCCGGGCATCCGGATGTCCATCAGGACGACGTCGGGCCGCAGTTCCCGCACGGCGGCCACCGCCTCGGCCCCGTCACCGGCCTCGCCCACCACGTCGATGCCGCGGGCGGTCAGGATCAGCCGGAACCCGGTGCGGACCAGCTCCTGGTCGTCGGCGATCACGACGCGGGGGGCGGCCCCGGTGTGCGCCGTCACGGCCGGTCCAGCGGGATCCGGGCGCGGACGCGGTAACCGCCGCCGAGGCGGCGGCGGGCGTCCAGATCGCCACCGTAGACCGCAACCCGCTCCCGCAGGCCGAGCAGTCCGCGGCCCGTTCCGTCCGCCTTGCCCGGGGCCGGCTCCATCGCGGGCCGGTTGCCCGACAGCACGCTCGGCCCGCTGTTCAGCACCTCGACCCGCAGGTGGTTGTCCGCGTATCGCACCGTCACCTCGGCTTTCGCTCCGTCCCCGTGTTTGAGCGCATTGGTCAGGGCCTCCTGGATGATCCGGTAGGCAGTGACGTCGACCCCAGTCGGCAGCGGGCGCGGCTCACCCGAGATACGCATCTCCACCGGCAGGCCGGCGAAGGCGATCCGGTCGATCAGCGGGCTGAGCCGGCTCAGGCTCGGCTGCGGTGACAGGTCGATGTCGTAGGGCTCGTCGTCGCCGTCCTGCGCCGGTGCGAGCAGGCCGAGCAGGTGCCGCAGCTCGGTCATCGTGTTCCGGCCGGCGGTCTCAACGGCGCTCATCGCCGCCGCGGCCTCGTCGGGCATCGTGGTCAGCACCTCGCGGGCGGCCCCCGCCTGGACCACCATGAGGCTCACGTTGTGGCTGACGATGTCGTGGAGTTCGGCGGCGATCCTGGCCCGCTCGGCGTCGACCGCCGTGCGCGACGCGCTCTCGCGCTCCCGCTCCAGCAGCCAGCCGCGCTCCTCGATGGCCGCCCGGTGCAGCCGCCGTGCCCGTACCGCGGCCACGCCGAGCCAGCCGGCGGCGCCGACCGCCGCCACCAGGGCGATGACCAGCCAGATCGTCCAGGATTCCCACACGTGATCATCTTCGCAGCTGTACGGCACGCTCCGCACCATCCCCGGGATGCAGCCTGCGTACATCCCCGGGATGACCCGCCCGGACGGATACATCCGGGGGGTGACGCCCCGTCCGCCGGCTCCGCCATAGGTTTCGAGCCATGACGACTGATCATGGAAACGACCGGCCCGTGGTGGTGCGGCTCGACGGTGTGCACAAGGAGTTCGGCGACGCGAAGGCCCTGGACGGCCTGTCGCTGGAGATCAGGGCGGGGGACGCGGTGGCCGTGATGGGCCCCTCCGGCTGCGGGAAGTCCACCCTGCTCAACATGGTGGCCGGGCTGGACCGGCCGACCTCGGGCACGGTCGAGGTGCAGGGCCACGACCTCGGGAAGCTGAACGAGGCCGGCCTGGCGCTGTTCCGGCGGCGCAACGTCGGCATGATCTTCCAGTTCTTCAACCTCATCGACGATCTGCCTGTCCTGGACAACGTGGCGCTGGCCGCGCAGCTGACCGGCACCTCGGCCCGACAGGCGCGCCGCCGCGCCCTGGAGCTCCTCGACGAGCTCGGTGTCGCCGGACGCCGGAACAACTATCCGGCGACGCTGAGCGGCGGCGAGCGGCAGCGGGTCGCCGTGGCCAGGGCCCTGATGAACCGCCCCGCGCTGCTGCTGGCCGACGAGCCGACCGGCGCCCTCGACAGCCGGTCGGGCGAGCAGGTCATGGACCTGCTGATCGACTTGAACCAGATCGGCCAGACCCTGTTGATCGTCACCCACGACCCGCAGCTGGCCACCCGCTGCGCCAGCCGGTTGATCGAAGTGGCCGACGGCCGGGTCGGTCGCGAGAGCGTGCTGGAGGCGACCGCGTGAGCGCCGTGTGGAGGGCCTCGCGCGCGGCCGTGAAGCGCCGCCGGCTCCAGACCTTCGTCATCGGGCTCGTCGTGTTCTGCTCGACCACGACCGTCCTGCTCGCACTGGCCCTGCTCGGCGTCGCCTCGGGCCCCTTCGAGAAGGCCTACGCCGAACAGCGCGGTGCCCATGCGGTGGCGACCTTCGACACCACGAAGGTCTCACCGGAGCAGCTGGCGCGGACCGCCCGGCAGCCCGGGGTGGAGAGCGCGGCCGGTCCCTTCGGGCAGGCCGTCGTCGACATCCCCAAGGGCTGGCTCTGGATGGCGGGCGGCACCCTCACGGTGGTGGGCCGGGCCGACCCGGCGGGACCCGTGGACCGGATCGAGCTGCTGGAGGGCCACTGGGCCACCGCGCCCGGCGAACTCGTCGTCAACTGGTCCGTCCAGGGTTCCCCCGGCCCGGACCTGCTGGGCACCAGGCTGGAGACGCCCGCAGGAGCGACGCTGACCGTCGTCGGATTCGCCACCAGCATGAGCAAGTCGGCGAGCGCCTGGGTTTCGCCCGAGCAGATGGCCGCACTGCACCCCTCCGCCGCCCAGATGCTCTACCGCTTCACGAAGTCCTCGACGCAGGCCCAGCTGAGCGCCGGGCTGGCCGGGGCCACCGCGGGGCTGCCCGCGGAGTCGGTGACCGGTGTGCAGGACTACCTCGTCCTCAAGCAGGCCTTCTCGGCCCTGGTCGACTCCTACCTCCCGTTCATGACGCTCTTCGGCGTCCTCGGCCTGCTGGTCTCCACCCTGATCGTCGGCAACGTGGTCAGCGGGGCGGTCGTCTCCGGGTACCGGCACATCGGGGTGCTCAAGGCCCTGGGCTTCACCCCGAACCAGGTCGTCGCCGTCTACCTGACGATGCTCTCCGTGCCGGCCGTGGTGGGCTGCGTGCTGGGCACGCTGGCCGGCAACGCGCTGGCCGGGCCGATCCTGAAAGTCGTCTTCACCGGCATCGACGTGGGCCGGGCCTCGGTCGACGGGATCAGCCCGTGGGTGTCCGTGGCCAGCCTGGTGGGCATGCCCGCCCTCGTTCTGCTGGCCGCGCTGGTCCCCGCCCTGCGGGCCCACCGGCTGCCCGCCGCGCAGGCGATCAGCGCGGGCGGCGCGCCGAGGGCCGGGCGCGGGCTGCACGTCCAACGGATGCTCGGCGCCACCCGGCTGCCGCGCCCGGTCAGCCTGGGCCTGGGCCAGCCGTTCGCTCGCCCCGCCCGCACGCTGCTGACCCTGGCGGCCATCGTCCTCGGGGTCACCACGGTGACCCTGTCGACCGGACTGACCAGCACCATGGTGGCCTTCGGCAACGTCGGGAAGGAGGACGGCGGCGCCAGGATCCAGGTGGAGGCGGGGGGCCCGGGCAACGGCCGGACCGCCCCCCTGCTCGGTGACCGGGAGATCGAGGAACGGCTGCGCTCCCTCCCGGGCGCGGTGGGGGTACGGGCCCGCGCGCTGGCCCAGGCGGGCATGACGGGGCAGAGCCAGCCCGTCTTCGCCGACTTCTACCGCGGGGACGACTCCTCGTACTCCCACGTGATCGTCAAGGGCCGTGCGCCGGTGGCGGCCGGCGAGGTCGTGGCCGGGCCGTCGTTCCTCACCCAGCGCGCCCTGAAGGTCGGTGACCGGGTCGTGCTGGAGCTGAACGGCCGGCAGGTCTCCGTGACCGTCGTGGGTCAGCTCATCGAGGGCAATGCCCGGGCCCTGGAGGGCACCTGGCAGACCCTCGCCCAGCTCGCACCGCAGGCCCACGCCACCGACTACGCGGTGCGGCTCGCCCCCGGCGCCGACGCGCGCGCCTACGCCGAGGCGGTCCGGGCGATCGACCCGGGCCTGAGCGCCTCGGTGCTGGACTCGGGGAACGCCGGCACCACCACCGTCATCACCTTCTCGACGGTGTTCACCGTCCTGCTGACCCTCGTCGCGTCGCTCGGCGTCTTCAACACCGTCCTCCTGAACACCCGTGAGCGGCGCCGGGACCTGGGCATGCTCAAGTCGATCGGGATGACCCCCCGGCAGGTGGTGCTCATGACGGTGACCTCGGTCGCCGGACTGGGCGCGGCCGGCGGGCTGCTCGGCATCCCGCTCGGGATCGTGGCGCACCGCCTCGTGGTGGACCACGTCGGGGTGGTCGACTTCCCCGAGCACATGAAGGACGTCTGGCACGCGCCGCAGCTGGCCGCGATGCTCCTGGCGGGCGTGGCGATCGCCGTCCTCGGCGCCCTCATCCCGGCCCGGTCGGCGGCCCGGATGACCATCGCCTCGGTACTGCACACCGAGTAGACCAAGGTGGACCGGGTACGGCCGGTCCTGGGCCCGGCCGGCTGGATCGAGCGCTTCGCCAGGCTCATCCAGAAGCCGTCGATCACGCTGCGCTGGCTGCTCATGTCGGCCTCGCCGGCGCCGAGGAACAGCGAGGCGAAGCTCGGTGCGCGGGTGGGCGAACCGCCCCGCCGGGGCCCGCGCGACAGCCGCGACCGCGAACCTGATCACCTTGGAGGCCGTTCTGGCCGCCGCCGACTACCAGGTGCTGGCGGCGGCCTCCGGCACGGACGCGCTGAAGACGCTGCTCCAGCACGACGATGTCGCCGTCATCATCCCGGACGTGCAGATGCCCGGCATGGACGGCTACAAGACCGCTACCCGCATCAAGCGCCGCGCCCAGACCCGCAACATCCCGATCATCTTCGCCACCACGATCGGAGCCGACCCCGAGAACCTGCTGCGCGGCCACGACGCACGCAGTGCTGAGGGCGCCCACGTGGCTGTGGGCGCCCTCAGTTGATCCCGCTGGTCAGGAGGCGGTGCCGGATGCCGGGGCCGGCTGGCGGATTGCCTCGGAGGCTCCGACGGTCAGCACCGCGTCCTGTCCCTCACGCCAGGACTTCAGTGAGTCCCCGGACTTCTTCCGGATTTCCACTGTTCCATCGACTCCTTCTATTCTGGCAACCATCGCCTTTTCGGAGCAGCCGACGGTTGTGAATTTGAAGGGTGAGATCTGGCCGGATGCCTGAGTGTATTTTCCGGCGAGAACACTGCCGGGGAATTCCTGGTGGGCGTCCGAGAACGCGCTGCCGACTGCGGGGCGCTGCGATCCGACAGCGGCGGGAGCGGTGCTGGTCGGCTCGGTGAGCCGGTCCGGCAGGAGCGAGACCTGGCAGGTGCCGTTTCTGACGGCGAGGACCACGTCGGTGCCCGCGATCTCGGCGACGCCGAGGATCTTGGCCGTGCCCTTGGCGGGAGGGGCGTCGACACTGCCCTGGATCGGAAGGCCCACCGGAGTGGCCGCCAGGCCGTCCAACGCCCATGGCGCATTCTCCGCCTGGGGCGCCGTCCCGCTGCTGGTGCACGCGGCCGCGAGCGCGGCGGTGGCGAGGACCACCACCGCCCCTACGAACCGACTGGATCGCCGCATGTGCTGAAGTCTCCTAGTCGGTATAGGCGTTGTAGCAGTAGCCTACCGGGTGCTGCGCGGTCTCCGTCAGGTCGGCGGCGAGCTCTTCGATCCGGGCGCGTAGTTCCGCGGCCCGGGCGGCGGCCTCGTCCTGCCGGCTCTGGAGGTCTGCCAGGAGTTCGGCGACGTTCACGCGGCCAGTCCGAGGGTGTCGCGCCAGGCCGGGGCTGGTGTGGTGAGGCGGCGGGTCATGTTCGCGGTGGAGGCCCAGTAGACCCGTGAGGCGGAGTTGTCGGGCCGGTGGTCGTACTCGCGGGCGAGGCGCCGATGCAGCATCAAGGTGCCGTTCGTCTGCTCCACCACCCACCGTTTCGGCTGCGGGACGAAGCCCTTGCCCTGGTCGGCCGGATTGCGGCGGACGACCTCGACGTCGATGTCCAGCAAAGCGCCGTGGATGACAACCTCGTCCTTGAAGCCCTGGTCCACCAGGGCCTTCTCCAGGCGCATCCCGCACCGCTCGGCGACCTGGTCGAGCAGGGTGGTGCCGGCGGCGTTGTCGTGGGCGGAGGCGGCCAGGACGACGACGCCGATGATCAGCCCCATGACGTCCACGGCCAGTCCCCGCTTGCGCCCCGACACCTTCTTGTTCGCGTCCAGCCCCGTCGTGGTCTTCGGGACACCGGCGGCCGCGCGGACGGACTGGGTGTCGATGATCACGAGGGACGGGTCCTCTAATCGGCGGGCCCTCTCCCGTACCTGGCAGCGCAGGAGTTCCTGGATCCGCTGGTCGAGCCCGTCCTGGCGCCACAGGCCGAAGTAGTAGAACACCGCCGACCAGGCCGGCAGGTCATGGGGCAGGTAGCGCCACTGACAGCCCGTCCGATTCTGGTAGAAGATCGCATTCACGATCTCCCGCAGATCACAGGCCCCCGGATCCCCGGTAGCCGATCGCGCCACCCGGTCATGCTTCCAGGCCGTGATCATCGGCTCGATCAACGCCCACTGCTCATCCGATAAGTCGCTCGGATACGCCCGTCTGTCCATGCGCCGCAGAACATCACCCGAACCCCGACTGGCACGCCAGTACGGCCGACGTTCACATGAACGAGCGATCATGAACCGAGAGAAAGCGGACTTAACGTCCACTGAAGTAGGGAGATTGACGCATTCACCTGACACTGGAGCGTGCCACGTGGGTGAGGCGCGCTCGCGGCCGACAGGTGACGATGGCCCCGGTGCGGTTCCGGTCCACCCCGCGGCACGAAATTGCGGGCGGAGGTCCGGGCGACGGACGCTCCGGCGTCAGGGCCACTGCAGCGCACCCGCGATGATCAGCGGCGAGTCGTTCGTCTCGGTCCACTCCTTGCGGTCCTTGAGGTCCTGGATGCAGATCTCGTGCGCCGCGGCGATGGCGAGATGCGGCACCACCCGCGACTCGTACGGGTGGACCTGCGCGATGTTGCCCCGGACCGTGGTGGCGACCTTCTCGATGGAGAGCTCGACGGCGGGCGCGTCGGGGAAGACGCCCCGGAGGACGAAGACGCCCCCGCCCTTGGCGAAGAGCGGCTTGGCCACCGGCGTGGGACCGGTACGGAATCCGGCACCGTTCCCCGTGATTCGGCAGCTCTCGGCCACCGTCACCCGGATGCGGCGCACCTCGAAGACCTCGTGCTGGATGGTGGTCCACAGGTCGGGGAAGCCGGCCATGTCGCCCTCGGTGTCCGCGAACACCAGGAGTCCTCCACCGGGGTGGTCGCTGGTGATGTTGCCGCTCGGCCCGCCGGGCGTGGTCCCGATCATGGTCGTTGTCAGGGTGAGGTCCGCGTTCCGCACCGAGATGCCGCCCCCGCCCGGCGTCGCCACGGGGACGGAGGGCTTGGCCGGTCGGTCGATCGTGAAGGGGCCGACCTTGACGGACGAGGCGGGTCGGGCCGTGGACATCTGCACGCCGGGCCGGGTGCCGGACGCGTTGTGGTCGACGGTGCAGCCGGTGAAGGTCCCCGCGGACCCCATGGACAGCCGGACGCCGCCGCCCATGCCGGGGGCGCTGTTGCCGTCGATCCGGCAGTCGGCGACCGCGATCCGCGAGAGCACCGAGCAGTAGATGCCTCCCCCGTCGTCGCCGCAGGCGTTGCGCGTGATCCTCGACTTCCGGACGGTGACCGAGCGGCTGCGGGCCGCCTTGAT
Source organism: Kitasatospora sp. NPDC041988 (assembly GCF_055588525.1). Lineage (NCBI taxonomy): Bacteria > Bacillati > Actinomycetota > Actinomycetes > Kitasatosporales > Streptomycetaceae > Kitasatospora > Kitasatospora sp. NPDC041988. The sequence goes on from NZ_JBVJCO010000052.1 coordinate 49,173, forward strand.
CTCGTCCTCGTTCCAGGCGTCCCACCGGCCCAGCGCAAGTGCCGTCGCGGCGAACACGTAGAAGAACTCCCGGAACAGCTGCTCCGGTTCGCGGTGGCCGTTGCTCAGGAACAGCACCAGCCGCCGGGCGTTGTCGGTGATGACGGGGGGTTGGGTGGGGTCGAGGAGCCACTGGGCGAACTTCATCAGGTCTAGCGGGCCGGGGAGCGGCACCGACGCCAGGGCGGCACGGGCCGCCGACGCCTTGCTGCGGAGGAAGCGGACCAGTTCGACCTCGCTCAGGTCCCGGGACAGCTTGCCGGGCAGGGAGATCTCCGCCCCGATCCCGCCTCCGTCCAGGCGTCCCCGGTCACCGCTGCGGTTCTGGTCGATCCAGCAGTTCTCCACCGTGGGCCAGCCGTACCCGACGACCGCGAGGCCCGATCCCCGGCCCTGCGCGTGGTTGCCCTGGATCCGGCAGTTGCGGATCACGGCACTCGACCAGACGGTGGCGATGCCGCCGCCGAAGGCCTGGCCGGCCAGCCAGTTGACGCCCTTGCCGGGTGGGATGTGCGCGTCGAACTCCGTACCGATCATGTCCTTGACGACGGTCCGGTCGAAGGGCGGGATGGGTGCGATCCCGCCGGGGAGGTTGCGGATCAACGTGTTCGCCAGGCCGATCGCGAGATTGAGCGCCAGCTCGGCGAAGGGCGGGACGATGGTGTCCACGAGGTCGACGAGGTCCTTGCGCAGCGCGGCGCGGTCGGACTCCGGCCAGGCGGGAAGCGCCGCGGCCTCCGTCTGACAGCCGGACACCACGCACCGTTCGATGCGGACGTCGTCGGTGTCGACGATCGCGATACCCCCTCCCGCGCCGAGGGCCGGATCCGAGCCGCCGGGCGCGTGGACGGCCCGGCCCTGGGCCACCCGCAGGCCGCTGACAACCACCGGCCCGAGCGGTCGGCCGGGGGCGCCGGACACCCGCAGCACGCGGTGCCTGGCGCCCGGTTTCGGCGCGAGCGTGGGCAGCGACCTGACGTCGAAGCCCGGGTCGCTCGGATCGGCCTGGGGACGGGCCTGCAGGAAGGCGCTGGTCAGCGTCAGGGGCTTGTCGATGACCAGCTCGTCCTCGAAGTACGTGGCGGCGTCCAGGATGACGACCGTGTCACCGGCCGCGGCAGCCTTGAGCGCTGCCGCGACCGAGCGTGCGGGCTTGGCGGCCGTGTCGAACGCACCGCTGGACGTGCCCCTCGTGGCGTGCACGAAGCGGGTGGTCGCCATGCGCTCAGCACCCGAAGACGAGCGGCCGCCGGCCGGCGGCGGGCGGCCCCGGCCTCACAGCTGCTGGCCCGTCTTCGGGTCGTAACTCACCGGCACCGCGACGATCTGGTCCGTCGGCAGCACTTCGACCCACTGGTCGAAGATCTGGTACGGCTGAGCGGGCTTGAAGCCACCGGCGAGCGGATCGAAGCCGGTCTCGAAGACCTTCTCCGCAGCGACCGTCATGGCCGGGTCGGTGTTGGTGACCGCCAGCTTCTGCGCGAGCAGCTTCAGCACCTCGCCGACCGACTTGTTCTGGTACTCCGGCGGGTCGATGCTCGGGTTGAAGGGATAGGGACGCCCCAGTGAGGCATGTCCCTCGACGGTGCTGTCCAGCCACTGGATCGCCTGGAGCTCGTGACCGGGCCGCACCGGGAACACTGCCTTGACCCAGGCCGCGTTGAGGAATTCGTTGCGCCGCGGGTCGCCGTCGATCTGGATGCGCCAGCCCAGTGAGCTGCCCACGGGGGCGGGGAGGGTCTCCTCGGTGATCAGGTAGTTCAGCCGCCACTCGGGGTGCGGATCGCACGGGTCGGACGCCGCCGCCCCGGCGGGCGGTTGAGGTTGCGGGTCCGGGCTCTTCCCAGTCCGGGTGTACCAGCCGCTCACCGTCTCACCGGCGAGCTGGTCCACCCAGCAGGTACCGGGCTCGGGAGGCTGCGGGAGCCACGGGGGCCTCGGTACAGGGTTCCGGCTGAGCGAGTTCCTGCCGATGTCGCCGAGGTCCGGGCGCGGCTTCCAGTAGTCCGGCGCCACGAAGTAGAGCATCTCGTCCACGTCGAAGGTCTGGGCGAGCATCTCGGCGTTGAAGTGCGCGTCGTCGAAGAGTGGAGTGATCTTGTCAAGCAGTTGCCGGTAGACCCTGTGGCGTTCCTCGGTCCGCAGGTCGTCGGCCGAACGGGGCCGCACGGAACTGATCAGCTTCAGGCGCTCGCGTACGGCGACGGCGTACGCCTCGCGCTGGGCACGGCCGACCTGCTCCTCGTACGCGACCAGGTCCGCGAGGTACTGGGTCTGCGCCGGATCCTGCGCGGCCGCCGGGGGATTCCAGGTCAGGGTGAACGTCAGGTCGATGACGTTCATGTCACCGACGTTGAGGGACTTCGCGATCACCCGGAACTGGCCCGTGGCGGCGTTCTCGATCTTGCACTCCTGGGCGACGAACTTGCAGGGTTTCCCGCCTGACTGGGCGGACTTCACCGCTGCCACCGCCAGCGTGTAGCCGGGAGCCGGCGGCCCGGCGGTGAAAGGCGCCTCGGCGATGATGTGGTGGGCCCGGTCGTAGCTCATCAGACCCTTGGGCTCGTCCGGTTGGATGGGAGGCTCGTGCGGCGGGCCCTCCAGGAACACGAAGTCCGCGTTCTCCTCGTCGGGCCCGTCCTTGGTCCCCGGGTACTTCAGGATGGGGAACTGCCCGGTGAACTCGACGACCTTGGCCTGCGGCACGGGGGGCGGTTCCGGCCTCTTGATGCCGGTCACGTCGGGCGCGGTGACCACGTGGACGAGTTCGCCGAGCCCAAGGGAGGCGCCGGGATCGTCCAGGTAGACCTGCCAGCACAGCCGCGAGCCGATGTGCTGGATCTGAACCCCCACTTTGCGCATCTTTCGCCGCAACTCGTAGTTGACCAGGTTCGCGGTCGTGTTCTGGACGACGTAGCGGCGGCTCGACGTGTCCGTTGTCTCGGTGACCGTCTTGAACGTGGTCTTGAAGTTCCGCTTGATCTGGCTGCTCACCTTCGCGCTCTGGCTGCGGGAGCGCTTGTGGGTCGCCTCGGAGGACTTGCTGACGGTGCTGTCCGTGCTGAAGTTGGCGCTGGCCTCGGCGTGGTAGATCGGTGCGTTGACGCCGCCCGTGGCGCTGACGCCGAGTTTGGTGTCGTTGGCGTTCGACTCCTTCACGGCGTCGGCCACGTCGTCCTGGCTGCTGAGGCTCTCCTCGGTCTGGCGGGTGGTCTCCTCCGAGAGTTCGGCGGTCTTCTCGACCAGGGTGCGGCGGGTGCTGGTCTCGACGAGCTCGACCGTGCCCCCCGGGCTGAGCCACAGATGACCGGCGGGACTACCGAGGAAGCTGTCGAACTCGAAGAAGTACTGGCGGAACAGGTTCACCATCCCGATCGGCGACACCGAACCCGGGACCGCCTGGGCCCGTTCGGCCAGGTCGGCGAAATCGCCGTCGTCGAGGGTCAACGCGGCGTCACTGGAGAAGGCCTCCCGGCTGGGCACCGGCCGGCCGCCCCCGCGCTCGGCCGCCCGCATCGCGCTCAGCGCCCCTAGCCACCCCACCAGCGGCTGGTAGACGCCGACCACCTCGCTGGCGTACGGCAGGGTGCCCCGGAAGTCGGACAGCGCCCGGCCGTTGAACACGGCCGGGCCCTTCCGCGGCGCCGGAAGCACCTGGACGTGGCTGGGCGACGAACCGAGCGTGGTGAACGGCAGAGCGACCCACGCCTGACCCGAGGGGGCCTTCACCAGGATGACCTCGCAGGTCGCGTCCGTCGAGGGAGCGACGAACGCGATGACCGCGGAACCCGCCGTCCCCACGGTGCGGCCGACATACTGGCGAACGCCGTTCGGATCGTCCTCGACGAACGTTCCCGCCAGCGCGGCCACGGTCGGGTACTCACTCGGATCGCGCACGTCGATGTCCATCGGCAGCCCTAGAGCGATCCGCTGGTCCTTCGGCAACTCGCCCGGTGTGCCCGACACCTGATATGACCACACCTGGTACGCGACCGTGCCGGGAATCGCGTCACGGCTCTTGAGGGTGACAGCGAGCGCCATACCAACTCCTCCGGTACTCATGACCTATCGGAAGACTGTTCCCTCGGTCCCTCGCCCCCAGACGCCTCGTGCGGCTACACCACTCGGCTGGGCTCCCGCCGGCCCGCACCGGACGAGCCGCGGAGAGGCGGCAGGCGCAGGGAACGACGAAGGCCCCGACCATGGTCGGGGCCATTCATAAAAGCAGACCTCCCAAAAGAGGACCACACCACCAGTGTAGTAGACCAACAGGCCATCCCACCAACGGAATTCGCAGCCACCGAAGACACGCGACGGCCACACCGGGCCCGGCCAGCCCGCGCCCACGACCGTCAGCGGCCGGCGACCCGGCCGGACGGACGCGGGCGGGACGGCCGGGGCGGGCGCTGCGTTCGCCCGAGCCCATCGGATGTGGCAGGGGCGTCCAGCAGGACGGACCGGGAGGTGGGGCGGAGCGGCGGACGCGACGGGTTGTCCCCCGCGCGAAACCGCGGCAGCGACGGAACGCGGCACGGCGCAGCGCGATCAGGTCAGTGCGAACAGGACACGCTCGACTTCGGCCTGGACGTCCGGCCGCTGCGGCAGCCGTCGAGCCCGTTGCCAGCCCGCGCGCCGCGCCCTGCTCCACTCCCCTCTTCTGCGGCCCCGGCGCCGCCCTCCACCACTCGCGCGGACGGCCCCGGCCGGACGCGAAGAAACGAGAAAAGCCCGCCGCAGGCGCACATCCCGAACCGAACAGACGACACAAGCCAAAACCAAAAGCAAAAAGACGGGAGAAGAGGGATGTCAGACCCCGGCCGGGCCCCGAATCCGGGCCCTGACGTGCCCGTTCTTCCGCTTTGGGCGCGAGAGGTCCGGTAGGAGGCATGGAAGGGGAAACGGTAGGGGGAACGGAAGCCGTCCGGCAAACTAACAAGTGCCACCAATGCACCGGTGAGTTTCCTTGATAGGCCGCCAAGGAAACTCACCGGCTGCCTTGATGGGCCGTCCATGCAGGTCAGAGGCATGCCAGCCAGGCCCACGAGAGGCACAGGGCAGGGACTGGTTAGCGGACTGGATTGCGGACCGCATTTCGGACCGGTAAGAACGGGGGATACCTTGGCAGCGTGAGTTATCAAATCGTTATGACCAACCAACCTTGATGGTGAGAAATCCGGTGAGTTTCATGGGGTTCCATTCTCCGAGCACGGGAGATGCCCGCGCTCGAAATGAGGGAGCACCTACGTGAACGGGGATCTGGAGACCGACCACGACGTCCTGGTGACGCTTCACCGCTTCACCCTGGCGACCTCCGAGCAGCTCCACCAACTGCACGGCGGCGCAGCCGGGATCAAGCAGACCCAGAAGCGGCTGACGCGGCTCCAGGCCGAGGGCCTGGCCGACTTCGTGACCCTGCCGCAGGCCGGCCGGGCGAAGGCCTGGCACCTCACCGCGGCCGGCTCCGCCGTGACGGCCACCTTCCCCGAGGTGCTGCGCCCGAGCGCCCCGGTGTCCGGCGACCAGAAGCCGGCGGTGGGGCACGGGCGCGAGCACCTGCTCGACGTCGGCCGGATCCACGCCGCCTTCGTCACCGACGCCCGCGCCCGCGGCGAGGCCTGCGGCCCGCTCGACCTCCTCCCCGCCCCCGAGCTGCCCGCCGGCGGCGGGATGTACCGGCCCGCCGCCCACCTCGCCTACACCGCAGGCACCGGCGAGGACCGGCACCGGCTGCAGGCGTTCATCGAGCGCCACCGCCCCGGCGCCGGAGACGAACAGACCGCGGCACAGCTGGCGGCCTGCGCCGGGGTGTGGGAGCAGGCGGGCGAGGGCGGATCGGGACGGGCATGGGAACGGCGCTGGCGCTCCTTCCCGCGGCTGCTGGTGGTCCTGGTCGGCACCGCGGCCGCCGGGGTCCGGTCGGCGGTGGCGGACCTGCGCATCGCCGCCGAGGAGAGCCCCGCCACCGCCGAAATGCTGGCCGCCGTCCCCGCCGGCGCCGCCCGGATCGAGGACCTGGTCCAGCGCGGCCCGGCCGCGCCGATCTGGCACCCGCTCGGCAGCCGGGGCGGGCGGGCGTGCGGGTGGACCGAGCTGTAGACCAGCAGGCGGGAGCGGCCTGGTGCTCTGACCGCATTGGATTAGCTTCCCCAAGCCCTGACCTGCCGTCACGCCTTCGGTCGGACTTCCCGGCCCCATGCTCGCGGGCGCCCGGGGGCTCGTGAGTGGTGCGACGCGCCCCGGGCGTAGCTCCACTGCCGCTCCTGCGGGTGGTTTGCCCCGTGGGGCCTGGCATTTGTGCGCATCCGTACGGTCTTTGCTGTCCGGGCTTGTCGATGCCGGGTAACGCTGGCCGGGGAGAGGAATTCGCATGTTCCAGAACAAGAGGGTCCGCGCGGTGGCGTGGTCGGGCGCGGTGCTGGGCCTGGTCGCGGGTGGAGTGTGGACCGGGGTGGCGGTGGCGGCTCCCGCCGGGGCGACGAAGACGGTCGCCCCCTACGCGCAGGCGGCCGCCGTGGTCAACTCGGACGGCAGCGTCAGCGTCGGCAGGTACTGCGTCGAACTGGAGGACAAGGACGTTGACGTGACCAGGCTCGTCCCCGTCGCGACCCTCCAGTACACGTCCTTCGAGTACAGCATCCGCATCTCAATGTGGCCGGACCCCGTCTGCGGCGGCCGCACCGACACCTTCCTCGTCATCACCGGAAAGACCGGTGTCTAGGCGGACCAGGCGTTCTCCATCGTCATCCCCTGACGGCCCCGGGGTTCTGTGCCCGTCGGCCCGCTCCCCTTCGAGGGAGCGGGCCAGCGGTGCTTTGACCGGTGGCGCCAGCCCGTCGGCCCAATACCCGGCCGATACACCTGCCCCAGCCCTCCTCCTCGCTCCTCCTCCCGGCCGGTGGCGCCGCGAAGCGGGGCCGCCGGGCCACCGCGCAGCGGCAACCACGGACGCCGTCGGCGCGCAGCATCAGGTTGCCGGGATCTCGTCTCCGCTCCTGCTCTGCGCGCCTACTCCCCTGCTCTCCTTCTCCTGCGGCCGACTCCGGTGCCCGGACTTCACCCAGCACCGACGAGGTGCCCAGGGAGAAGTAGTCGGCTCCCGCCGACCTATGGACAAACGGGCTCTGAGCTGCTGAAACGCCGCTTCCGGCGGCACCGCCTGACGCAACCCCGAGTAGCAAGCCCCAGTAGCAACCGGCAGTAGCAGCCTCCAGAAGCAACCTCAGAGGCTGTGACTTTGCGCGGTAGTTGGCCACTGTGCCGGGACACGTTAGTTGTCACCCGGACAGGCTTGTTGTCACCGGCAGGAACACGCATGCTGCGCCGGTGTGACCCTTCGAGATCGGTGGCACCTGATCTTGGTGGTTGGCAGCACCACCCTGAAATGCACCGATCCCGTCCCAGATCGCTGCCGTGCTGGTTCCCACCGCCCGCAAAGCGCTAGCGTCGGGCTCATGATCGTATGGCTCAACGGCACCCACGGCGCGGGCAAGACGACGACCAGCGCACTCGTGCAGCAGCTGATCCCGGATTCACGGGTGTTCGACGCCGAGAAGGTCGGCGAGACACTCATGGACATCACGCCGGGGCTGCCCGCGACGGACAACTTCCAGCACTGGCCGCCGTGGCGACCGCTCGTAGTCGAGACCGCCCGCCGCGTGCTCGACTACACCGGCGGCACTCTGGTGATACCCATGACTGTCCTGGTCGAGCAGTACTGGCGCGAGATCAACACTGGCCTCGCCCAACACGCCATTCCCGTACGGCACTTCGTACTCCACGCCGACCAGGACACCCTACGCGGACGCATCGCCGGGGACACTGTTCTTGGCCCCAACTCCCCGTTCCGCCTCAAGTATCTCGAGCCCTACGCCGAGGCGGCCCGCACATGGCTGCACGCCGAGGCCGAGGTCGTCGACACCACGCAACTCACGCCCGCCCAGGCCGCCCTGCAGATCGCAGAGGCCGTCAAGAGTTAAGCGACTGCGTTGCTCGGGCAAGGTCGGCGTCGTGCCGTTCGATGATCTCTTCGTGGGTGGCCTGGCCGTCGAGTGCTTGGCGGTGGCCACCAAGGACCACTTGGAGGGGGAAAGACGTGCCGACTTGTCGGCGGAGGGGGTAGCTGACGGCGTGGTTGATGGCCGCGGCCTCGTCGACGAGCGGCTGGAGGTAGGTTGCGGCTTCGACTTCGTCTCGGGCCTGGAGGAACTTGTCGGCGATCGTGAGGATGGCCGCGGTGGTTAGAAGTTGTTCTCTTTCCGGGCTTGAGAACTGCGTTTTCGCTGGTCGGGCGTAGGGCCAGCGGTCTCGTGGAAGTGGTGACGTGTCGTGCCGTCGCTGCGGTGGAGGTCGGGGATGCCGTCGGTTGTGGGGCTGTTGGAACAGCGCGAGGTCACAGCTCGTCGTCGTGTGGACGAGCTGCGGGAGGAGGCCGACCGCATCGCGGCCGAGCTGGTCGTGGCCGAGCGGGAATGGAAGGAGTGGGTCATCGCCCGCTCGCGGGTCGGCGAGGTGCTGGCTCCGGACGGCGACGGTATCGCCGACCCGGATGCCTCCCGGGACCTGCGGCATCCGGATCAGCGGCTGGTGCGGCCCGAGCCGACGAAGGCAGTGGCGAAGCCGAAGTCGGTGGTGCCGATGTGGCGCGCGGGGCTGGCCTGGTCGGTGCTGTCGGTGGACTATCAGCGCATCCTGCGGGTCCTGCCGACCGCGAGCGGCTCGGTCAAGGTCCGCTGACCTGCCAGGAGATGGCCGCCACGTTCGGCATGGAGGTGGTGCCGGCGAAGGTGGAGGCGTTGCGGTCGAAGGCGAAGCGGCTGGTGGCCCGCGACTGGCTGGCCGAGCCCGCGCCTGGGCAGTTCACACTCGCGCGGGACGTGGCCGGGCCAGGCGGCGGGTCATGAGCAGGGTCATCGACCAGTAGACCATCGCCTCGGCGCTGCTGGTGGTCCGCTCGAAGTCGCGCACCAGGCGGCGGGTGCGCATCAGGTGGGCGAAGAACCGCTCCCCACCGCTTGGGCAGCACCACGAAGCCGCGCATGTCGTCGCTGCGTTTGACGATCGCCAGCACCAGGGCCAGGGCGGTCAGGCAGTGGGCGATCAGGCTGCCGGTGTAGCCGCCGTCGGCCCAGACCAGCTCCAGCCGGTGGTGCGCGTCGGTGACCTGTGCCAGCAGGGTCTGCGCGGCGGCGCGGTCGCCGGTGTCCGCGGGGGTGACCATCACGGCGATCAGCAGGCCGAGCGTGTCGACCACCGCATGGCGCTTGCGGCCGTTGATCAGCTTGCCGCCGTCGAAGCCGCGGCTGGCGGAGCCGACGACGGCGTCCGCCTTGACCGACTGGGAGTCGATCACCCCGGCGCTCGGCTCCGGGTCCCGGCCCGCTTTCTCGCGGACCTTCCCGCGCAGCCGGTCGTGGAACTCGGCGACCAGGCCGTGGTCGCGCCAGCGGCGGAAGAAGGCGTAGACCCGGTCCCACGGCGTAGGAAGTCGGCCGGCATGGCCCGCCACTTGGTTCCGTTATCGACCAGGTAGTGGACCGCGTCCAGTATCGCCCGGTGGCAGTACGCCTCCGGCTGGCCGCCGCGTCCCTGCAGCCAGCCCGGCACCGGCAGCAGCGGACGGATCGCGGCCCACTGAGCGTCCGTCATGTCGGTGGGGTAGCGGCGCTCGCGCGTTTCGTTGTCGGCGGCGTTTCCGAACCGGTGCGCGAGGCAGTCACACGATGGGGTGAACGAACTGGACCCGGCCGGAGCCAGGGCGTACAACTGCGACAACAGGGCCTCCTGGATCGCTTGTTGGCGTAGACACCTAACGAGCTACCAAGAGGCCCTGTCTTCATGCCCGGCGTCCGCCGCGATCACCCGAACGAGACCCCTGTTCGACCAGCACCGCTCAAGATCGGAACGACAACAGCCACTCAGCTTGTCGTTTGACCTTCGATGATCGACTCGAGGTTGTTCGAGCTGGTCACCCACATGGGGATCTGCCGGACAAAGCGACGACCTCCGTCTCACGCTGTGTGATGTCGAGTCGCACAACAGAGCCGGAGGCCGTCGGTGTCGATTGTGGTCCCTGAAGCGGTTCGCCAGCAGGCAATCTCGGAACTGTCCTCCTTTCGAATGGACTTGTACGCCGCGATGCCCCGCCGCGCGGACGCGCTCTTCGAGCTGTCGGATGCCCTGCTGTGCGTCGAGGGTCCGGTCCGTGCCCTGGTCGAGCTGGCCCTGGCGCCCGAGCACCGGCGCTCCCACGCCTCCCTGTACGCCGCCTTGAACCGGGGAGACCTCGACGCTGACCGGCTGCGGTGCGCGATCGCGGCCCGAAGCGTGCCGCGTGGCCCGGGCGGGCGGATCGTGCTCGCCGTCGACGTGTCCGCCTGGCTGCGGCCGGACGCCAACACCAGCGACGGCCGTTCCTTCTGCCACACCTACGGCCGGCGCGAGAACACGCACGAGATGGTGCCCGGATGGCCCTACTCCTTTGTCGCCGCCCTGGAGTCGGGCTCGACCTCGTGGACGGCCCTGCTGGACGCCACACGTCTGGAACCCGGCGCGGACACGGCGGCCGTCACCGCCGCCCAATTGCGTGAGGTCCTGCGCGGCATCTTCAACGCCGGGCACTGGAAGATCGGCGACCCGCCGGTGCTGGTCGTGGCGGACGCCGGCTACGACGGCCCGCGCCTGGCCCACCTCCTGCGGGACCTGCCCGTCCAGATCGTGGTGCGGATGCGCTCCGACCGCGTCTTCTTCAATCCCGTGTCCGACGACTACCGGGTGGGCCCGAAGGGTGGCCAACCCCGCAGTCACGGAGCCCGGTTCGCACTGGCCGATCCTACGACCTGGCGCGATCCCGACAGCGACACCGAGCACACCACCCGCCGCTACGGCACCGCCCGCATCCGCACCTGGCACCGCCTGCATCCACGCATCTGGCGACGCTCCGCCTGGAGCGACCACCAGGGCCAACTTCCCATCGTCGAAGGCACCCTGATCCGCCTCGACGTCGACCACCTGCCCTCCGGCGGCACCCCAAACCGGTCTGGCTGTGGTACTCCCACCCCACACCCGCCGACGCGGACACCGACACCGCCTGGCACGCGTTCCTACGGCGCTTCGACCTGGAACACACCTTCCGCTTCCTGAAGCAGGACCTCGGCTGGACCCGCCCGAAGCTGCGCGAGCCCTCAGCGGCCGACCGTTGGACCGCCCTGGTCCTGGCCGTCCACACCCAACTCCGCCTCGCCAGGCCACTGTCCGCCGATCTCCGCCGGCCCTGGGAGAGACCGCAGCCCGTCGAACGCCTCAGCCCCGCCCGGGTCCGGCGCGGGTTCCGCAACATCCGAACGCGCCTGCCCTGCCCAGCTGCCGTTGCGAGACCCTCCCGCCCCGGTGCCGGGCGCCCACCCGGCCGGCCCAACCGCCGCCGAGCCCCCATCTATGACGTCGGACTCGCCCTGGTCACCAACCAATAGCGAACAGACAGGCGAGAACCCGAACGCCGCAGAAGATGATCAATGGAGGTCAAACGACAAGCTCAGTGTCATGAAGTGCTGGCCTCGGCCACAAATTCGCGACACCTCAACATGCGAGCTCACCAGTCCCGGAGGCCTGGGTGACAGCGGCGTCCTACTTCGGCGTCGTCCTAGCAGGCAGCCTGCTCGGTAGTGTTCCGATGGAGCGGTCTCTCCGCCTTGATCACCGTTCCGGCGGGGTAGGAGGGGAACGCGATGCGCCAGAGGTTGTCAGGCTGGCCGTCGACCGTGAGACGGGTCAGGGTGGTGGACAGGTCGGGCGTGACGTCCAGTACTGCGATGACGTAGACGGTGCCGGCTCCCTCTTCGGAGCCCACGGTCACAGACTTGGCGCTCCAGCGGCCCGCACCGGCCGTGCTGTCCTGGCTCACTGGTCTGAGGAGGAAGAATTCCTTGTCGACGCGCATGCCGATCCACAGCTGATGTCCCTGGGCGGGTTGCCCCTGGCCGGAGACGTCGATGCAGCGGGGAATCGGGCCGTCGGCAGGCTTCTCGATGGTGACTGCGTCAGGCGTGCCCGCGGCGGGCGTTGCCGGATCCGGTGATGTTCCGGGCTCGGGCTGATCCTTGCCGGGTTCTGCCGGGCCGGTGGCGAGGGGCTCAGGTCCGGCAGATTGTGTGGGACGGCTAGGGCTGGACGCGTCGGTCCGGTCGTTCGGTCGCCCGGCCTGGTTGGCGATGACGAGTACCGCGACCAGGGCTGCCAGCGCTGCCCACTGTGCGGGTGTTCTCCAGCGCCTGAGCCGGTCGGTCCGCGGCTTCTGGCCCGGGGCGGATCCTGCGGGCCGGGGCGATGAGAGCCGTGTGGCGGGTTGAGGTGGGGCCGCGGGCGCATCGTCCGGGGCCACGGCGTCGGGCGGGTAGTCGGGGCCGTCCGCAGATAACGCGGCGGGTTCGCCTTGGAGGTCGTCCGGCTCCGGAACAGCACCGAAAGCGCCGACGGTGGGGTCCGACGAGGGTGCGGGGGCCTTGACCGCTCCCGCCGGACGGTTCGCGGGGATGGCCGCGTCCGGGGGCGGGAGCTGGGTGGGGGCCGAGGTGGCGGCAATCGCGGCAGTGTGCAGTCGGCGTGCTTCCTGGAGCTTGGGTCCCCTGGTGCGCGGGTCGCGGGCGAAGCGGTCCTCGATGATCTGGTTGAGCCGCGCGAGCGGGATGATCTTCTGGCCGGAGCGGTACTCGCTCCACACACTCCGGCTAAGGCCGTAGCCCTCCTCCAGCCGGCTGACCGTGTACTCGGACGTCAGGTCCCGCAGGAACTGCGCGAGTGCGTTGGCTTCGGCGGTGCGGCCTTTCAGCGGGCCCGGCAGGCGCCCTGGTCGGTTCACTTCTCCCCCTTCCGTAGCCGGCATGTTCGCGGAAGTTCGCGCAAGTTCGCGGATGTCCGGCCTCCCCGGCCCGCTGACCTGCACTGATGCGATCACGCCCCAACGGATAATCAGATCAGGTTCCAGCGTGGTGTTCCACCGCTTCCGCCAACCAGGACAGCGGAATCCACCGCAGCGAAGGGACCACCGTGAAAGAGCCGTTCATACGCCGGCCCAAAGCCATCGCGGCCCTGACCGGGCTGGTCCTGGCCGTCGGCCTGGCCGTCATCCCCGCCCAGGCCAGCGTCGACAATCACTACGCCACGTCCGAATCGACCGGAACCATCGGCAAGCAGGCGGCCCCCGGCGGGCCGGTCACCCGCGAGCAGATCATCGCCCGGGCCAAGTCCTGGGTCGACCAGAAAGTCCCGTACAGCCAGACATCGGGCTGGAAGGACGGGGCCACCGGCGGCTCCTACCGGCGGGACTGCTCCGGTTTCGTGTCCATGGCCTGGCAGCTGAGGACGAGCCTGTCCACCTGGACCCTGTCCACCGTTGCGAAGCGGATCTCCGTCAACGAGCTCGAGCCCGGTGACGCCCTCGTCAACACGACGAGCCATGCCCTGCTGTTCGGCGGCTGGACAGACAAGGCCAAGGGCGACTTCTTCTACTACAGCGAGCCGCGCCCCGGCAGGCAGGCCAGCAAGGCCGGAGCCAACATCCACGACTACAAGATCGCCGGCTACTTCCCCAGCAGCTATGTCCCGCTCCGCTACAGAAACCTCACCACCACCCCGCAGACACCCAAACCGAGCACCACCACGCCGGCCCCGAAGCCGAGCACCACCACCCCGAAGACACCCCCACCCGCGCCGGCGCCCAAGCCCAGCACCACCGCGACGCCGAAGCCCGAACCGAGCACGACCACCACCACGCCGAAGCCGACTACGACCACTACGCCGCGCCCGAAGCCGGGTACGACCGCGGTGCCGAAGCCGAGTGCCACCACGGCGGTCCCGGCGGCCCGCGATTCCCTGTCGGCCGTCTCCGTGCCATCTGCGCCGGCGTCGGCCCCGGCCGCCCCCGTCGACGGGCCGCCGACCGCCGCCGCTGCCACCCTCGGCGCCACCCGCACGTCTGTCCGTCGGACCTCTTACCGGTTGTGGGTCCTGCCCCTCCCCATCGTCTTCACCTTCTGACCGGCCCCGGCTCCTTGCCAGCCGGCCACGTCCACATCACCTCAACACCCTGAAAGGGATCCCCCATGAACCCCGTCATGCCCACAGACGACCGGCCGAGCCCCCAACGCCCCGCCCGCACGAGCCGGTGGCAGCCCATCCACGGCGCCATCCGGATGCTCTGCCTCCTCCTCATCGGTGTCCTCGCCCTCAGCGTGAGCGCCAACGCCGCCGGCCGCGGCAAGCCCGCCCAGAAGAAGACCGACACGACCGTGACCATGGCCGACATCGTCGCCACCAAGAACAACGTCTACGCCCTGGCCGCCGACCACTCGGCCGTCTACGAGTGGTCCGGCCTGGGCACGGAGTGGCTGCAGATCCGCGGCCCCGTCAAGAACCTGTACGCCGGACCCGACATCCTCTACGCCACCGACGGCACCACCGGGGACATCTGGCAGTACCGGCCGACCCTCGAGGAAGCGGCTGACTACGGCGGGTGGACCAGGATCGGCACCCCCGGCGCGAACTTCGTCACCGCCGACGGCCACCTCTACGGACTCGCCCCCGACAAGAGTGCCGTCCGGGAGTACACCGGCACACCGAAGAACCCCACCGCCTGGAAGCCCGTCGGCGGCCCCGCCGGCCAGATCTACGGCGGGAAGAACCTCTACGCCACCAACCCCGCCACCGGCAACATCCAGCAGTACAACCGCTCCAAGAACGACTGGACGGAGATCGGCGGGCCCGGCAGCACGTTCACCGCCACCGACCGCAACCTCTACGGACTCGCCCCCGACAAGAGCGCCGTCATGGAGTACACCGGCACCCCCTGGAAGTGGAAGCACGTCGGCGACGCGGCCGGCCGGCTCTACAGCGGGAACACCCTGTACGCGACGAACCCCGCCACCGGTGACCTCTACAAGCACAACGGCAACGGCAAGTGGAACCGGATCGGCGGGCCCGGCGCCACATTCACCGAAGCCGCCGACCGCGTCTACGGCCTCTCCCCCGACCACCGCACCGTCTTCCACTACACCGGCACCGGCGACAAGTGGACCAGCCTCGGCGCCCCCACCACCCAAGCCGCGACCCTGCAGGAGAAGACGGACCGTTTCAACGAGCTCATCAAGACCGACCCCGCCTCCCGCATCGCCTGGAACCGCACCCGCAACGCCAGCCGCCTCTCGAACAAAGCCTGGGACCGCTTCAAATTCACCTTCGATGCGGACTTCTGCAACAGGCCCGCCCCGGACGTCATGGACTTCGCCGGCTTCGCCGTCTTCGACTTCAAGATGCCGTGCGCCCACCACGATTTCGGCTACCGCAACGCCGAGGACTTCCTCCTCGACGGCGATATCGGCGACAGCGACCAGGGCCGGGCGATCAAGCGCCAGGTCGACACGATGTTCAAAGCCGACATGGACCACAGCTGCACGACCAAGAGTGAGGTCGCATGGGCCTGCCTCGCCGCCTCACAGATCTACCACTCCGGGGTGGAACACCTCGGCAGCGACGCCCAGCGCGCCCGTTGGGACAGCATCCCCGAAAAGCTCATGGACCTGCAGCGCAAGATCACCTCGCCGCGCTGGCCGTCCTGACCGTCCCCCCGGCGACGGGCTTCCACCACCCCACGCCCCACCGGTCGGCCGCCACCCCCTTGGGGCTGGCGGCCAACCGCCGTACGCTCCCGGCATCCGCCGCGCACCAGGCCCGGAGAAACCCCGAAAGCGCTTCCGGCCCCGATCCGGCGTGCCAGCGCTCGACCCAGTCGCACACCCGCATCGGCCGCGACCACTACATCCGCGTCGACACCAACGACTACTCCGTCCACCCGCGCGCCATCGGGCACACCGTCATGATCCGCGCCGACAACGAAGAGGTCACCGCCGTCGCCGGCGACGTCGTCGTCGCCCGACACGCCCGCTGCTGGGCCAGACACCAGTCCATCACCGACCCCGACCACGCCGCCGCGGCCAGCGTTCTGCGCGGCGAGGTCTGGCGCCACAAGGCCGCCCGCGCGGCCACCGCCCGCGCAGCGGCCCTGGCCCCCGACAGCCTGGGAATCGAAGTCGAGCAACGCGAACTGGGCACCTACGACCGCATGTTCACCCTCATCGAGGGCGGCGCCGGAAAAGAGGACACCTGATGGCCCGCACCACCGCCCCCGCAGCCCCGGACACCGCGTCCACGGCCCGGACCGGTCGGCAAACCGCCTCTGACCTGGCCTTCCTCGCCCGCGCGATGAAAGCACCCGCCCTGCTGGACGCCGCCGAACGCCTGGCCGAACGCGCCCAGGCCGAGTCCTGGACCCACACCGAATACCTCGTCGCCTGTCTGCAGCGCGAGGTCTCCGCCCGCGACAGCCACGGCGGCGAGGGCCGTATCCGCGCCGCCCGCTTCCCCGCGATCAAGACGATCGAAGAACTGGATGTCACCCATCTGCGCGGCCTGACGCGCCAACAACTCTCCCACCTGGGAACACTGGACTTCATAGCGGGCAAGGAGAACGTCGTGTTCCTCGGTCCGCCCGGGACCGGCAAGACCCACCTCGCCACCGGGCTCGCGGTCCGGGCCTGCCAGGCCGGACACCGCGTCGCGTTCGCCACAGCCGCCCAGTGGGTCGACCGGCTCGCCGCCGCCCACCACAGCGGCCGACTCCAGGACGAGCTGGTCAAGCTCGGCCGCTACCCGCTGATCGTGATCGACGAGGTCGGATACATCCCGTTCGAGGCCGAGGCCGCGAACCTGTTCTTCCAGCTCATATCGAACAGATACGAACGGGCAAGTGTGATCGTCACCTCGAACAAGCCCTTCGCTGGGGAGAGACCTTCGGCGACGAGACCGTCGCCGCCGCCATGATCGACCGACTCGTCCACCACGCCGAGGTCCACTCCCTCAGAGGACGTTAAGTCCGTTTCTGGATGATCTGGTGTCGCCCGTTCGTGGGTACAGAGTCGTTCAGGCTGACTCGCGTGTCGTGTGCATGTT
>NZ_JBVJCO010000053.1:0-58137 GCF_055588525.1 Kitasatospora sp. NPDC041988
CACGCCCTCCCGGTCGGTGGTGTGGTCGTCCGCGAAACGACGGTCACCCGTCGCGTCCGGCACGTACTTCACACAGACAACGATCCTCAAGCTCATGAGCGGTTCTCCTGATGACGGGTGCACTGGATCCATGGCCTCAGTTCATGCCAAGGGTACTGAGTGCCAAGTCCGGCCAGGGTGCGGCCTGCGCGCAGCAAGCGCGACCTGGACCGGCAAGCCGTGTCGGCTCTCTTCGACTGGCGTCAGAGGCTCAACCGAGACAATACGGCACTCAGTACCCCGCGTAAAGGAACTCAGTACCCTTCGGCCGATCACCGCCCCTGGCCGCCCAGGGCGACGGCGGCCTCGCCGGTGTAGAGGCGGAAGGTCATCGACTCCTGGAGGTAGAGGGAGACGGAGTCGGCGTCGTGCGAGAGGTAGCCGACCGAGACGTCCTGGCCGAGGAAGAGTTCGAAGTCGCCGCCTCGAGCGGAGAGCAGGTAGGCGCCCTGGATGGCCGGGGCCCAGATGATCTCGCCGTCGAGGAGGCGGGCGATGTGGGCGGCGACGGGGTAGCCGTGGTCGCTGGTCTCACTGACGGCGGTGAAGGGGTCGGCGCCGAGGAGGAGCGAGTAGGGGCCGCCGACACCGGCCAGGCGCAGGGCGGTGAGGGCCTGGCTCACGGTGGTGGGGTAGTCGCGGACGTCGGCTGGGAGCGCGATGGGCGGGTTGGTGGCGCCGGCCCGGATGCCCTCGATGCCGGCGGCCCGGTAGCCCTCGAAGACCGCGCGGTCCTCGGCGAGCGCGAGGGTGCGGGCGGCGTCCTTGACGGGCTGCCAGTCGGAGTCGCGGGAGCCGCGTTCGACGTCGTCCACGGCGGCGCGGCCGACGGTGAAGGGGACGCGGAGCTCGACCAGCGGCTGGGCCTCGCGGGTGTGCGCGAGGACGCCGTCGGCAGGCGGGGCGATGCCGGTGAGGTGGCCGGTGCCGACGGCGGCGAGGGTGGCGCCGTCGGGGCCGTGCAGGTCGACCACGCGGCGGCCGGCGATGTGGAGCTTGAAGGTCTGCCGGGCCTCCTCCTCGATCTCCGCCCAGGCGTCGGCGGAGACGGGGGCCAGGTCGCGGTGCAGGTTGCTCATCGGGCGGGGGTCCTCTTCAGACTGCCGATGGCGAGCGAGCCATCGGGCACGGAGACGGTGGCATCGGCGGAGACGGTGGCATCGGCGGAGACGGTGGCATCGGCGAAGGAGGGCGGCGCGGGCGGCGGGTCGTCCAGGAAGTCGGCGGTCGGGACGAAGTAGAGCGACCCGGTGACCGCGGTGGAGAAGTCGAGCAGCCGGTCGTGGCTGCCCGGCGGCCGGCCGACGAACATGTTGCGCAGCATCTCCTCGGTCACCTCGGGGGTGCGCGCGTAGCCGATGAAGTACGTCCCGGCCTCCCCCGCCCCCTCGAAGGAGCCGAACGGCATGTTGAAGCGCATGATCTGCCGCTCCTTCCCGTCCGGGCCGGTGACGCCGGTGAGGGCGACGTGCGAGTCGGGCGGCTTGACGGCGTCGGCCAGCTCGATGTCGCCGAGCTTGGTGCGGCCGACCGCCCGCTCCTGCTGCTCGACCGGCAGGGCGTTCCAGGCGGCGAGATCGTGCAGGTACTTCTGCACGATGACGTAGCTGCCGCCTGCGAACTCCCCGTCCTCCGCGCCGACGGTGACGGCGGCGGCCGCCGCCCGGCCCTCGGGGTTCTCGGTGCCGTCCACGAAGCCGAGCAGGTCGCGGTCGTCGAAGTAACGGAAGCCGTGGGCGGCGTCGACCACGGTGGCGGCGCCGGCAAGACGCCGGGTGAGTTCGCCGGCCAGTTCGAAGCAGAGGTCCATCCGGGCGGCCCGCAGGTGGAGCAGCAGGTCGCCGGGGGTGGCCGGGGCGCGGTGGCGGGCGCCGGCCACCTCGTGGAAGGGGTGGAGTTCGGCGGGGCGGGGACCGGCGAACAGGCGGTCCCAGGCGTCGGAGCCGATGCCGGTGACGCAGGTCAGCCCGCCCTCCGGCGCCCGGAAACCGACCGCGCGGCGCAGGCCTGCCAGGTCGGGCAGCAGGTCGCGGACGGCCTGCTCGCCGCCGGGGTCGACGGTGAGGACGAGGAAGATCGCGGCACTGGTGAGCGGGGTGAGGACGGCCTGCGGCTGGGGTGCGGGCTCGGGCGGCACGGCGGACTCCACCTCAGGACTCCCGGGAGGGCGGGGCAGAACGGACCTGGGTAAATCTGATCATGCGTACGATTACACCCCAGAGCGGACATTCGGGCGAGGCGTAGGCGTAGACGGAGGCAGGAGCAGGGGCAGGGCCAGGCCAGGGCCAGGGCAGGAACGCCGAAGGGGCGGGCCCGTGGGCCCGCCCCTTCTGTCCGTCACCGGCGGCCGTCAGGCCCGCAGGGCCGCCAGCTGCTCGGCGAACGGCACGACCTGCTCCGGCAGTTCGGGTGCCGCCGGGCCGCGGCCGGCCAGCAGGGCGGCCAGCTCGCCCGCCGCGCGGTCGATCCGGCCCGGCAGGCCGTCGGTGTGCCCGTCCCCCGTCGCGCCCCAGTCGTCGGTGGCCGCGTACACCGCGGTGGGGACGACGACCGACCGCAGGTAGCCGAAGAGCGGCCGGACGGCGTGTTCCAGGGCGAGCGAATGCCGCGGGGTGCCGCCGGTGGCGGCGATCAGCACCGGCTTGCCGGCCAGGGCGTCGTGGTCGATCACGTCGAAGAAGGACTTGAACAGGCCGCTGTACGAGGCGGTGAAGATCGGCGTCACGGCGATCAGGCCGTCCGCGTGGGTCACCGTCTCGATGGCCTCGCGCAGCGCCTTGCCCGGGAACCCGGTCACGAAGTTGTGCGCGATGTCGGTGGCGAGGTCACGGAGCTCGATCACCGTGACCTCCACCGATCCGCCCGCCAGGCCGAGCTGACGGACCGTCGCCTCGGCGAGCCGGTCGGCCAGCAGCCGCGTCGAGGACGGCTTGCTCAGCCCTGCGCTGACCACCGCCAGCCGGTACGTGCTCACTTGGCCACCTCCGTCGTCTCCTCCTGCCGCCGGGCGGCGAGTTCGGCCGCGACCCGGGCGGCGTGCGTCGGCCCCTCCGGGACGTCGGCCGGCCGGCCCTTGGCGAACTCGGCCCGCAGCACGGGCACGACCTCCTCGCCGAGCAGGTCCAGCTGTTCCAGCACGGTCTTCAACGGCAGGCCCGCGTGGTCCATCAGGAACAGCTGGCGCTGGTAGTCGCCGAAGGACTCGCGGAAGGTCAGCGTCTTCTCGATGACCTCCTGCGGGCTGCCCACGGTGAGCGGGGTCTGCTCGGTGAACTCCTCCAGCGAGGGCCCGTGCCCGTACACCGGCGCGTTGTCGAAGTACGGACGGAACTCGCGCACCGCGTCCTGCGAGTTCCTCCGCATGAACACCTGCCCGCCGAGGCCGACGTACGCCTGCTCGGGCGTGCCGTGGCCGTAGTGGGCGTAGCGGGAGCGGTAGAGCTCGATCAGCTTCTGGAAGTGCCCCTTGGGCCAGAAGATGTTGTTCGCGAAGAAGCCGTCCCCGTAGTAGGCGGCCTGCTCGGCGATCTCCGGACTGCGGATCGAGCCGTGCCAGACGAACGGCGGGACGCCGTCCAGCGGGCGCGGGGTGGAGGTGAAGGACTGCAGCGGGGTGCGGAAGCGGCCGGACCAGTCCACCACGTCCTCGCGCCACAGCTGGTGCAGCAGCGCGTAGTTCTCGACGGCGAGCGGGATGCCCTGGCGGATGTCCTTGCCGAACCACGGGTACACCGGGCCGGTGTTGCCGCGGCCCATCATGACGTCCACCCGGCCCTCGGCGAGGTGCTGGAGCATCGCGAAGTCCTCGGCGATCTTCACCGGGTCGTTGGTGGTGATCAGCGTGGTCGAGGTGGAGAGGATGATGCGCTCGGTCTGCGCGGCTATGTAGCCGAGCATGGTCGTCGGCGAGGACGGTACGAACGGCGGGTTGTGGTGCTCGCCGGTCGCGAAGACGTCCAGGCCGACCTCCTCGGCCTTGCGGGCGATGGCCACCATCGCCTTGATCCGCTCGTGCTCGGTCGGGGTGCGGCCGGTCGTGGGGTCGGGGGTGACGTCGCCGACGGTGAAGATTCCGAACTGCATGCTGCTCACCACACTCCAGGTGAATCCCGGCTTCGGGATCCGATCGTCAAAGTTTCAACCACCTTAGCACCGGCCGCTCCGGCGATATTCCCCGAGCACCGCCCGCGGCGACGGCCTCGGCGGCACCGTGGCTCCGGGACCGGTCGGCGCAAGCCCCGGGCGGCGGGCCGGGGCGCGCGACAATGGGAGGGCAAGGACGGCCGGCCCGGGACTCCGAAGGGCGGCGAGCCGATGGCGGCCTACATCTCGGTGAGCGCGCTGAGCCACGAGGGCCTGGTGCGGGAGCACAACGAGGACAGCCTGACGATCGGGCCGTGGACCCTCTGTGCGACCGTGACCAGCAACCCGCAGACCCTGCTCTTCCCGCTCGGCCTGCCCTGTGTGGTCGCGGTGGCGGACGGCCTCGGCGGGCACCCCGGCGGCGAGGTGGCCAGCGCGCTGGTCGCGCGGGAGCTGGCGGCGGCCGGGCCCGCGCTGGACGACGAGGAGGCCGTCCGGGAGGCGCTCCAGTCCTGCAACCGGGCCGTGTTCGCGGCGGCCGCCGGCGACCCGGAGCTGGCCGCGATGGGCACGACGGTGGCCGGCGTGGTGCTGCTCCCCGAGCAGGCGGTGGTCTTCAACGTGGGCGACAGCCGGGTCTACCGGATCGACGGGGACGGGCTGCGCCGGGTCAGCGTGGACGACAGCCCGCCGCCGGCGCCCGGACGGCGCACCACCTCACTGGTCACCCAGACGCTCGGCGGCTCGCTCGGCCTGACCTTCGTCGAGCCGCATGTGCGCAGCGCCCCGCTGGCGGTCGGCGACCGGTACCTGGTGTGCAGCGACGGGCTGACCGACCCGGTCACCGAGGAGGAGCTGTCCGCACTGCTGGCGCGGACCTACGAGGACGTCGAACGGGCCGACGGGCGGGCCGCGTTCGAGCTCTGGAAGGCCGCGATCGAGGCGGGCGGCCCGGACAACATCACGCTGGCGCTGGTCCGGATCGGCGCGTAGGGCGCCGCGGGCCTACCAGCCCACGGAGAGAGGCGGGGAAAGGGGAACACCCCGGCGGGGCGCTGGGTGCGCTCCGCCGGGGTGCCCGCTCACAGGTGTGCCACAGGCGCGTCTAGTACTCGGCCTTGATGTTCACCCCGTTGAAGCCCTGCTCCGCGTAGAGGCTGAAGTACAGGTAGCCGGCGGGCGGATCGGTGACGGTCAGGGTCTCGGTGTTGTTGCTCTGGTTGGTGGAGCGGGCGGTGTACGCGTTGGTGTACGCCCAGCTGCTCGCATTGTAGTAGAGGTCGGCGTTGCCGGTGCCGCCGGTGCTGCTGACCTTCAGCTGCTTCGTCCCGGCCGGGACGTACAGGTAGAAGTGGGCGTAGTTGCCGGTGGTCGCCGCCACGTTGCTGCGCCGGCAGTTCTTGTCGAGCTGGCGGGTGTCGGCGCCCGAGCACTCCGGCAGCCGGGCGACGGTGACGCTCTGGCTGGTGCTCGCGGTGGCGCCCTTGTTGTCGGTCACGGTGAGCCGGACGGTGTAGGTGCCGGGCGCGGTGTACCACTTGGTCGGGTTGGCGGCGGTGGAGGTGGTGCCGTCCCCGAAGTCCCAGGCGCGGGAGGCGATGGTGCCGTCCGGGTCGGTCGAGCGGTCGACGAAGGTCACGGCCAGCTCGCCGACGGCGGTGGTGAAGGCCGCCTTGGGGGCCTGGTTGCCGGGCGGGTTGGTGGTGTTGCCGCAGGCGCCGCCGGCGCAGGCGGTCAGCCAGGTGTCGAAGTCGGCGTTGTAGCGGGTGCCGATGGTGGAGGTCAGGTACGTGCGGGCACCGTTCCAGTCGCCGGCGCGGTACTTGGCGAGGACGGCGTCCATGTCCGCGCGGTGCTGCTCCAGCATGTAGCGCACGGCCAGGTAGCCCCAGCGGTAGACCCGCTCGGTGTCGCTGTTGTCGTAGGTGGTGTCGAAGAGGGTGCTCAGGCTGTAGGTGTGGCGGCCGGCGGCGTCGATCGCCGCGTCGTACGACACCTTGCGGTAGGAGTAGGAGACGTACTCGGCGAAGCCCTCGACCCACCAGACGGTCGGCGTCACCATGCCGGCGTTGAAGTCGCCGAACATGTCGAACCGGCCGTCGAGGTAGTGGGTGTACTCGTGGTTGAGGTTCCAGATCTGGAAGTCCGGGCGCACCCACTCGGCCTCGTAGGCGAGGAAGCGCGGCTGGTTGCCGGCGGTGGCCGGGTTGCCCTCCAGGTACATGCCGCCGTTGTTGGTGTTGATGCCGTAGATCATCGCGGCGAACACGCCGTAGTCGAACCGGGTGTGGAAGACCACGACCTCGATCGTGGTGTTCTTGTCGTTGGCGACCGGGCCGTTGTCCTTGGTCACCCCGTGGAAGAAGGCGTCCTGGCCGGTCAGGCTGGTGCAAGCAGTGTTCAGCTGGGTCGCGTCCAGAGCCTGGGCGAGGATCCGGATGCTCGGGCTGCAGGTGTGGTTGACCGTCAGGTTGGCCGCCTTGAGCCGGTTGGCGGCGTCACAGGTGCCGTAGTACGAGCAGTTGCCGGCGTCGTACGAGTCGGCCATCTCGGCGATGGCGGACCACTGGTAGGCGGTCCGGCCGGCGACCGAGGACTGGTCGGCCAGGCCCTTCATCAGCGGCCGGTCCTTGGCCTGCAGGGGGGCGTACTGGACGAAGCGGCCCAGCTCGCGGGCGGCGTTGTAGACCAGGAAGGTGTAGTCGCCGCCGAGTTGGGCGTTGTTGGCGGTGGCGAAGTTGTACAGCGAGTCCAGCACGCTCGGGTCGGCCTGCACGGCGGACACGAAGGCGGGGTTCTGGTGGCCGCGCCAGAGCACGGTGAAGACGCCGTTGAGCGCGTTCCCCATGCCGGCCGGGTTGTGGGTGGCACTGTTGTAGTCGGCCAGCATGCGCTTGACCACGTAGAGGTAGCGGGCGTTCTCCTGCGCGCTGTCGATCAGGGTGACGGCCTCGCCGAGGGTGCCCGCGTTGTCCGAAGTGACGTCGCGGGAGTGCGAGTTGGCGAAGAACGTGTCCAATGCGCCGCGGATCGAGGTCTGCAGGGTGGTGCCGTAGGTGCCCACGTCGGCGGGGTGGTACCACTGCACGAAGTAGCCGGCGCGCAGGTAGAGCACCAACTGGCCGACGGAGGTGGTGTTGTTGCCCGGGTAGCTCGCGGCGGCGTCGCGCAGGGCGTCGGCCACCGTGACCATCTGGGCCTCGCGGAACGCCTTGTTGGCGTCGGTGCCGGTGAGGCTGAAGAGCTGGTTGACGCAGCCGAGGTCCACCGACTTGATCTGCTGGACGAGCGCGCTGCCGGTGCGGCTGGTGAAGTCACCGATGTTGCAGGCCGCGGCGGTTGCACTGCCGGTGGCACTGGGGGCCTGCTGCGCCGCGGACTTGGCGGACTTCGCCGAGTTTCCGGACGCCGGGTCATCGGTGGGCGCGGTGGCCGAGAGCGGGGCCCGGTCGCGGGCCGGAACCGGCTGGTTCCGGCCGTGGTCGTCCGGGGTGGCGCCGAGGGCGGGCTGCGGACCCGGGTCCGTGGGGGCGGCGGGCGTCGCGCCGCCGGACTGCGGCGAGGCCGGGACGGGGGCGGCCTGGCTGCGCGGGGCGAACAGGCCGACCGCCAGGAAGAGCGCCAGGGCGATCGTCAACAGTCGGGCAAGCTGGGGTATTTGCGACAGGGGGCGTGCGGTTCTCACGTGGGGGGCCTCCGGGCCTTCTGCGGCCGCGTTGGGGGCGCGACCGTACGAGGGTGAGGACCGTTGCGACGGCGCCGCACAGGCGGCTCCGGCCGGCACACGGTGGGGAGTGTGACATGTACCATGGCACACATCACATGACGGTGGGAAGCCCCCGGACACTGACCATCCGACACCGACCTTCCCCGCCGGGCCACGGACCGCCGGACGCGGCACACGCATACGCGAAGGGGCTGCCGGTCGGACGACCGGCAGCCCCTCTCAAACCCCGCGCCCCGACCGGATGCAGACGGCTTCCGCCGCCAACCCGTTGGGCCCGCAGGTCAGTTACGCAGCATCAGGATGGCACCGGCGGTCACCAGGCCGACCACGACGGCGGCCGCGCCGTACGCCAGGCGGTGGGCGCGCAGCACCGGCAGGAAGCGGTCCACCGCGTAGCGGCCGGGCCCGGTCAGGGCGAGCGCGGCGGCACCGGCGGTGAGCAGCAGCTCGTACTCGCTGCCCTTGGGGGCGAAGAAGCCGCCGCCCCAGGTGACGGCGAGCGCGTTGACCATGGTGCCGAGGATCGCGGCGCCGGCCAGCGGGGTCAGCAGGCCGACGGCCAGGGCCAGACCGCCGAAGGTCTCGGTCAGGCCCGCGACCACGGCCATCGTGTTGCCGGCCGGGTAGCCGCTCATGGTGAAGAACTGACCGGTGCCGTCGATTCCGCCGCCGCCGAACCAGCCGAAGAGCTTCTGGCTGCCGTGCGCGGCCATGGTCAGGCCGAGGGCGAGGCGCAGCAGGAGCAGGCCTGCGTCATAGGCGTGCGGGGAGGTCGTCGCGGGGTCGGGGGTCACCCGGCCCGGGAGGACGGTGGTGGTGGGGGCGGTCGTGCTCGGGCTGGCGCTCGGCATGCGCGTCTCCATCGATCGGGGTCGGTCAGAGCAAGGGAGGGTGGGTACGGGCAGCCGGGAGGTGGTGCTGTCGTTCAAATTCGAACCGGCCGCTTCTCGACCGTACCCCGGAAGTTCGAATTTGAACAACACGACCGAGCCGACGCCGCCCGCGCGTCGGCGAGTCGCGGGCGGCAGGAGGCGGGGGCAGGGTGGAGGCATGGCTCATCGCAGGGAACACCGGCGGGCCGCCGAGCCCGGCACGCCCTACGCCGAGGCGCTGGCCGCGTTCGGCGACCGCGTCCGGCTGGTCACGCCCGACCAGTGGGACGCGCCGACGCCGTGCGCCGACTGGTCCGTCCGCGACCTGGTCAACCACCTCACCGGCGAGCAGCTCTGGGTACCCGAGCTGCTCATGGGCTCGACGATCTCCGAGGTCGGCACCCGCTTCGACGGCGACGTGCTCGGCCCCGACCCGGCCGCCGCCTGGACGGCCGCCGCCGACGCCGCCCGCGCGGCGTTCGAGGTGTCCGGCGCCACCGAGCTGACCGTCCACCTCTCCTTCGGCGACGTCTCCGGCCAGTACTACCTGGACCAGCTCACCACCGACGCCGTCGTGCACACCTGGGACCTCGCCGAGGGGATCCGCCGCCGCACCCGGCTGCCGGCCGGACTGGTCGAGTTCGCGCTCGGCGAGTTCGCCGGCTACGGGGACCTCTCCGGCAGCGGGCTGTTCGACCCGCCGCTGCCGGTGCCGGACGACGCGAGCCCGCAGACCCGGCTGCTCGCCCTCACCGGGCGCCGCGACCGGCTCTGACGGCGCCGGCAGCTCCCCCCGCGGGATGCCGATCCGAGGAATGCGGATCCGAGGAAAGCGGCCCTGACCTGCGGTGATCTCTCGCACCCGGCCGGTACGCGCAGGCGACGCCGGATACTGGAGATGTCGGGGGGCAGCACCGGACGAGAGGCGGGCGTGCCATGAGCCGCAGGCCGGACATCCTCGGCGAGTTCACCGCCGACCACCGGGCGGTGACGGAGCTGCTCACCCGGATCGACGACGCACCGCAGGGCGGGCCCGGGCGCGCGGAGCTGGTCGGACAGCTCACCGACCTGCTGTTCAGCCACTGCGCCGCCGAGGAGGAGCACCTCTTCCCGGTCGTCCAGCACGACGTGCCGGACGGCGGGACCCTGGTGTTCACGAGCATCCACGAGCACCTGGCGATCGGCCAGTACCTCTCCGACCTGCAGGGTGTCGACCCCGGCGACCCCGCCTTCGGCACGCTCTACGAGGGGCTGGCCGACCTCGTCCGGCGGCACCTGGCCACGGAGGAGGAGCAGGTCTTCCCCGCCGCGCGGAAGGCCCTGCCGGCCGGCGCCCGCGCCGCGCTCGGGGACCGGCTGCGGGCCGATCGCGAGGCGGTCGCCGAGGCCGGGCCGTAGCGGGCCCGGGGCCTCAGCCCTTCGGGCTGATCACCGCGAAGCGCCCGCCCTCGCGGTCCTGGAGGCGCGCGACCCGCCCGTACGGCGAGTCGAAGGCCGGGCCGACCGCGGCACCGCCCAGCTCCTCGGCCCGGGCCAGCGCCGCGTCGGTGTCCGCCACCGAGAACGACACCTCCCAGTGCGGCGGCATGCCCGCCGGGCCGCCCGCCTGCTCCCTGGCAAGGGCGGCGACGCTGTGGCCCTCGGCCCGCAGCACCACCCGGTCGTGCTCCCACCGCACCTCGAAGTGCTCGGGGTCGCGGCCGTCCCAGCGGAACACCTCGCCGTAGAAGAGCGCCGCCGCGAACGGGTCCGGCGTGCGCAGCTCGATCCAGACCGGCGCGCCCAGCAGGTCCAGCTTCCGGGCCCGGCCCAACGGACCCTCCCAGATGCCGAACACCGCGCCGGCCGGATCGGCGGCGAACGCCATCCGCCCGGCGTCGAAGGCCAGCGGGCCCACCGCGAGGGTCGCACCGCGCTCGCGGACGGCGTCGGCGGCGGCATCCGCACTCTCCGTGCCGAAGTACGCCGTCCACGCCACCGGCATGGCCCAGCCGCCGCTCGCCACACCCAGACCGGCCACCGCCTCGCCCCCGGCCACCGCGTGCACATACGGTCCGAAGCGGTCCGGCCCGGGCTCGAACTCCCAGCCCAGCAGCGGCCCGTAGAACGCCTTCGCCGCGTCGAGATCGCGCGCCATCAGGCTCACCCAGCACGGAACGGCCGCCACACAGCGCACCCTGACGGTCTCGCCGCTGCCCATCGCGCACCTCCTCGACACCCGGCCGCCGGGCCCCTCCCGACTCCCGCGGCCGACCGGCCGCCCGGGCGCCTTCAGCCTAGGCCGCGGACCCGACCCGGGCGAGGCACGGCGCGCAGGGGGGAGACGGCGGATGGCCGACGGTACGCCTCAGAGCCGCGGGGCCTCCCCGAACCCGCCGTGGCCCGCGCCGGGCGCCGTGAGCGCCAGCCAGCCGTGGCCTCGGACCGGAGTCCCGGAGGTGATCGCGGCGGGGTCGAGGGAGAGGTGGACGGCGGCCTCGCCGATGCCCTGGACATCGGAGGCGTTGGGCTCGGGGTAGGCGTCCTCGTAGTCCTCCTCGTCCTCGAAGTCGGCCGCCGTGAGCACCTCCTCCCAGGGCAGTGGGTCGCCCGTCCACTCCGGGGCGCCGTAACGCCAGTAGCCGCGCAGCACGGTGCCGTGCTCGGCCGTGGCCCAGATCACCGAGTCGGCGAATGGGTCCTGGTAGTAGACCTGGGCCTTGCCGCAGGCCGCGCTGAGCCGCTCGATCACGTCGTGCGGCCACCAGGTGGTCTCCCGCAGCGGGGTCTCGGCGTAGATCAGGCGCCAGCCGGCGTACTCGGGCGTGACGAAGACCCGGTGCACCGCCTCCGGGGTGTACTTCTCGTCGTGCTCCTGGGAGGCGAGCCCGTAGTGGACGGTGACGGGTATCCGGTCGTGCAGGCCGAGCACCTCGAACGCCGCCTCGTACGTGGCGCCGGGGACGGCCAGCCACCAGTGGTCGGGCAGCGCGCCGGGCCGCTCGTCGGCGAAGGCGCGGCGGGCCGCCTCCTCCACGTCCGCGCGGTCCGCACCGGTGGTGTCCTCGGCGAGCAGGACGTCGACCAGGGCGGCGAGAGCCTCGGGGGCGGGCAGGTCGGTCACGGTGTTCATGTCGGCGACCTTAGGGCACTGGTCCGACATTCCGTCACCAGTACGGGTGAACCGGGCTCGAACCGGCCGTCCGTCATGGTGGCGACGGCGTCGGCGAGCTCCCCGGCGGCGGCGAGGTCGTGGGTGATGAAGAGCAGCGCGAGGCCGGTGCGTTCGCGCAGGGCCGCCAGGCGGGCCAGGATCACCGTCCGGGTGGCGGCGTCCAGGCCGGAGGTGATCTCGTCGCAGACCAGCACCGCCGGGTGGACGATCAACGCCCTTGCCAGGGCGGCCCGTTGCAGTTCGCCGCCGGAGAGGGCCGCAGGTGGGCGGGCCGCCTTGGCCGGGTCGAGGCCGAGACCGGCGAGCAGGGCGCGGGCCTCCTCGGCCGCCCGGGGCGTCCGCAGGCCGCGGAGCCGGACGGCGGCTCGGGCGACCTGCTCCACGACCGGCCGGTGGTCGGCGAAGGCGGCCCGGACGTCCTGGAAGACGTACTGCACGGAGGCCAGTTGGGCGCGGTCGCGGGCCCGGACGCTGCGCGGAAGCGCCGCACCGTCCAGGCGGACGGTGCCGTGGTGGCGCGGGTGCAGGCCGGCCAGGCAGCGGCCCAGGGTGGTCTTGCCGCTGCCGGAGCGGCCGACGAGGGCGAGGCACTCCCCCGCCCGCAGCGTGAGGCGGACATCGTGCAGGACGGTCGCACCACCGGGGTGGCGGGCGGTGAGGCCGGTGACGGCGAGCCGGACCGGCCCGGCCGGCGGCTTCGGGTGCGCCAGAACGGACGGCGCGACGGGCGGGGCTCCGGACGGCACACCGGTACGCGCGGCGGACGGCGCTCCCGCAGGCGCGGCGGCCGGCTCACCGGCGTGCGCGAGCGCGGTGGCCGGAGGGCCGGACCGCAGCACCCGGCCGGCCTCCAGGACGACCACCTCGTCGGCCAACTCCCCCACCACGTCCAGATCGTGGCTGAGCAGCACGATGCCGGTGCCGCGCCCGGCCAGGGAGCGGAGCAGGGCGGTGATCCGCTGCCTGGTGAGCGCGTCCTGCCCGGTGGTCGGCTCGTCCGCGACGATCACCCGTGCGCCGAGCAGCAAGGCCTGGGCGAGCACCACGCGCTGCTGCTGACCGCCCGAGAGCTGGTGCGGGAACCGTCTCAGGACGCCCTCCACGTCCGCGAGTTCGGCGTCGCGCAGCGCGTCGTGCAAGGCGTCGCGGACGGCGTGCGGGCCGGCGCCGGACCGACGGGCGAGGTCGCGCAGCAGCACGCCGACCCGGCGCACCGGGTTGAGCACGGTGGCGGGGTGCTGCGGGACGTACCCGATCGGGCCGGCCGGGGCCGTCACCGTGCCGGAGACCTCGGCCCCGGGCGGGTAGGCGCCGAGCAGGGCGAGCGCGGTCGTGGTCTTGCCGCTGCCGGACGGGCCGACCAGGGCGGTCACCCGGCCGGCCCGCACCCGCAGGTCGACGTTCCGTACGAGGGTCCGCCCGCCGGCCTTCACCGTCAGGCCGTCCACGCTCACCAGCACCGGGGCGGTCACCGCCGGCCTCCCTTCCCGCCACCGTGCAGGGCGGCGTCGAACAGCAGGTTGGTGCCGGTGGAGAGGCCGGCGATCAGCAGGGCGGGGACGACCACCGCCCAGGGCTGGAGGAAGAGGCCGGGCCGGTTGCGGTCGACCATCACCGCCCAGTCCGCGGCGTCCGGCTGCACGCCGACGCCGAGGAAGGCGGCGGTGCTGACCAGGTAGAGCGCGCCGACCAGGCGGGTGCCGGCGTCGGCGGCGAGGGTCCGGCGGATCGAGCGGGCCACCTGACCGAAGGCGATCCGCACCCACGATTCGCCGTGCAGCCGCAGCGCCTCGACCACCGGCCGGGCGGCGGCCTCCACGGCGGTGGCGTGCACCACCCGGGCGACGTCCGGCACGGCGGCCACCGCCACCAGGACGGCCAGCCCGGCGGCACCGGGCCGCAGGGCGGTGGCGACCAGCAGGACGAGCAGCAGCGAGGGCACCGCGATCAGCACGTCCAGCGGCCTCAGCAGCAGCTCCTCCAGCCAGGCCCGCCCGGTGAGCGCGGCGGCCAGCGCGAGCGGCAGCGCCAGCGCGTACGCGAGCGCCGTCGCGGCGAGCGCCACGAGCACCACCGGCCGCCCGCCGAGCAGGACTTGGCGCCAGACGTCCCGCCCGGTGAAGTCGGTGCCCAGCCAGTGGCCGCCCCCCAGGGTGAAGGAGACGGCGCGCGGCCCGGACTCCCCGGCGAACACCGGGCCGAACAGCGCCAACAGCAGTGGGCCGGACACCAGGACGACGCCCAGCACGTACCCGCGCGCGGGAAGGCCCCTCACACCGCCACCTCCGCCCGGGGCGCCAGCCGGCGGGCCACCAGATCGGCGGCCAGGTTGAGCAGCACCGTCACCACCCCGAACAGCACCGCCAGCCCCTGCACCACCGGGACGTCCCGCGCCGCCACCGCGTCCAGCAGCACCGTGCCCAGCCCCGGGATCACGAACAGCGCCTCCGCCACGATCACCCCGCAGAGCAACCAGTCGGCGGTGCGGGCCAGTTGCTGGACCGCCGGGGCGAGCGCGTTGGGGAGAGCGTGCGCCCGCCGGACCCGGGCGGGCGGGATGCCGCAGCGCAGGGCGTGGACGGCGTACGGGGCGGCCATCGCCTCGATCAGGCCGGCCCGGACCAGCCGGGCGACCGAGCAGACCGGCCGGGCCAGCAGCACCGCCACCGGCAGCACCAGGACGGCCGGCTGCCGCCCGAGCCCGCCGACGGCGGTCGGCGGCAGCCAGCCCAGCCGCAGCGCGAAGACCGCGGTCAGCAGCACGCCGAGCGCGAACTCCGGTACCGCGTACACCGCGAGGGTGACGGTGCTGATGGTGCGGTCCAGCGGGCCGCCCTCACGGCGGGCGGCGAGCATGCCGAGGCCGACCGCCGTCGGCACCAGCAGCGCCAGGGTGAGCGCCGCCAGCAGCACGGTCGGGCCGAGGCCGTCGGCGAGGTAGCCGGCCACCGGGCGGCCGCTGACCAGCGAGCGGCCGAGCTCGCCGTGCGGCAACCCGCCCGCCCAGTCGGCGAACCGCTCGACGGCCGGGCGGTCCAGCCGCAGGGCCGCCCGGATCGCGGCGATCCGCGCCGGGTCGGGGTCGTCCCCGGCGATCGTGACGGCGGCGTCGCCGGGCAGGGCCTCGGTGAGCAGGAAGACCAGCACCGGGACGGCGGCCGCCTGGGCCGCGCCGAGCACCAGTCGGCGCCCGGCCCAGCCGCGCAGGGTCGTCACGCCAGCCAGACCTTGTCGAAGCGCGCCCAGTCCAGGGTGTTGGCGGGGGCCTCCGCGGAGACGCCGCGCAGGCGGCGCCCGACGCCGACGATCCAGTCGGCGAAGCCCCAGACCAGGAAGCCGCCCTCGTCGTGGAGCCGGCGCTGCATCCGCCCGTAGAGCGCGGCGCGGGCGGCCGGGTCGGCGGTGGACTGGGCCTGGGTGTACAGGTCGTCGAAGTCCGGGTGGCGCCAGTGGGTGGCGTTGGTGGTGGAGCCGGAGAGCAGCCGCTGGGAGATGTGGGACTCGATGGGCAGCGCGCCGGAGCGGTAGGAGGCGAGCACGCCGCCGTCCAGGATGTCCTTCCAGTAGGTGTCCTTGCTGCCGACCTTCACCTCCACGGTGACGCCCGCCCTGGCCGCCTGCTCCTTGAAGATGCCCGCCGCCTCCACGAAGCCGGCCGCGACCGGAGAGGTGTCGAGGATGACCTTCAGCCCCTCCGCACCGGCCTCGCGCAGCAGGGCGCGGGCGCGGTCGAGGTCCTGGGTGCGCTGGGGCAGATCGGCCGGGTAGTACTGGGCGCCCTTGCCGAAGAGGTCGTTGCCGATCTCGCCGGCGCCGGAGAGGGCGCCGTCGACCAGCTCCTGCCGGTCGGCGATCAGGAAGAACGCCTGCCGCACCCGCGGGTCGTCGAAGGGCGGCCGGTCGGTCTTCATCACGAAGCCCTGCATCGCGCTGTTACGCAGCCGGACGATGCCGATCCGGCCGCCCTTCTCCTGTGCGCGGGCGGTGGCGGGGGTCAACTCGTGGGCGTACTCGGCTTGTCCGGCGAGCAGGGCGTTGGCGCGGGCCGACTCCTCGGCGGCGTCCAGGATCTCCAGCTCGTCCAGGTGCGGGGCGCCGTCCCAGTAGCCGTCGAACCGCCTGACCAGCAGCGAGCCGCCGGGCTTGAACGAGACGAAGGCGAACGGGCCGGAGCCGACGGGGTGCTGGAAGTCCTCGCTGCCCTCCGGGACGATGTAGGCGCCGAACGCGGCCAGCACGTTGGGGAATTCGGCGGATGGGCGCTTGAGCCTGAACTCGACGGTGGCCGGGTCGACGGCCCGGCTGGCGGCGAGGTCGATCGGTTCGAGGGAGGCACGGGCCCGGAACGCCCGCTTGGGGTCGGCTATCCGGCGGTAGCTGTAGAGCACGTCGGCGGCGGTGACCGGCCGGCCGTCGTGGAAGTCGGCCTTGCGCAGCCGGACCGTCCAGGTGTCCAGGGCCATGTTGGGTTCCCAGCCGCTCGCCAGCCGGGGGACGGCGGCGAGGTCGGAGCCGGAGTCGGCGAGTTTGTCGTAGAGGGCTTTGGCGCGGGCGGCGTCGGCGAACAGGTTGACCAGGTGCGGGTCGAGGGTCTCACCGGCGCCGCCCCCGGCGAAGACGGCGCGCAGCCGGCCGCCGGATCGCGGGGCGGCGGAGGCCTCGGAGGCGGCCTCGGAGGAGCCGGTGGACGGGGCGGAGGAGCAGGCGGCGAGGCCCAGGGTGGAGAGGCCCACGGTGGAGAGGGCGCCGCCGGCGGCGAGCAGGGTACGTCGGGCGATCGGACGGGTCATCGGGTCAACTTCGCTTTCTTGCCAGGGTGTCGAGCCGGGCGACCAGGTGCAGCCGGTCGTCGTCGACGGTGTCGGCGGCCGGGTCGCCGTCGGCCCAGCGCGGTTCGGTGCGCGGGCCGGGCCGGTCGTAGAGGGCGAGGACGGTAAAGCCGTTGGCCGCGAGCAGGTAGCGCAGCTCCTGCGGGAAGAGCAGCCGCCAGGCGGAGTGCTGTTCGACGGCCGGGGCGCCGTCGTCGCTGGTCCAGATCCTGGTGCGGCGCAGGAGTTGGACCGCGTGGTCGATCCGGAGCGTGGTGTGCGAGGTGAAGGTGGTGCCGTCGCGGGTGACGGTGTCGGTGCGCGGGGCGTCGAGGAGTTCGGTGCGGCCGAGGAAGAAGGCGCCGTTGCGCATCTCGGCGACCAGTAGTCCGCCCGGGCGCAGGTGGCGGCGGAGCCGGCCGAACAGGGCGTCGAGGTCGTCGTTGGTGTGGCAGTAGAGCAGCGCGCTGTCCAGGCAGAGCGCGGCGTCGAAGCGGCCGGGGAGCCGGAAGGTGCGCATGTCGCCGACGTGGTACGCGGGCCCGGGGTGGCAGGCGCGGGCGTGCTCGATCATCGCCTCGGAGCTGTCCAGGCCGGTCACCGTGCGGCCGGCGGCGCGGTGCAGCCATTCGGCGTCCCGGCCGGTGCCGCAGCCGAGGTCGAGCAGGTCGGGCCCGGCGCCGTACTCGCGGAGCACCGAATCGGCCCACCGGGCGGCGGTGAACCCCCGGTCGGGGAAGCGCAGTTCGTAGAGCTCGGGGGTGTCGGTGAGCAGGTTGCGGCCGTTCATCGGGCCTCGCTGGGGAGTGGGCGGGCGGGGGCGGGGAGGTGTCCGGCCCGGTGCAGCCGGGCGAGGGCGGCGGCGGAGCCGAGGCCGAGGGCGGTGCAGAGCAGCCAGGGCGCGGCGTCGGCGCCGTCCATGGCGCGGCCGACGGCGGTGTTGCCGAGGGCGGCGGCGACACCGGAGACCACGTAGTACAGCCCGTAGTAGGTGCCGGTGAGGCCGGGCCGGCCGAAGGCGGGGATCAGGGCGAGGACGAAGGGCTGGGCGGTCATCAGGCCGAGTTGGAGCAGCAGCACCCCGCCGAGGACGCCCGGCAGGCCGGGGACGGCGAGCGGGAGCAGGAAGCCGGTGCCGGCGACGGCGAGGCCGGGCGGGATCCACCGGGCGGGCGGGCCGTGCCGCTGGAGGCGGCCGGTGATGCGGAGTTGGAGGGTGAGGTTGGCGAGGGTGCTGGTGAGGAAGACCAGGCTGACGGCGCCCTCCCAGCCGGTGGCGCGGCGGGCGGCGTCCGGCAGCAGCAGGTAGAGCTGGCTCTCCATGCCGAACAGGCCGACCATGGCGAGCGCGAAGGCGAGGAACCGACGGTCACCGGCCGCCTCGCGCCAGTCGGCGAGCACGCCTCGCGGCGGCGGCGGGACGGGCCGCTCGGGGAGGGCCAGCGCCTGGGCGACGGTGAGCAGGGCGAAGATGCCGGCGGCGGCGAGCGCGGCGGCCCGGAAGTCGACCAGCAGCAGGACGCTGCCGAGCAGCGGTCCGGCCAGCGCCCCGGTGGTGGCGAAGACGTTGAACAGGGCGAAGGCCTCGGCCTTGCGGTCGGCGGCCTCGTGCGCGACGTAGGTGCGGACGGCCGGGTTGAACAGGGCTCCGGCCAGCCCGCTGAGCGCCGAGGCGGCGAGCAGCACCGCGAGCGAGTCGCCGAGCGCGAACAGCCCGAAGCCGACGGCCCGCAGCGCGCAGCCGGCGATGATGACGCGCCGGGCACCGAGCCGGTCGGCGGCCGACCCGCCGAGGATGAACAGGCCCTGCTGGCTGAGGTTGCGAAGCCCGAGCACGGTGCCGACGGCGAGAGCGGAGAGCCCGAGGTCCTGGCCGAGGTGGCCGGCCAGGTAGGGGATGAGCAGGTAGAAGCCGGTGTTGACGCCGAGCTGGTTGACCAGCAGCAGCCGTACGGGCAGCGGATAGGTCCGTACGGCGCGCAGTATCCTCACCGGCCGGCCGCCGGATCGCCGCCGGGCGCGGGGCGGCCATGAGGTGCGGGGCGGCCGTGCGGTGCGGTGCGGCCGCCGGGCGCGGGGTCCGCTCCCCCGGCGGTGGCGTGGCGTGCTCCTCCGGCCGGCGCGGGGCGCGTTCCGCCGGCGGTCCCCGCCACCGGCACCGGCAGGACTCCGAGCCCGGCCCGGTCCGAGGTGCGGACGGTGCCGTCCGTGCCGCCGATGCCCTGCCAGGGGTCGTGGGCGAGCAGCAGGTGCCCGTCGAGGTCGATCCAGCGGGCCAAGTCGGCGACGTGCACGGCCGGGGCGATGCCGAGCGAGCTGGCGGCGAGGCAGCCGAGCATCAGTTCGGTGCCGCTGCCGTGCAGGGCGGCCTGGATGCGCAGCACCTGGTGGACGCCGCCGCACTTGGCGAGCTTGAGGTTGACGCCGTGCACCCGCCCGGCGAGCCGGCAGGCGTCCTCGTAGCCGACGGCGTCCTCGTCGGCGATCAGCGGGATCGGGGAGCGTTCGGCGAGGGCGGCCAGAACGGCGGGGCGGCCGGGCGCGATCGGCTGTTCGACGGCCTCGACGCCGGCCGCGGCGAAGACCGGGAGCAGCCGGTGGGCCTGGTCCTCGGTCCACGCGCCGTTGGGGTCGAGCAGCAGTCGGGCGTCCGGGGCGCTTTCGCGGACGGCCCGGACCCGGGCGAGGTCCTCGGCGGGGTCGGCCGCGCCGGCCTTGATCTTGAGCAGCTGGAAGCCGGCGGCGGCGAGCAGGGCGGCCTGGACGGCGGCGCGGGCGGGCGGCTCGATGCCGATGGTGCGGGCGGTCGCGGCGGCCACCGGGGCGAGCCGGCCGAGGAGTTGGTGGACGGGCGCGCCGGCCCGCTTGCCGACCAGGTCGAGCAGGGCGGCCTCGACGGCGGCCAGCACGCCGGCCGGCAGCTCCTTGAACGGGGCGGCGCCGCGCTGGAGTTCGACCAGGGCGGTCTCCGGGTCCGGGTAGCGTTCGAGGTCCGGCCGGAGTTCGTCGGCCTCGCGGCGGATCAGGTCGGCGGGCAGCCGCAGGTAGCCGCTGCTGACGGCCTCGCCATGGCCGGTCAGGCCGCCGTGGCGGACGGCGAGCTGGACGGCGTCGCGCTCGGCGGTCACCGAGCGGGAGATCCGCAGCGGTTCGGCGAGCCGGAGCCGTACGGTGCGGACGTCGAGCCTCATCGGTCCTCCTCGGGGCGGCCCCGGCGGTCGGCCTGGTCCGGTTGGGCCCGGTGCTCCGCCGGGTCGGTGTGGCCCGGCCGGCCGGTGCGGCAGCGGGCCCACCCGGAGACCTCGACGGCGGCCGGGTACGGGATCTCGATCGGTCGCAGCGCGGCGCGCTCCGGCTCCAGGCCGTGCCGGTGGCAGAACGCGTCGTCGTAGACGGTGCCCAGGTAGCGGTGCGGGCCGTCGGGGAAGACCGTGGCGACGGCCGCGCCCGGGTGGACGCGGGCGGCCCAGGCGGCGACCAGGGCGACCGCGCCGGTGCTCCAGCCGCCGCTGACGAAGGCGCCGCGGGCCAGCCGCCGGCAGGCGTCGACCGCCTCGGCCGGGCCGACCCAGTGGATCTCGTCGAAGGCCTCGTGGGCGACGTTGCGCGGGTGGATGGAGCTGCCGAGGCCGCGCATCAGCCGGGGGCGGGCGGGCTGGCCGAAGATGGCGGAGCCGACCGAGTCGACGCCGATGATCCGCAGCGCCGGCCAGCGGCGCCGGAGCGGTTCGGCCAGCCCGGCGCTGTGGCCGCCGGTGCCGACGCTGCACACCAGGACGTCCAGGTGGTCGAGTTCACCGGTCATCTCCTGGGCCATCGCCCGGTAGCCGGCCGCATTGTCGGGGTTGTTGTACTGGTCCGGCCAGTAGGCGCCGGGGAGTTGGTCCAGCACGGCGCGCAGCCGGGCGAGCCGGGCGGCCTGCCAGCCGCCGTGCCGGGCGGGCCGGTCGACCAGCTCCAGCCGGGCGCCGTACGCGCGGAGCAACTGCCGTATGGACGGTTCGAGTTCGGCGTCGCCGACCAGGACGACCGGGTGGCCGAGCGCCTGTCCGGCGAAGGCCAGGCCGATGCCGAGGGTGCCCGAGGTGGACTCCACCACGGTGGCACCGGGCCGGAGTTCGCCGCGGGCGTGGGCCCCGCGGAGCATGGCGACGGCGGAACGGGCCTTCATGCCGCCCGCGGCGAGGCCCTCCAGCTTGGCCCAGAAGCCGGGGTGCGGGTGCGGCAGCGGGGTGCTGATCCGGGCCAGCGGGGTCCGGCCGAGCAGCGGCAGCAGATCGGGGTTGCCGACGGCGGCCGAGGCGAGCAGGGCGGTCACCGGGCGCCGCCTCCCGCCTGGTCCTCGCCGCGCGACTCTCCCCCGTGCAGGTCCTCCCCGTGCGGGCCCTCCCCGTGCGGGTATCGCCCGTGGGGGAATCGCCCGTGCGGGCCTGCCTCGCGCAGGCCTCCCCCGTACAGGTGGAGCACGGTGGGGCCGCCGTCGAGCCAGAAGAACGGGTACGGCTCGGCGCTGACGGCGCTCACACCGTGGCCGAGCAGACGCGGCAGGACGGCGCTGCCGGTCTGGGCGAACAGCACCAGCGGTTTGCCGGTGGCTCGGGCGTGGGCGAGCAGCGGGTCGAGCGTGCCGTTGCCGAGGGTCATGCCGGAGGCGAGGATCGCGTCGCAGTCGTCCAGGTAGGCGAGGGTGTCGGCCTCCACCGGCTCGCCCCACTCGGTGGCGCCGCCCTTGAGGTCGCACGGAACGTACTCGACTCCGTGCGACCGGAGCTGCTCCAACAGGGAGTTGACCACGCCGACGACCAGGACCCGGCGCACCGAGGCGAGCGGGAGCAGCCCGGCGACGGCGCGGGCCCGGGCGCGGGACTTCTCCAGCGAGCCGCCGGCCGGGACGGTCACCGGCCGGGCGCCCTGGGCCGGGGTGTGCGGGCGGCAGTGCATCAGGTAGGCGTCGAGGGCGGCGACCCGGACGGGGGTGAGTGGGTGGCCGAGCAGCTCGTCGACGGTGGCGCCGACGCAGTCGGTCAGCGCGTCCGCGGGCAGTTCGCCGGGTTCGACGGCGCAGGAGCCGACGGCGGCGCCGAGGCGCAGGCCGAGCACCTCGTTGCGGTACCCGTGGGCTCGGCCGGCGTGCCGGACGGCCTGGGTGGTGGTGAAGGCGAGGGCGATCCGCTGCCCGGCCGGGTCGGGCCCGTACGCACCGGCGCGGGCCTGTTCGGCGATCAGCTCCAACGCGCTGCCGGGGGCGACGGCCAAGGTGGTGGCGGGGACGGGGACGGGGGCCGGGGTCGGGGCGGGGACGACGACCGAGGTGGTGGCCGGGGCGCTCGCGCCACCGGGGGCGGCGGCGGTCACGCGGGGACCACCGCGGCACCGGCGGGACAGTCCGCGGCGGGGGCCGCGTCGCCGGCGTACCGTGGCGCCAGCGCGGCGAGCAGCCGCTCGGCGTCGCGGCGGGCCCCGGCGCCGGCGGTGTCGGCGGTCATCACGTGTCCGAGGTACTCGTTGTTGCTGGTGGCGGGCCGCACGTCGCGACCGGGCCCGGCGAGGGTCAGCTCGACCACGGCCGGGTCGTGCCGGACGGCCGCCTCGCCGTCGAAGCCGTCCAGCAGTCCGGACGCCCCCTGCCCGGGGACGAGGAAGGCGATCGCGGCGCTGGCGACCCCGGTGGGGTGGACGGTCAGGTCGGGCCGGCGGCCGAGGGCGACGTCCACGCAGGCGGCGGCGAGGTCGACGCCGGTGACCCGCCGGACCAGCTCGGTGATCCGGTTGCCGGCCGGCCGCGGGTTGACCTCCACCACCCGGGGCCCGGCCGGGGTGAGCTTGATCTCGGTGTGTGCGACGACCTGGTCCAGGCCGAGCGCGGCCAGCGCGGCGACGGCGGTGTCGGCGGCGGCCGCCGCGGCGGCCGGGTCGAGCGCCGCGGGGAACATGTGGCCGGTCTCGATGAAGGCGGGGGCGCCGTCGATGGTCTTGTCGGTGACTCCGACGACGTGCACGGCACCGTCGGCGGAGACGGTCTCGACGCTGACCTCGGGCCCGGTCAGCAGCTCCTCCAGCAGCACCACGGGCGCCCGGCGCTGCCCCCGCGCGTTGACCGGGAACGCGTCCAACGCGCGGAGTGCGGCTCCCAGTTCGCGCTCGTCGGCGACCTGCCGGACCAGCATCCCGGCGCAGAGGTCGACCGGCTTGACCACCAGCGGGAAGCCGATCACCCGGGCGGCGGCGAGCGCCTGCTCGCCGTCGGCGCAGAGCGCGTACGCGGGCCCGGGGACGCCGGCCCCGGCGAGTGCGCGCCGGGTGAGGTCCTTGCGGCAGGCGGCGGTGACGGCCTCCGGAGCCGGGCCGGGCAGCCCGAGCCGGTGGGCGACCTGTGCGACCAGCGGCAGGTAGTAGTCGCAGGAGGAGAGCACCCCGTCGAAGCCGAGCAGCTCGTGCAGCCGCTCGGCGTACGGGAGGAGGACGGCCGGGTCGTTGGTGTCGGCGGTGAGGATGTTCTCGGCGGCGAGCAGGGGGTGCGGGGTCGCGGCGGCGGGGGCGGCACGCAAGTAGTGGTGCAGGTCGCGGGTGAGGAAGGTGAAGCGATGGCCGCCCTCCCCCAGTGCCCGGGGCAGCAGCCCGCTCATGGAGCCGACCCAGCTCTCGATCACCAGCAGATGCGCCACAGTTCTC
This sequence comes from Kitasatospora sp. NPDC041988, assembly GCF_055588525.1. Lineage (NCBI taxonomy): Bacteria > Bacillati > Actinomycetota > Actinomycetes > Kitasatosporales > Streptomycetaceae > Kitasatospora > Kitasatospora sp. NPDC041988. Next base: position 23,356 of record NZ_JBVJCO010000053.1, read on the forward strand.
CCTCTCGACGGCGGCGGCAGGCCGGTCCGACGTGCCGAGGGAGAAGGTAACGGCATTCGTTTTCATTTTCAACACGCTGCGAGCGGCACCCCGCCGGAGCGTCAGATGAAAGTCGTTTTCATGTAGGCTCTCGGACATCCACCCCCTCCCCGACCAGCGGAGCCCCCTGATGGATCGTCAGAACGCCTACCAGATCAGGTATGCCCTCCCGGGTGACGTGCCGGGCGCGCGCCGGCTGATTCTGGACACCTTCTACCGCGAGTTCGGCTACGGCTACGTCCCCGAGTGGCACGCGGACGTGGTCGACCTCCAGGGCCACTACCTCGACCACCCCCGGCACGCCCTGCTGGTCGCCGCCCATCACGGCGAGGTGGTCGCCACCACCGCCCTGCACTCCACCGGCCCCGCCCACCCGCCGCACCCGCGCGAACTGGTCGGGCGCTACCCCTCCGGCAGCACCGCTCAGCTGGTCCGGGTGTACGTCCGGGCCGAGCACCGCCGGCACGGCCTGGCCCGCGAACTGGTCCGCCGCGCCTGCGAGTTCGCCGCCGCCGAGGGCGGCTACGAGCGGCTCTACCTGCACACCAACACCGCGGTTGCGGGTGCCGAGGCGTTCTGGCGCAGCCTCGCCGAGGAGGTCTACGACGCCCGCCCGAGCGGCGAGCACGGCCCGGGCGTCGCCACCGTCCACTTCGAGATCCCGCTGCGCCGCCCGGCCGTGGTCTGAACCGCGCGCGGCGTCCCCCGGGAGGGTGAACCGACGGATACCGCCTTTCACGGGGGGCGGGCCTGCGCCAGGCTGGCGATCACCCGAGGGGAAGGGTCCCACCAGCGATGACCACCCACACTCCGGCACTGCCCGGCGTCTTCACCGGCCTGCCCGAAGGCCTCGGCCACTCGGCGCAGCGTGCGATCGCCGCCTTGGCCCGCCCGCACGCGGCCCCGGGCCTGCCACCACGCCCGCCCGTCTTCGCCATGCCCTACCCGGCCCGGCTGAACCCGCACCTGGAGGCGGCCCGCGAGAGCGCGGACGAATGGGCCGGGCGGACCGGCCTGACCGGGCCGGACGGCGTCTGGGGCCGGGAGCGCTTCGATCTCCTCGAACTGGCGCTGTTCACCGCGCTCACCCAACCGGACCTGCCCCGCGAGGAGTTGCTGCTGGTCGGCGACTGGAACGTCTGGGCCTTCGCGGTCGACGACCACTTCCTCCGGTACAAGGCGGCCGCCGACGAACCGGGCGCGCAGCGCTTCGTGACGCGTCTCGCGGCCTGCATGCCACTGGACTCCGCCGCCGCACCGGCCTCACAGCACCCGGTGGAGGCCGCACTGGCCGACGTCTGGACCCGCTCCGCGCCCGCGCTCCCCGCCGGGCTCCGCCGCCGGCTGCGGGACGCCGCACTGGACTTCGCCGCCGCCAACCTCTGGGAGCTGGCCAACAACCTGCGCGGACGTATCCCCGACCCGGTCGAGTACCTCCAGATGCGCCGCCGCACCGCCGGCACCCCGCTCTCCACCGTGCTGCCGCTGCACGCCGCGGGGCAGGACCTGCCGCCGGAGCTGCTCGCACACCCGATCGTGTCGGCCCTGATCGACGCCTTCGCCGACAATGTGGACCTGCGCAACGACCTCTACTCCTACCGCAAGGAGACGGAGCTGGAGGGCGAGTCGAACAACGCCGTCCCGGTGTTCCAGCGCTTCCTGCGCTGCCCGCTCCAGACCGCCGTCGACACCGTGGGCGATCTGATGAACGCCCGGCTGGACTGCTTCGACCGGCTCATCCGCGAGGAACTCCCCAAGCTGGCCGACGAGTTCGGCCCGGAGGGATACCGGGTGGTGGCAGCCTTCGCCGACGGCCTGAAGGACTGGCTGGCGGGCGACCACGCCTGGTACCCGCGGACCGGCCGGTACACCGCCGGCCTCGACTGAACCGCCGCCCGACAGAGCCCGGCACCCCGCCCGCCAGGCACCCCCGCCCGTCGGACAGCCCGGCCCGCGACGCAGCCCCGGGCCGTCACGCGCCCACGGCTCACCCCGCGGACCGGACCGCCTCGCGGGCCAGCTCAAGGGTGGTCTGCAGGGCCCGCAGATAGCCGGACCGCATCCGCTCGGCGGCGGCGTCCTCGTCCGGACCGCCGCCGAGCTCCAGCTCGCCGCGGAAGGTGAGCGCGAGGCCGTTCTCGTCCTCCTCGATGTCGTTGTGGATCACCCAGGCCGCCCTCTCGTCGTCGCGGAAGAAGCTGACCCTGGTCTTCGGCCGGAAGGCGACCTCCTCACGGACCCGCTCGCCGTGCTCGCCGTGGAAGACCACCTCACGGACCAAGCCGTTCCCGGTGCGCTCCAACACGGTGCACTCGTCCATCGCGGCGACGAACGGCACCGCGTTCTCGGCCTTCCGCTCCAGCGCCGCCCAGACGTCGTCCCGGGTGAGGCGCACCTGCTCGGCCGGCTCGTTGACGCGCACGCTCTGGCTGACGACTCGCATGACTGTTCTCCTCTTCGGCCGACCTCGACCACATTGCTTGTGCGGCCAAGTAAATGCTTGTGCGGCCAAGTAAACGCTCTGATCCCGCTGGACGCAAGGAACTCCAGGAACATCCACGAGGATCCCGAGGCGGCCGCTTGCGCGTACAATCACCGCGTGCGCGCCCACCAGAACCAGCCCCAGGACCAGCCCCTCGCCGACGCTGGCGGCACCAGCCAGGCCATCGCCCGGGTCGCCCGGCTGCACCGGGCCACCGCCGAGCGACTGCTGCGCCCGCACGGGCTGCACGCCGGGCAGGAGCTGCTGATGATGCTGCTCTGGGACGGCGGGCCGCAGCCCCAGGCCGCGCTGATCGAGCAGCTCGGGATCGACGCCTCCACCGTCACGCGCATGGTGCAGCGCCTGGAGCAGGCCGGGTTCGTCCGTCGCCGGCGCAGCGAGAGCGACCGGCGGGCCGTGCTGGTCGAGGCGACGGCGGCGGCCCGCGCGCTGCGCGACCAGGTCGCGCAGACCTGGCAGGAGCTGGAACGGATCACCCTGGCCGGGCTGGACGAGACCGAGCAGGCCGAGCTGGCCCGGCTCCTGGGCCGACTGGAGGAGAACCTCGGCCGCCCCGCCGCCGAGATGTGACGCAGGTCACATCCAGGACTGAAATTTCCGGGGACTGGATCCCCGTTTGCTCCTACGTAGGCCTAAGCGGGGAAAACTTCCCCGTTATGCTGGGAGGAGCACGCAGTGAGCAGCACCGCCGCCGTCACGCCGGCCCGCACCGCGGAGCCCGTCCGTGCGCCCAAGCTGCGCGCGGACGCGACCCGCAATCGTGAGCGGATCGTCATGGCGGCACGGGACGCCTTCGTCGAGCACGGTGCCGACGCACCGCTGGACGAGATCGCGAAGCGGGCGGGTGTCGGCAACGCGACGCTGTACCGGAACTTCCCGGACCGCACCGCGCTGATCCGCGAGGTGGCGCTGCTCGTCAAGAACCGCATCCTGACCCTCGCCGAGACGGCGTCGGCGGAGAGCGACGGTCCGTTCGACGCCCTCCAGCGGTTCGTGCACGCGACGGTCGCGGAGAAGGTCGGCGCCCTGTGCCCGATCCTCACCAACCGGATCGACCCGAACGACCCGGACCTGGTGGACGCCCGCCTGCGGCTGACGGCCACCGTGGGCGACCTGATGGAACGCGCCCGGCAGGCCGGCGAGCTGCGGCCGGACGTCGACCACGGTGACCTGTTCATCGCGATGAGCCAGCTCACCCGCCCGCTGCCGGACACCTCCTGCCAGCTCCTGGAGGAGTTCGTCCACCGGCACCTGCAGCTGTTCCTGGACGGCATGCGGGCGCCGGCCCGCTCGACCCTGCCCGGCCGGGCAGCGACCTTCGAGGACTTCCACACGGACCACTGACCCACGGCCGCCCCGGCGGCCGGCACCAAGCACCGACGACCGCCCGCGCCGATCCGCCGTGATCCCGCGTCCGCGCGATCCGGGCCGGCGTGATCCGGGCCGGCGCGATCCCGGCCGGCGCGAGCTGGTCCATGCCGACGCGCGCCGATCCGCGACACCGGCCGCCGAAAACCCTTCGCACACCGACCGCCCCTGAACCGCACACCACGCACCGTGAAGTGAGTACCCCCATGCCAAAAACCGACGCCCTGCCCGCCACGCAGCCTGATCCGAGGCGCTGGAAGGCACTGATCTTCATCGGGCTCGCCCAGCTGATGGTCGTCCTCGACGCCACCATCGTGAACATCGCCCTGCCGTCGGCCCAGAAGGACCTCGGCATCACCGACGGCAACCGCCAGTGGGTGATCACCGCGTACGCGCTCGCCTTCGGTGGCCTGCTGCTGTTCGGCGGCCGGATCGCCGACCTGTGGGGACGCAAGCGCACCTTCGTGGTCGGCCTGACCGGCTTCGCGCTCGCCTCCGCGCTGGGCGGCGCCGCCGCCAACACCGCCATGCTGCTCGGCGCCCGTGCCCTCCAGGGCGCGTTCGGCGCACTGCTCGCGCCGGCCGCGCTCTCGCTGCTGGCCGTGACGTTCACCGAGGCCAAGGAGCGCGCCAAGGCGTTCGGCATCTACGGCGCCATCGCCGGTGGTGGCGGCGCGATCGGCCTGATACTCGGCGGCCTGCTGACCGAGTACATGAACTGGCGCTGGACCTTCTTCGTCAACATCCCGTTCGCCGTGGTCGCGGCGGTCGGCGCGGTGATGGTGATCCGCGAGCCCGCCGGGGGCCGCAACCGCAACCGGCTGGACATCCCCGGTGTCGTGCTCGTCACCCTCGGCCTGGTCTCGCTGGTCTACGGCTTCACCCGTGCCGAGTCGGACGGCTGGTCCTCCGGCGTGACGATCGGCCTGTTCGTCGCCGCCGCACTCCTGCTGGCCGCGTTCGTCCTGGTCGAGCGGAAGGTCAAGGCGCCGCTGCTGCCGCTGCGGGTCGTCCTGGACCGCAACCGTGGCGGGGTCTACCTGTCGCTGGGCCTGGCCGTGATCGGCATGTTCGGCCTCTTCCTGTTCCTGACCTACTACCTGCAGATCGTGCTCGGCTACAGCCCGGTCCTGACCGGCGTCGCGTTCCTGCCGATGGTGGCGGGCATGATCACCGGCTCGACCCAGATCGGCGCCCGGCTGATGACGAGGGTCCCCGCGCGCTACCTGATGGCGCCCGGCTTCCTGGTCGCCTCGATCGGCATGCTGCTGCTCACCCAGATCGGCCTGGACACGTCCTACCCGGCGCTGATCCTGCCCGGCCTGATCCTGATGGGCCTCGGCATGGGCACCGCGTTCATGCCGGCGATGAGCCTGGCCACGCACGGCGTCCAGCCGCGCGACGCGGGCGTGGCGTCCGCCATGGTCAACACCTCGCAGCAGGTCGGCGGCGCCATCGGCACCGCGCTGCTGAACACCATCGCCGCCAGCGCCACCGCCACCTGGCTGGCCGCCCACGCGGGCGCCGCCACCACCCCGGCCGCGGCCAAGGCGGTGCAGTTCCAGGGAATGGTGCAGGGCTTCTCGACCGCGATCTGGTGGTCCTTCGGGATCCTGGTGACGGCCGCCGCGATCGCCTTCGTCCTGATCAACGCCGGCCGCCCCGGCGACTCCGCGGCCGTCTCCGGCTCGGGCGCGGGCGCGGCGGAGAACAACGACGTGCCGGTGCTGGTGCACTGATACCTCAGGGGCGACTCGGCCGACCCGGCCGACTCGGGTGCGAAGCGGCCCGTCCGGTGTTCCGACACCGGGCGGGCCGCCCGCCGTTCACCCGCTCTGGACTCGTCCTGAATCCGTCCTGCGCCGGCTCACCGCACACGGGCGGCCCCGGCCCCTCGAACTGTCGGCCCCGGTGGACGAGAATGGAGTCGCCCACACGGCCGGTGTGCTCACACCCGCACCCGTGCCAGGCTGTCCCGTGGGCTGCACGGCAAGGGCGCCGGGATCGCCGGGCCCACCGCCAGGGAGAACCACGAGACGCCGGCGGCCACGGCCACCGGGGCGCCGCCCGGGCCACTGCGACCCGGCGCGCGGAACAACCGGCGACACCGACCCTGCCCTACCCGCAAAGGGAGGACATCGTGCACGACCGTACCGACCTGCTCGCCGACAGCAGATACCTCCTGCTCACCACCTTCGGCGCGGACGGCAGCCGGTCGCGCTCGCCGATCTGGGTGGTCGCCGACGGTACGGCGCTCGGCATCTGGACGCCCGCCCACTCCGGCGAGGCCGAACGCATCCGGCACCACCCCAGGGTGCTGGTCGGCCCCTGCGACTCCCACGGACGCCCCACCGGCCCCCAGCTCCCGGCCCGCGCGGCCGTCTGCGACGAGGACGCCACCGCGCGCTACCGCACCTCGCTGATCAACAAGTACGGCATGGCGGCGCTGATCGCCCTGGCCCGCAGCCGCCTCCGGCTCGGCCTGGCCGGAACCGTCGGTATCCGGATCACGCTCAACGAGCTGGAGCAGCGGCTGATCGGGCCGGAGTGGCAGCTGCCGACGACGTACTGCCCCAACTGACACGTGGACACGTGGACGCGCGGACGCGTAGACGGGTGAACGCGCGGACGCGTAGACGGGTGAACGCGCGGACGCGTAGACGGGTGAACGCGCGGACGGGTGGAGGCCTGGCCTGGACGGGTAGCCACGCAGGCCACAGAGCGCCGGCAGCCGGCAGCCCACGTCCCGTCGGACGTGGGGGGCGTCCGTCCGGCCTCAGATCCCGTTCCCGTCCGGCCTCAGATCCCGTTCTCCGGCGCCTTCGCGAGGTCGCCCGGCTCGCAGGCCTCCCGGCCGGTGCCGACGTGCACGACCTTCACCGCCCGCCCGGGGCCGCCCGGCACCACCTGCTGCTCGTGTCCGCAGCGCGGGCAGATCAGCGGGATGCGTGGACTCCGGTGCTCCGGGGCGGCGGGGCCGGTGGACATGGCAGGTCCGGCGGACGCGCCGCGCCCGGCGTCGCGGTCCGGCGTTGTCACGTCAGCGGGTGGGTCGGGACCGGGCTGACCGCCTGGATCTCACCGTGGGCCTTGGTGAGCAGCTGCGAGGCGAGGTCGTTGAGCGCGCGGGCGGCCGCGATCTCCTCGCCGACCCGCAGCTGTTCCGGGTCCGACGGGTGGCGGCTGGTGTAGCCGTGTGCGCGCAGCTCGGAACCGTCGCCCAGCCGCAGCAGGGCGGCGGCTGCCGTCCGCGGCCCCTCTTCACGGAACTCCATCTCGATGTGCCAACCGACAAGAGTCTGCATGGCGGATCACCTCCAGCGGTTACTCCTCCAGGGTGCGCCGCACCCAGCGTGAACACCAGACGAGGGCGGCCGGGCGGCACCCCGAGGACGACTTGAACGCGTTCAACATTGCGGCGTAGAGTCACCGGCGCAATGTTTGAACGCGTTCAAGACGGTTCGGGCGAACTTGGGAGAAGGGTGCGTCCACCATGGGCAGAGGCGCCACAGAACTGGTTGACCTCCTGGTCCTGCTCGGCATGGGCGCCATCATCCCGCTCGGCCTCGCCCTGATCGACGAGCCCGGCCTCGCCCGCGTCCGCCGGCTCTGGCCGCTGGCCGCCGTCCCCGGGGCCCTCTCGCTCTGGCTGCCGCGCGGCGGCCTCGCCACCGGCTGCGCCGTCCTCTACGCCCTCGGCACCCTCGCCGTGGCCGCCCACGCGCCGCTCCGGCTCGCCCGCACCCGCTCGCTCGCACCGGCGGAGATCGCCGTGCTGACCGCGCTCGCCACCCCCTCCGTGGCCGGGCTCGCCCTGGTCGCCGAACGCTCCGGGCACCGGCTGTTCGGCTTCGACCTCGACATCCTGGCCCTCACCGTGCCGCACTTCCACTACGCCGGGTTCACCGCCGCCCTCGTCGCCGGACTGGTCTGCCAGGCCCGGCCGAGCAGCGCCGCCGCCCGGTTCGCCGCGCTCAGCGTGCCGCTCGGCACCCTGCTCGTCCTGGCCGGCTACTTCATCGACGACTGGGCCGAACTCGTCGGCGCCCTCGTGCTCACCACCGGAATGTGGCTGGTCGGCCTGCTCACCTGGCGCGAGCTGCGCGCCCGCACCCCCGACCGGACCGCCGCCGCACTGCTCGGCACCGCGTCCGCCGTCCTCGCCGCCACCATGGTGCTCGCCCTCTGGTGGGCACTCGGCGAGGCCTCCGGACTCCCCCACCCCACCCTGACCTGGATGGCCGCCACCCACGGCGTCGGCAACGCGCTCGGCTTCGCCCTCTGCTCGCTGCTCGCCTGGCGCCGGCTCACCCCGTCGCCTCTCCCATTCCCACTTCCGCTCCCGTTGTCGAAGGACGTCGCACGATGACCACCCCTGCGGCCACCGACCTCAACTACCCCGAGATCGGCGCCAGCGCCACCCCCGGCCGCCCCCTCCCCGCCGGCTACCACCACCTCCGCCACCGCGCCCTGATCGGCCACGGCCGCGCCGCCCTGGAAGCCGCCGGAACCGCCGTCCTCTGCTGGCAGATGCACCGCGCCGCCGGCGTCCGCATCACCACCGACGCCGGCCGGGCCGCCCCCGGCGCCGCCGTCCTCTGCGCGATCGGCATCGGCCCGCTGCGCGCCGCCGCCCCCTGCCGGGTCATCTGGACCACCGACGGCCCCGACCGCTACGGCTTCGCGTACGGCACCCGGCGCGGCCACCTCGCCATCGGCGAGGAGACCTTCCTGGTCGAGATGGGCCCCGACAAGGCCGTCTGGTTCACCGTCAACGCCTTCAGCCGCCCCCGCAGCTGGTACGCCCACCTCGCCGGCCCCCTCCTCCCCCTGGCCCAGCGGTTCTTCGCCCACCTCTGTGCCCGCGCCCTGACCCGCATCGCGACGGCCGCGGCCACAACCGCCACAACCGCGAGCCGGTGAGCCTGCGATCCTGTGAGCCGGTAATCGGAATGGAGAAGCGCCGGCGGCGGCCGCTCTCGCCCGCGCGCTCGACCTCGCCCCGACACCGCGTCGACCCGGTGGCCGGGGCCGGCTGGGCCGCACTCTGGCGCCGCGACCACATGACCGACGCCGGCACCCCGAACCCGTACTGGTCCGGCGCCGCGGCGGCCTGAAACCTGCCCGGCCGCCGCGGGGCCCGACGGCTCAGGCCGTGCGGGCCGGGACGGTGACCAGCAGGGTGGCGCCGTCCAGGGTGCGGATCTCGAAGTGGTCGATGTCGGCGGGCTGGAACCCGGCACCGCCACTGGTGTGCAGGGCGGCCGGGGCGGCGCCCGTGGTGCCGTAACCGGCGGCGGGGACGCTCCAGGTGGTGACGGTCTGACGCTCGCCGGCGCGCGAGACGGCGACCAGGTCACAGGTCAACGACCCCTGCACGTGCGAGAGTTCGAGGCTGATCTGACTCCCCCAGGTCTTGGCGTCGACGCCGACGGTGGCCCGGGCGCCGGTGGCCTGGTCGGTGGCGGAGAACTGCTGGGTGGCGACGGCGACGACACCCGGCGTGCTGTCGGCGGTGACCACGATCGCCGTGACGGCGGGGCCGGCCACCAGCATGACCGCCGCCGCGGCGACCAGCACCAGCCGGCGGACCCTGCCCCGGCGGCGGCCGGCCGTGACCTCGCCGACCAGCCGGTCCAGCAGCAGCGGGTCCGGCCGGGGAGCGGGGTCGGCCGGGTCCAGGCCGGCGGCCTCGGCGGAGGCCGCGTACTCGGCCAACAGTGGTTCCATGAAGCCGAGTTCGCCCACCTGCTCGGCGCACTGCGGGCAGTCGGCGAGGTGCTCCTCGAAGGCGGCGCGCTCGGCCGGTTCGAGCAGGCCGAGGACGTAGGCACCGACGTCCACGTGCTCGTCGCCCGGGACGTGGTCGCGCTCGGGGCGGGCGGGGCCGGTCGGTCCGGACGGGCCAGTAGGACCGGTGGGGCCGGTGGGGCCGGCAGGACCGGGCTTGGACGCTGTCACGATGTCACTCCCCGTTCCTCCAGCGCGAGCTTGAGCGAGCGCAGCGCGTAGAACACCCGCGACCGTACGGTACCGGCCGGGACGCCGAGTTCGGCGGCCGCCTCGTTGACCGTACGGCCCATGAGGTAGGTCGCCACGATGACCTGGCGGTGCGCCTCCGACAAGTCCCCGAGCGCCTCGGAGATCGTCATCAGCCTCAGCGCGCGGTCGAGTTCGTCCTCGGCGGGCAGCAGCTCCAGCGGCGCCGCGTCCACCTCGCGCGGGCGGGCCAGGCTGCTGCGGTGACCGTCGATGACGATCCGCCGCGCCACCGTCACGAGCCAGGGCCGCAGCGAGCCGGCCGCCGGGTCGAGCCGGTGGATGTTGCGCCAGGCCCGGACCAGCGTCTCCTGGACCACGTCCTCGGCCCGCTGGCGGTCACCCGCCACCAGGTGGAGCACGAAGCCGAACAGCGGCCCCGCGTGCTCCTGGTACAGGGCGCGCATGAGGTCCTCGTCCGGTGCGCCGGTGCCGCGTGCGGCCGCACCGCCGCCCGGGTGCTCCTCGGTCACGACGCCATCTTCGCGCACCCGCACCTCCGGGTCGAGAGTTCCACGTCCGGTCCGGACTGTCATCGATACCGATCCCGGTGCCGCTCAGTAACCGCCGTAGCCGCTGCCGGGGGTGCTGGGCGCCTTGGGAGTGCTGGGCATCGTCCCGCCGGAGGGGGCACTGGCGGGGGCTCCCGCCTTGCCGCCGGTCGGGGTCAGGGCGAACCAGGTACCGCCGACGCCCTGACCCTTGGTGTCGCCGGGCTTCGTGTCGGGCGCGTAGCGGTAGGCCGGCCAGCCGTTCAGGGTGAGCTGCTTGCTGCCGTCGGCGCGGGTGACGGTGCCGACCAACTTGCTGTCGATGCCCTTGACGGTGACCGCGCCATCGGCCGCGACGGGCGGCCAGGTCGAGGCGCAGTTCCCGTTGCAGTTGGACATCGGCGGGTTGGCCGTGTCCTTGTCGAAGCGGTAGAGGGTGAGCCCGGCACCGTCGGTGACGATGGTGCCGAGCTTGGGGTCGGTGGCGGTCTGCAGGGTGGCGGCGCCGGCCGATGAGCTCGAGCCGGAGGGGCTGGGGCTGGCCGGGCTGCTCGGGGTCGCGGGCGCGGTGGCCGTGGAGCCGGAGCCGGAACCGGACGGCGTCGAAGAGCCGCCGGACGACCCGCAGCCGGCGACCAGGGCGGCCGCGGCGATTCCGGACGCGGCGAGTACGGCGATCCGGCTGGTACGACTGTTGCTGCGCATGGTGTTCTCCCCCGGTTGACACGCACGGGCGCCTCTGCCGGCGCGCCGCGCTGAAGCGGACACCCACCTGTACGGACGGGAGCGGCGGAGTACTCAACGGGCGGCCAAGATTCTTCGGAATAGCGCGCGGGCGGGCGCGGTTGTCGCGGGCACATGGCCTGAGCCGCCGCCTCCCGAAGGGCAGGAATCGCGACATGAGCAGCACGGTCGAGCTGACCAAGGAGAACTTCGACGAGATCGTCCCCGGCCAGGAGGGCAAGGATTTCGTCTTCATCGACTTCTGGGCGGCCTGGTGCGGCCCGTGCCGGCAGTTCGCCCCGGTCTACGAGAAGGCCGCCGAGCGCCACTCGGACCTCGTCTTCGCCAAGGTGGACACCGAGGCGCAGCAGGAGCTGGCCGCCGCCTTCGGCATCCAGTCCATCCCGACGCTGGCGATCATCCGCGAGGGCGTGCTCGTGTTCTCGCAGGCGGGTGCGCTGCCGGAGGCCGTCTTCGAAGATCTGATCGGTCAGGCCCGGAAGCTGGACATGGCCGAGGTGAAGCGCAAGGTAGCGGCGGAGCAGGACGGTGGCCACGAGGCCTGACCGGCCCCGTCCGATGATCTGACGGACCGACGGTTCCCGCGACGGTAGGCCCGGGGTGACGATGCCCCCGGGCCCGTCGGCGTGCGCACGTACAGGAGCGAGCCAGGCGCGGCGCCTCATGCACGGGGCAGGCGCGGCACCTCAGGTCCGGCGTCTCAGCCCCGGGGCGTCAGGCGGGCCGCGAGGCCGTCGAGGAGCAGGCGCAGGGCGAGTTCGAAGCCGCGCTCGTCCAGTCCGGGCTCGCCGGTGCCCGGCCCGCCGCGTTCGGCGGAGGCCTCCAGGGCGCCGGCGAGGGCCGGGTAGCGGGGGCGGTAGTCGACGGCGGGGCTGGTGAAGCCCGCGCTGAAGGTCTCCAGTGCGGAGCCGAGCACCAGGTAGTCGAGCGCGGCGGCGGCCTCGGCGGCGTCGGCGGGCGCGAGGCCGGCCCGGCCGAGGGCGGCCAGCAGGGTGTCGTAGCCGAGCAGTTGGCGTTCGGCCCCGACCCGGCGGCGGGCGAGCAGCGCGATGGTGTTGGGGTGGCGCAGGAAGGCGGCGCGGTAGCCGCGGGTGTAGGCGGTGATGCCGGCCCGCCACCCGGTGTCGTCGGCGCCGGTGAGCGGGCCGAGGTCGATCTCGGCGTTGACCAGTTCGGCGAGTCCGTCGATCAGCTCATCTTTGCCGCTCACGTGGTTGTAGAGGGAGGCCGCCTTCACGCCCAGGCGGTCGGCGACGGCGCGCATGGTGAGGCCGTCCGGGCCCTGCTCGTCGACCGTGTCGAGGGCGGCCCTGGCGATGATCTCCCTGCTCAGCAATGCCCTGCTCGGTCGTCCCACGCCTGTCGCCCCTCGCTGCCGGCCGCGTCGCCCACGGCGTCCGGCTCACGTTATTACAGCCCGGTCTCGGCTCTTCCGCTGCCCCGGGGCGACGCGTTACCGTCCCTGACTAACAAAGTTAGTTTTCCATGGCGGAGCCTCCCCGGGCCCGCCGCGGACGACGGCAAGGTGGACGCCCCATGACCGAGAACCCCCCAAGATCACGGATCTCCCAGGCCTCCGGCACAGGCGCCGGGTCCTCCCCGGGCTCGGCCCCCGCGACGGACACCGCCGCCGGCGGAGGCATCGGCGCAAGCGGCGGCGCAGGCATCGGTGGACGCATTGCCACAGGCATCGGCACAGGCATCGGCACAGCCGCCGCCACCGACGCCGAGCGGCTCGCCGCGCTCGGCTATCGGCAGGAGCTGCGCCGCAGCCTCGGCGTCCTCGGCAACATCTCGATGGGCTTCGCCGTCGTCTCCCCCGTCGTCGGCCTCTACGCGGTCAGCCAGGTCGGCCTCGGCGTGGCCGGCGGCGCCTGGGTCTGGGCGCTCCCGGTCTGCCTGCTCGGCCAGATGCTCGTGGTGGCGGTCTACTCCGAACTCGCCTCCCAGTGGCCGCTGGCCGGCGGCGCCTACCAGTGGAGCCGGCGCCTCGCCGGGCCGACCTTCGCCTGGCTGACCGGCTGGATGTGGCAGTTCGCGGTGATGTTCGCCAACACCACCGTCGCCTACCTGGCCTCGCCCTGGTTCTTCGCCCTCTTCGGGCTCACCCCGACGCCCGTCCAGCTGGTGCTGGTCTCGGCCGCGTTCATGCTGGCCTGCACGCTGGTCAACGCCTACGGCATCAACCTGCTGCGCCGGTTCGTCTCACTGGGCATCGCCGCCGAGGCCGTCGCCTCCGTGGTGGTCGGCTTCGCGCTGCTGCTGTTCTTCCGGCAGCACGGCTTCGGCCTGCTCACCGACCTCCTGGACGCGCCCGCCACCGCCGGGGTCTCCACCGGGGCGGCCTTCCTCGCCGTCGTCGCCGTCGGCGGCTGGGCGTTCATCGGCTTCGACGCCTGCGTCTCCACCGCCGAGGAGACCAAGGACGCCGGCCGGCAGGTGCCGCGGGCGATGTGGTGGGCGCTGCTGAGCGTCGGCGTGGTGGTCATCCTGAACGCCGTGGCCGTCGAACTGGCCCACCCGGACCCGGCCGCCGTGGTCCGCGGCGAGGACCTCGACCCGGTCACCACCGCGGTCACCACCGCGTTCGGCGACTGGTCGGCCAAGCCGTTCGTGGTGGTCGTCCTCGTCTCGTTCACCGCCTGCCTGATGGCCTCGCAGGGCGGCGCCGCCCGCGGCCTCTACTCGCTGGCCCGCGACGGCGTCTTCCCGTTCTCCGCCCAGGTCCGCCGGGTCAACCGGCACAAGGCGCCGATCGGCGGGCTGGTCGCGGCCACCCTGGTCAGCGCGGCCGCGCTGCCGCTCGGGCTGGAGTCCACCGCGATGGGCAGCCTGATCACCTTCGGCACGGCCGCCACCTTCCTGCCGTTCTTCCTGCTCAGCCTGGCCGCCCTGCTGGCCCGGCTGCGCGGCGCCTGGCGGCCGTCCGGCGCGGTCTCCTACGGGCGCGCCGGGACGGTGATCAACGCCCTCGCGGTGCTCTGGACCGGCCTGGAGGTGGTCAACATCTGCTGGCCGCGCACCATCCTCGCGCCGCCCGGCGCGCCCTGGTACCAGGTGTGGGCCGCGGTGCTCGGCGTGGGCCTGGTCACCCTGGCGGGCCTCGGCTACCTGCTGGTCCGCCGCCCGCAGCGGCTGATGCGCGAGCCCGGAGCGGGAGACGCACCCGGCGGGCGGCCGGGTGACGCGGACGAGCTGGCTCCGGCGGTGCACTGACGGGGGGCCGTCCACCGGCGGAGTACCGGGGGGAGCCGGGCCCAGCAGGATCGGACCGCCGGCCGGACCGGCCTCAGGACACCAGGACACTAGGGCGCGTCCTCGCTCCACCCGGTGAGCCGGGCGGCGAGGGCGCGCACCTCCGTGCGCAGGGCGTCCGGGCTGCGGACGGTGAACGGCCAGCCGAGGCCGGCCAGCATCACCGCGCAGCCGGCGAGGTCCTGGGCCCGGGCCCGTAGCAGGACGCGGCCGTCCCCGGTCTCGGCGAGGCTTCCGGCCGTCGGCGGGATGCGGTGCCGAGCCTCGGCCAGGGTGGTCGTGAGCACCACCTCCACCTCGTGCGTCCACGGCACCGAGCCCAGCGACTCCATCACGCGCTGGACGGCGTCGAAGCCCTCCGGCGGTTCGAAGCCGGCCTCGCCCTGCTCGGCGGCCTCGATCCGGTCCAGCCGGAAGGTGCGCAGCTCGCCGCTGCGGTGGTCCAGCCCGGTGGTGTACCAGCGGCCGGAGTGGAAGACCAGCCCGTACGGGTCGAACTCGCGCTCGCCGGCCGCACCCAGGCGGTTCCGGTAGCCGAGCCGGACGCGGCGCCGGCGGCGGGCCGCCTCGGCGAGCGTGAACAGCGCGGCGGTGTCCGGGCTCGGGCCGGCCGCGGGCGCCGAGGTCAGCCCGAGCGTCTGCTCCACCGCTGCGACCCGCTCGCGCAGCCCCGGCGGCAGCACCCGCTGGATCTTGGCCAGCGCCGACTCGGCGGCCTGCTCCCCCACCGACAGCCCCGAGCGGCGCCCGGCCAGCAGCCCGAGCACGACGGAGGCCGCCTCGTCCCCGGTGAGCATCAGCGGGGGCAGCCGGAAGCCGGGCATCAGCCGGTAGCCGCCGTAGCGGCCGCGGTCGGCCTGCACCGGGATGCCGAGACCGGCCAGCCGGGCCGCGTACCTGCGAACCGTGCGCTCGTCCACGCCCAGCCGCTCGGCCAGCTCGGCGCCGGTGAGGCCGGGCCGGGCCTGGAGCAGCTCCAGCAGGGCCAGGACGCGACTGACCGGGTGATCCATCGACGCTCCTTCGATCCGGCCGGAAATCCGGTCGGGTTCTGTCCGGATTCGATCCTAGGGTCGGCGTAGCGGCATCGGCGTAGCGGCATCGGCGTAGCGGCATCGGCGTAGCGGCATCGGCGTAGCGGCATCGGCGTAGCGGCATCGGCGTAGCGGCGGGCAAGCCCGTGATGTCGTCGGTGCGCCGATCGTCGCTTGCACGGCCGAGAAGCAAGGACAGCAGGACCAGCAAGGAAGCAAGGCCGTCAGCACCGTGCTGGCGGCAAGGTTGCCCGGAGAGGACCGATTCACCATGAGCACGTTCGTACTCGTCCCCGGTTTCTGGCTCGGCGGCTGGGCCTGGGACGCGGTCGCCGCACCCCTGCGCGCGGCCGGGCACACCGTCCACACGGTGACCCTGCCCGGTCTCGCCGAGCGGGCGGGCGAGGCCTCGCCCGAGGTCGGCGCGGAGACCCACGTCGCCGACCTGACCGACCTGTTGACCCGCGAGGACCTCCGGGACGTCGTGCTGGTCGCCCACAGCGGTGGCACGATCGCCGTCTCCGGCGCGGCCGACCGGGTCCCCGAGCGCATCCGGCGGGTCGTCTTCGTCGACTCCGGCCCGCTCGACGACGGTGTCGCGCTGAGCGATCTCTGGGACGGGGCCTACCGCGAGACACTGGAGGCCTCACTGGTCGACGGCTGGCGGCTGCCGCTGCCGACCTGGGAGGTGCTGGCCTCCGGCGGGGCCAGTGCGGAGGGGATCGACGAGGCCGGGCTGGCCAGGTTCCGTGAACTGGCCACCGACCAGCCGGCCCGGACGGTCGACGAGCCGGTGCGGGTGGCCGGCCGGGCCGAGAAGCTGCCGAAGGCCCTGATCTCGTGCTCCATCCCACTGGAGCAGGTCCGGGGGATGATCGCGACCGGCCACCCGTACTTCGCGGCGCTCGGCGGCCCGGAGTGGGAGCTGCGTGAGGTGCCGACCGGGCACTGGCCGATGTTCTCCCGGCCGGCCGAGACGGCGGCGGTGCTGGCGGAGTTGGCGGAGCTCCCGACGGCGTGAGGCGTTCCGGGCTGTCCGCCCGGGCGCGTCCACCCGGCCCGGCTTGACCGTCAGACTTGTCTCCGGGGGGCCAGGGTGTGTACCGGGAGCGCATCGTCCGCGTGTTCGGCTGCGCCGAGCGGGCGAATCGTCGCAGGATGGCCACGGCGTCGGCACCCGGCCCGGCGCCGACCCACCGACAGCGAGGGCAAGCCCGCGATGAGCCAGAACCCGACCAGTTCGACCGTCAGTGCAGCCGTGGACGGGAGCACCGCGCCGGGCGCCAGGCAGGGCGCCGCCCAGGCTGCCGTGCAGGCCGACGCCCCCGAGTTCCGGCGGGTCACCACCGCCTTGGTGACCGGCAGCTCCGCCGACGCGCCGTTCCATGTGGACGTGAAGGCGGGCACGCACCCGCTCACCTCCGACGAGCCGGTGCGGCGCGGCGGTTCGGACAGCGGGCCGGAGCCGTTCGCCCTGCTGCTCGCCTCGCTCGGCTCCTGCACCGCGATCACCCTGCGGATGTACGCGGAGCGCAAGGAGTGGCCGCTGGAGTCCGTCCGGGTCAGGCTCGGGTACGAGACGGACGGGCGCAACGGCCGGATCACACGCCGGGTCGCACTCAGCGGCGCGCTCGACGACACCCAGCGCGCCCGGCTGCTCGACATCAGCGAACGCACACCCGTCACCCTCGCCCTGCGCGCCGGGGTGGCCATCGACACGACGGAGGACCACGCGTGACGACCACTTCTTCCGCCTCGGCCGCGCCCGAGGAGTACGACGTCATCGTGGTGGGCGCCGGCCCCACCGGTGAGAACGTGGCCGACCGGACCGCCGCCGCCGGCCTGCGCACGGTGATCGTGGAGGCCGAGCTGGTGGGCGGCGAGTGCTCGTACTGGGCGTGCATGCCGAGCAAGGCACTGCTGCGGCCGGTGGCCGCGCTGGCGGGTGCCCGGGCGGTGGCCGGCGCACGCGAGGCCGTCGGCGGCGGGGCGCTGGACCCGGCCGCGGTGCTGGCCCGGCGTGACTCGTTCACCTCGCACTGGCAGGACGACGGCCAGGTGAAGTGGCTGCGCGACACCGGCATCGCGCTGGTCCGCGGCCACGGCCGGCTGGCCGGGGTCCGGACCGTCACCGTCGAGGCCGAGGACGGCAGCGAGCGGGTGCTCACCGCCCGGCACGCCGTCGCCGTCTGTACCGGCAGCCGACCGGTGCTGCCGCAGGCCGTGCCCGGACTGGCCGAGGCCCGCCCCTGGACCAACCGCGAGGCGACCGGTTCGCCCACCGTCCCCGGGCGGCTCGCGGTGGTCGGCGGCGGGGTGGTCGGCGTGGAGATGGCCACCGCATGGCGGGCGCTCGGCTCCGAGGTGGTGCTGCTGGTCCGCGGCGACGCCCTGCTGCCCCGGATGGAGCCGTTCGCCGGCGAGCTGGTCGCCGAGGGCCTGCGGGCGGCCGGGGTGGACGTGCGGTTCGGGGTCTCGGTGGCTTCGCTGGAGCGGGTGGACGGCTCCGGCGCCGACGGTTCCCACATCACCCTGGTGCTGGCGGACGGCGAGCGGCTCACTGCCGACGAGGTGCTGTACGCCACCGGCCGGGCGCCGCGCACCGCGGACGTCGGCCTGGAGCAGGTCGGCCTCAAGCCCGGCTCCTGGCTGGACGTGGACGACAGCTGCACGGTGCTCGGCGTGGCCACCTCGGACGGCCCGGACGGCTCGGGTGGCCCGGACGGCTCGGGTGGCTCGGGTGGCCCGGACGGCTCGGGTGGCTCGGGTGGCGCCTGGCTGTACGCGGCCGGGGACGTCAACCACCGTGCGCTGCTCACCCACCAGGGCAAGTACCAGGCGCGGATCGCGGGAGCGGCCATCGTCGCGCGCGCCCAGGGGCGGCCACTGGACACTTCGCGCTGGGGCGCGCACGCCGCCTCCGCGGACAGCGCCGGTGCGCCGCAGGTCGTCTTCACCGAGCCGGAGGTGGCGGCCGTCGGCCTCACCCTGGACACCGCCGAGCGGCTGGGCCTGCGTGTCACGGCGGTCGACCACGACCTCGGCGCCGTCGCCGGAGCCTCGCTGTACGCCGACGACTACCGCGGGAAGGCCCGGGTCGTCTTCGACCTGGACCGGGAGGTGCTGGTCGGAGCCTGTTTCGTCGGCCCCGGGGTCGCGGAGCTGCTGCACTCGGCCACCGTCGCGGTGGTCGGCGAGGTGCCGATCGACCGGCTCTGGCACGCCGTGCCCGCGTACCCCACGATCAGCGAGGTCTGGCTGCGGCTGCTGGAGGGGTGCCGGGGGTGAGGAAGCGTCCCGCCGTGCGGGCCGGCCCACGCGTCCGACGTCTGCCGGTCACCGGCGCGGCGAGATGTGCCCTCGGGTGGACGGCGGGACACTGGCCGGTGGAGGGGGTGTCCGGACGGGGGCCGTTTCACCGACCAGGTGGTGTGTGGCATGACCGAGGTGCTGTTGGCCGTCGGAACCGAGAAGGGCCTCTTTCTCGGCCGCAGTCGCGACCGGCTGAACTGGGAGTTCAGCGGGCCGCACTTCCCGATGAACGCGATCTACTCCGTCTCGATCGACCGCCGGGCGGCGCGGGCCCGGCTGCTGGCCGGCGCCGACAGCAGCCACTGGGGCCCGTCGGTCTGGCGCTCGGACGACCTCGGCGCGAGCTGGTTCGAGCCGCCCAAGCCCGCCATCCGCTTCCCCGAGCACACCGGCGCCTCGCTCACCCGGGTCTGGCAGCTCCAGCCGGCCGGCGACGAGGCGCCCGGGGTCGTCTACGCGGGCACCGAGCCCGCCGCGCTGTTCCGCTCCGAGGACGGCGGCGAGACCTTCGCCCTGGTCGAGTCGCTCTGGGAGCACCCGCAGCGCACCGAGTGGGGCGCCGGCTACGGCGGCCAGGGCCTGCACACCATCCTCACCGACTCGCGCGACGCCGGCCGCCTGCTGGTCGCCGTCTCCAGCGGCGGCGTCTACCGCAGCAAGGACGGCGGCGGCAGCTGGGAACCGTCCAACACCGGCCTGCGCGCGGAGTTCCTCCCCGAGGAGAACCAGTACCCGGAGTTCGGCCAGTGCGTGCACAAGATCGCCCGCGACGCCGTCAACCCCGACCGCCTCTACCTGCAGAACCACGGCGGCGTCTACCGCAGTGACGACGCGGGCGCCAGCTGGCAGTTCGTCACCGACGGCCTGCCCGCCGACTTCGGCTTCGCCGTCGCCGCCCACCCGCGCCACGCCGACACCGCCTACCTCTTCCCCCTCGGCGGCGCCGACGACCGGATCCCCCCGGACCGCCGCTGCCGCGTCTTCCGCACCGACAACGGCGGCGACAGCTGGCTCCCGCTCAGCAAGGGCCTCCCCGGTGAGGACCACTACGGTGTCGTGTTGCGCGACGCCCTCCGCACCGACGACGCCGACCCGGCCGGCATCTACTTCGGCAACCGCAACGGCGACGTCTACGGCAGCCCCGACGAGGGCGAGAGCTGGTCCCTGCTCATCTCCCACCTGCCGGACGTGCTCTGCGTCCGGGCGGCGGCGGTCGGTTGAGACCGGGAGCGGCGGCGGTCGATTGAGACCGGCGGCGGGGCCGGGGTTGGGGTGCGGGGACGGGTGCGGGGACGGGTGCGGGGACGGGTGACAACGGGCGGCTGCCGACGCCGTCCGCCCGCACCTGGACGAGATCCCGCCCGTCATGCCGCTCGCCGCCCCGGAGGTGTACCCGCGCAACGGCCTCACCGCGCTGCCGCGCGGAGCCTTCGCCGCCGAGGCCCGCCGGAAGCCCGGGTGCGCCACCGCGGTTCTCGTTCGCGACTTCGGCTTCCTCGGCCTGCTCGGTAGCGGCCCGGGCGAGCAACCCGCTTGATCCCGAGGCAGGTGCTCGCCGAGCATGGCGGGTGGACGGCGGCCCTCGGAGATCGGACGGATGGCATGGCGGAGAAGGCAACTGACTGGGAGTTCGGATGCGGCATCGACGGCCTTCCTGTGGTGCGGTTCGTCCGCAGTGAGCGGGAGGGGCGGCCCTGGGCCAGCCTGCTGGAGGTCCTGGCGCCGGGCGAGGCCGGCGGCGCTGCCGTCAGCACCGCCGATCCGGTGGAGTTCGTGCTGGCCTCCATGACCGGCTGGATGGTCTCCTGTTCCGTCGAGTTCGGCGAGCAGCTGCGCGGCCGCGGGGCGACCCTGCTGCGCCACGGCCACAGCATGCACCGGGACCTCGCCGGTGATCCTCCTTCCGTCGGCTGGGCCGAGTGGGCGCAGACCCCGCTGCGCGACGGGTTCCGCGCGGTGCCGTGCGACCGCGACGCCGGGGCGATGCTGGCGGCGTGCCGAACCGCCTTCGGCCCGGGCCACCCGGACCACCGGCCCAACCGTGACGAGCAGCTCCAGGAGGAGCTGGACCGCCTCCTCTCCGGACAGATCATCGGGCCGCTGCTGCCCGCCAGCTCCCTGGTGGTGGACGCCGGTGACGAGGTCGTCGGCGGCCTCGTCCTGACCCACTTCGACGGCGTGCCCTGGGTCGCGCAGATCTTCCGCGACCCGGAGCGCAGCTACCCGGGCCTCGGCCGCGAGCTGCTGCACCGCACTCTGGGCGACCTCGCCGGCCAGGGACGGAGCACGGTCGGACTGGCGGTGACGGAGGGAAACCCCGCCCAGCGCCTGTACGAATCGCTCGGCTTCCGGGTGACCAACTCCACCCTGACGGTCATCGTCCCCTGAGCTTCGAAACCGGGCCGGGGTCGGGCCGGGGTCGGGCCCGGCCGCGACGGCCCACGGCGCCGTAGCCGCGTAGCCGCGTAGCACGCCCCCGTAGCCACGCACCCCGCCACCCCGCGAACCCGGCCGCTGAGGCGGCGGCACGGCTACGGGTGGGCCAACTCCAGGACCGCGATCCCGGCCAGGACGGTGGCACTGGCGGTCATCCGCAGCCGGCCGAGGCGCTCGCGGAAGACCACCGTGGCTATCAGCGCCGCGATGACGATGCTCGTCTCACGCAAGGCGGCGATGGTCGCCAGGTTGCCCCGGGACTGCGCCCAGACCACCAGCCCGTAGGCGGTCAGCGAGAGCACCCCGCCGGCGATCCCGACCCGCACCACCGAACCGTCGACCCCGGCGAGCATGCCCCGCCCGCGCCGGAGCCAGGCGATCAGGGCCAGGCTCGGCCCCTGCAGCAGGAAGAGCCAGGCGACGTAGCCGCCGACCGTCCCGGCGTGCCGCACACCGCCGCCGTCCAACACGGTGTACCCGGCGATCATCACACCGGTGCCGGCGGCCGCACCTAGAGCGGGCAGCTGCGCCCGCCCGGGTATCCCCTTGGCGAAGGCGAGCCCGATCAGGCCGCAGGAGATCACCACGACGCCGAGCAGCTCCCCGCCGCCGAGGCCCTGCCCGAGCACCGTCACCGAGAGCAGCGCCACCAGCAGTGGCGCCGAACCTCGGGCGATCGGGTACATCTGCCCGAAGTCCCCCAGCTGGTAGGCCCGGAGGAGCAGGATCTGGGACGTCACCTGCATCGCCACCGAGGCGAGGAGGAACGGCCAGGCCCCGGCGGCCGGCAGCGGATTGAGCGCGACCAGGACCACCGCACAGGCCGTGTAAGAGAGGTTGATGAGGGCGAAGCCGGCCAGCTTGTCCTGGATCCGGTGCGCCAGCCCGTTCCAGACGGCGTGCAGGACCGCGGCGGCGAGGACGGCTACGGGCACGGCCGCCGACGACCCACCGCCCGGCAGCGCGAGCGCGATTGCGGGCATGGCAAAGCTCCCTCCAACAGGTCTGGAACTGAATTCCACGTTACACTGGAACCATGGAAGAGCGTTCCGATTTTTCTCCCCTGGAATCCCAGCTGGCCGCCCACATCCGCGCCCACCTCGGCGAGCTGCGCGGCACCGAGGCCCGCGTCGCCCAGGTCGTCCTGGACCGGGGAGCCGATCTGGTGCACCTGAGCGTGAGCGACGTCGCCGAGCTGGCCGGCACCGCGTCCTCGTCCGTGGTCCGGGCCTGTCAGCGGCTCGGGTTCCGCGGCTACCAGGAGCTGAAGATCGCGGCCGTCCGGCAGGCCCCGGCCCCCGCGCCGTCCCCCGCCGACCGGCGGGACCCGGCTGCCCGGGCACTCGCCGACACCGTCCGGGCCGCCCGCGAGGCGCTCGACGGGATGGCCACCACCCTCGGCGCGGACGACCTGCGGGCGGCGGCCGAGGCGCTGGACGCCGCCGGGCACGTCCTCCTCGTCGGCGCCGGCCTCTCCGGCGCGGTCGCCCTCGACGCCGCGTACCGCCTGCGCGCCCTCGGCCTCCTGGTCGACGCCCCCGCCGACCCGCTCACCGCCCAGCTCGCCGCCGCCCAACTGCCGCCCACCGCGGTCTGCCTGGTCGTCAGCCACACCGGCGCGACCCGGACGGTGGTCGACACCGCCCGCTGCGCCCGCGACGCCGGCGCAACCGTGATCGCCCTCACCAGCTACGCCCGCTCCCCCCTCACCGAGGTGGCCGCCCACACCCTCGTCGCCGGCGGCCAGGACCTCGTCTTCGGCCTGGAGACCACCGCCAGTCGCATCGCCCACCTGACGGCGGTCGACGCACTGACGCTCACCCTGCTGGCGAGGAGGGGGGAGGCGGCGCAGCGGACGCTCAACCTGTCGGCGGACGTCGTGGCCGACCAGTTGTACTGACCGCGGCGGGCAGGGCCGCCGAGCGGCGGGGAAATGCCAGGCAGGCCGGTCAGAGGTGGTGTGTAGGCTCGCGGACATGGCGAGGGTGACGCGGGACGATGTGGCGAGGGCGGCGGGGACGTCCACCGCGGTGGTCAGTTATGTGATCAACAACGGGCCGCGGCCCGTGGCGGCGGCGACCCGCGAGCGGGTCCTCGCGGTGGTCGAGGAGCTCGGGTACCGGCCGAACCGGGTCGCGCAGGCCATGGCCCGGCGGCGGACCAACCTGATCGGCATGGTCGTCCCGGACGCCCGGCAGCCGTTCTTCGCGGGGCTCGCGCACATGGTCGAGCAGGCGGCGGCCGAGCGCGGCCGGCTGCTGCTGATCGGCAACTCGGACTACGCGGACGAGCGCGAGGCCCACTACATCCGGGCGTTCCTCGGGATGCAGGTGGACGGCCTGATCCTGGTGACGCAGGACCCGTCCGTGCCCGGGGTGGCCGGGATCGAGGCCGCCGACGGCACGCCCGTCGTGCTGTTGCACCACCGGGCGGAGACCGAGAGCGGTGTGGCCGTCGTCGCCGACGACGAGGGCGGGGCGCAGGAGGTGGTGCGCCACCTGCTGGCACACGGCCACGCCGAGGTGCACTGCTTCGGCGGCACGTTCGCGCTCAGCCACAACGACCCGGTGACCGCCCGGACCGCCGGGTGGGCGGCCGCCCTCGCCGAGGCCGGTCTGCCGGCCGACGGGCGCCTGACCCCCGCACCGTTCGACCGCGTCCGGGCGCACGCCGAGGCGCACGCGCTGCTGAGCCGCCCCGACCGCCCCTCCGCCGTCTTCTGCGCGACGGACGACCAGGCGATCGGCCTCCTGCGGGCCGCCGACGACCTCGGCATCCGCGTCCCGGAGGACCTCGCGGTCGCCGCCTTCGACGACATCGCCGAGGCCGTCATCGCCGGGCCTCCGCTCACCACCGTGGCCGCCGCCCAGGACGAGATGGCGCGCGCCGCCGTCGACCTGGTGCTGCAGGCGCGCGCGGACGAGGTACCCGCCCCCGCGGGTGCCCGGACGTTCCCCGCGCGACTGGTGGTCCGCCGCTCTTGCGGCTGCCGGCCGGAAGACGGCTGATCCGGCAGGTCGGTGCGACGCTGGGCGTGGCGGTGATGGGGGCCGCCGTCGCGGCGGGCACGGCATGGGCGCTGCTGGTGTCGGCGGCGGTGTGTGCGGCCGCCTGGCGCGTGTTCGCCGTGGCGGGCCGCGGGGAGGGCACAACGGCCTGACCCGGGTCGCCGGTTCGGGGGCGGCGGCGTTGCCCGGGCGGGCTCCGCCTGCCTCCGGAAGGGCGAGGGCCTCTCTTTCGGATGCGCCTGGCGTGATCCGAAAGAGAGGGCCTATCCGCGGGCGGCGTCCCAGACGGCGCTGGTCCCGAAGTAGGAGTCGTACAGCTCCTGGACCTCCAGGAGGCTCTCCGGCGGCACCTTGCCGTAGCGGATGCGCTCCAGATGGCGGAAGTACTCGAACCGCTCCACCCCGGGCGTGATGATGACGAGCATGTCCGCGATCTCGCCGGGGGCGGCGGCGAAGGCGTGCTGCGTGCCGGGCGGTACGACGACCACGTCGCCGCGCTCCGCGGTGACCACCTGGTCGCCGGAGAGCAGTTGGGCGGTGCCGTCGAGGACGTAGAACATCTCGGCGGACTTGCCGTGATGGTGCGGGCGGGCGCCGTTCGCCCCCTTGCCGAGGGTGACCCGCATGGTGGAGAGCGCGCCGCCGGTGGCCGGGCTGTCGACGAGCAGCTGGTTGGTCACCTCGCCGCCCGCGCCCGTCAACTCGGCGTCGGCGGCGCGTACGACGACGGTTTCGTCGAAGTCGGGGATGAAGAGGGACATGGCTCGCTCCTGAACTGTCGATCCCGTCGAACGTACGCCAACAGCAGCGCCTCTGTCAGTCCTTACGGCCCGTCACGGCGACGGTGACGCCGAGGCCGATCATGGTGAGCCCGCCGACCCCGCCGACCAGGGCGAGCCGCTGCGGCGAGCGGGCGAACCAGCTCCGCGTGGTGGCCGCGACCAGCCCCCAGAGGCTGTCGGAGACCACCGCGATGACGTTGAAGATCAGGCCGAGCAGCAGTATCTGCACCGTGACGTGCCCCCGGCCGCGGTCCACGAACTGCGGGAGCACGGCGGCGAAGAACACCATGGTCTTGGGATTGGCCACACCGACCGCGAACCCCTCCCACAGGGTGCGCAGGCCGCCGCGCGCAGGGCCGTCGCCGGCGAACGCGGCCTGCAGCGAACCGCGTTGCCGTACCGCCTTGACGCCGAGGTGGACCAGGTACGCGGCGCCGACGAGCTTCAGCCCGGTGTAGACGAGGACCGAGCGCTCCACCACCGCCCCGACCCCGAACGCCACGGCCACGACGAGTACGTAGGCCCCGAGCATGTTCCCCACGACCGTGGTCAGCGCGGCCCGGCGCCCCTGCGCCAGGGCCCGCCCGATCACGAACAGCACGCTGGGGCCGGGGATCACGATCAGCAGGAAGGACATGGCCGCGAATGCCAGCAGTCGGTCGGTCGACACCATGCGGCCCATGTAAGCACGGGGCCGTTCCCCGGCCACAGCGCTTTTCCGCCACGGCTCCGGCTCCATCGAGTCATGAGCAGCACCGGGGCGTGAGCGGTATCGGGGCCTCAGCAGCACCGGGGCGTCCGCAGTATCGGGGCCTGAGCAGCGCCGGGGCGCAGCGTGCGCTGGTGTGCCGTCATCGCGCGTACCTCGCGCGGTGCCGGCGTACCGCGTCGCGGTTGGCGCAGCGCTGGGAGCAGTAGCGCTGCCGCCCGGTGCGGGAGGTGTCGGCGAAGATCGTGGTGCACTCGGCGACCGCGCACCGGCCGAGGCGGTGCATGCCCCGGCCCACCAGGTGCAGCGCGGTGCCGACGGAGATCAGCGAGCAGAGCAGCCGGCCGAGCGACTGCCGGTCGTCCCGGTAGTGCAGGTGCCAGCCGTCGCCGGAGTGGTCGGTCAGCCTCGGGTGGTCGGAGGCGGCGGCCAGCATCCGGTTGAGCAGCTCGGCGCGGTCGCTCGCGTCGGCGGCGTCGACGACCTTCTCCCAGGTGTCCAGCGCGTCCGCCGTGCGGTCCAGATCCTGCGGCGTGGTCGGGCCGTCCACCACGAGCCCGGCCGCGCGGCAACGGTCGGCGAGCTCCTCGGCGGTGGTGGGGCGTCGGTTGGCGAGGTCGGCGGCCAGGTTCACGGCGTCTTCGCCGTAAGGGTTGAGATGCACAAGACCATGACAACACTCTGGTCGGCATGAGTCACCCCACCAGTCACCAGACCAGCCACCCCAACGGACACCACTCGCCGGTACGGCCGGCCACGGAGCACGACATCGCCGAACTCGTCCGCCTGCGGGCGTTGTTGTTCGAGCAGCTCGGCGGCGAGTACTTCAACCCCTCGTCAGGGGACGACATTTGGCGGGACGCGCTGGCCGACGTCCTGAAGCGGCAGCTTGCCGCGGACGCCATGCGGATCCTCGTCGTGGACGGCGACGACGGTGACGGCCTCGCCGCCTGCGGCATCGGATCGGTCGAACAGCGGCTGCCCGGACCGCACTTGCGCAACGGCCGGGCCGGACTCGTGATTGGCGTCGTCACTGCCCCCGCGTACCGTCGGCGCGGGCACAGCCGCGCGATCATGCGTGGCCTGCTCGACTGGTTCCGCGAGCGCGACGTCGCCCGGGTGGACCTGTACGCCTCCCACGAGGGCGAACCGCTCTACCGTGAACTCGGCTTCGTGGACCACCCCGACCCGGCCCTGTACTGGCGCCCGTGACCGGCCACCACCTGCCCACCGCCGGTGTCGCCGCCGACGCACCCGCCGCTGCCGCGACCGACGCACCAGACACACCCGCCGCAGCCGGTGCGGGCGCGTCACGCGGCGGGCGGTACCGGTGGGCCGTCCTCGGCATCGCCACCTTCACCCAGGCCGCGTCCTGCTTCTTCGTCCAGGGCATCGGCGCGATGGGCGTCCCGCTCCAGCGCGACCTGCACCTGAGTACTGCCCAGCTCGGACTGCTGCTCTCGGCGGCCCAGTTGGTCCCGTTGGTCGGCCTGCTGGTGGCCGGGGAACTGCTGGACCGCTACAACGAGCGCTGGGTCGTCGGGATCGGCGCCGGCGTGGTCGCCGCGGGCCTGACCGCGGGCAGTCTGGTGCAGGGCTACGGATCCCTGCTCCTCGTGCTGCTGGTGGTCGGCGCGGGCTACAGCACCGCGCAGCCCGGCGGGAGCAAGTCGGTGGCGTCCTGGTTCGACCCCTCCCGGCGAGGCCTCGCGATGGGCATCCGCCAGGCCGGGCTCCCCTTGGGCGGGGCGCTTGCGGCAGCCGTCCTGCCCTGCCTCGCCGAGGCGTTCGGCCTGTGGGCGGCGTTCGCGGCCGGCGGAGCCGTCGCACTGCTGGGGGCCGGCGTCTTCATGGGCCTCTACCGACAACCGCCCCCCTTGAAGGCCCCCTCCGCCCCGGACCTGCCGGCCGCCCCGGCTGCCCGCCCCGGGACGGGGCCGCGCGACTCGCTCGCGTCGCGACGCGGTGGCCGGGTGCGGATGCTGCGCGAACCGGCCATGGTCAAGATCATGCTGTCCGGCATGAGCCTGGTCTCGGTGCATTGCGGCATCGGCGTCCTGACGGCGCTGTACCTCCACGACGTGACGTCGCTCGGAGCCGGCCCGGCGGCCGTCGTCCTCGTCGTCACCCAGTGCGCGGGCGCGGCCGGGCGCATCTGCCTGGCCGCCTGGAGCGACCGCAGTCGGTCCGGGCGCTACGCCCCGGTGATGACGTGCATGGCCGCGGTGGTCGTGGGGATGGCGGCGCTGATCACGCCCGTGGGCCACTCCCCCGTGGCAGCCTGCGTGTTGTTCACCTGGCTCGGGTTCTTCGGCATCGGCTGGTACGGCCCGTGGGTCGCCTGCGTGGCCGAGTCGGCCCCGCCGGGCAGGACGGGATTCGCCCTCGGCCTGGCCATGGCGGTCACTCAGATCGCCGTCATCCTCGTACCGCCCGCCCTCGGCCTGCTCAAGGACTCCACACACGGCTTCGCGCCGGCCTGGGGTGTGCTGGCAGCGGTGACCGCTCTCGCCCTGGCGGTCACGGCCGTCGGAAACCCGACGGGCTCCGGCGGGGGCTCACGGTGACGCGTGTGCCGAGGACGGCCCGGTACGGACGACGGCCTGATCGCCGTGCGGCCCGAACAGGTGCAGGATCTCGACGGCGTTCGCGCCGGCCGGGCCGAACCAGTGCGGCTCGCCGGTGTCGAACTCGGCCACCTCACCCGGACGGAGGGTGAACTCGCGTTCTCCGATGAGGAGGCGGAGTTCGCCGGCCAGAACGTAGAGCCATTCGTAGCCGAGGTGGGTCACGAGCTTCGGTTCACGGGGCGCGAGTACCTGCTTGAAGACCTGGACCCGTCCCGGGTACTGCGTCAGCGGCACCAGCACGCTGCCGCGCTCCCTGCGGCGGGGCTTCAGGTGGACACGGGGGTCGCCGGTGGCCGGCGCCGCCACCAGCTGGTCGAGTGCGACGCGGTGCGCGCGCGCCAGCGGGATGAGCAGTTCGAGGGTCGGGCGGCGCTTGCCGGACTCAAGGCGGGACAGCGTGCTCACCGAGATGCCGACCTCGGCCGCGAGCGCCTCCAGCGTGAGTCCGCGGTCGCGGCGCAGGGCGCGCAGCCGCGGCCCGATGCCGTCGAGGATCTCGGCGAGCTCGGCTTCCGCGACCCCGGCCCGCACGGGTTCGGACTGCACGGGTTCGGACTGCACGGACCGGGCGCGTTCGGCCCGGGCGCGTTCGGCCTGTACGGGTTCGGCTGGTGGTACGGGTTCGGCCTGCATGAATTCGGCTCCCTCTGGTTCGGCATCCACACGTCCAGTTTTGCAGTCTCCGCAAATTCGGTGGGCCCACGCCCACGCCCGATCCGAGCATGGGCACACCGGAAATCCCGGACTGGAAGGTGGGCCCGTGAGCACAACATCCCTGGCTGTCCGACCCGCACTGAGTGTGCGGCGGCGTTGGACGGTGCTGGCCGTCTGCGCGCTGAGCATGTTCCTGGTCGGCCTGGACACCACCATCGTCAACGTGGGCCTGCCGACGATCGGGCGTGGCCTGGGCGTGGGGACGCGCGGTCTGGAATGGATCGTGGACGCCTACACCGTGGTCCTGGCCAGCCTCCTGATCTCGTCCGGCGCGCTCGCGGACCGCTTCGGACGCCGCCGCGTGTTCCAGTGCGGACTGGTGGTCTTCGGCGTGGCCTCCCTCGCCTGCGCGATCGCCCCGTCGATGGGCGTCCTCGTCGCGGCGCGGGCCCTCCAGGGGGTCGGGGCCTCGATGCTCAGCCCGGTGGCCCTGGCGATCGTGGTGAACGCGATGCCCGACCCGAAGGAGCGCGCGCAGGCGATCGGCGTGTGGGCGTCGGTCTTCGGGCTCAGCATGGCGGCCGGGCCGGTCACGGGCGGGGCGCTGATCGCGGCGTTCGGCTGGCGGTCGGTGTTCTGGGTCAACGCTCCGGTCATCGTCGCCGCCGTCGTCCTGAGCGCCGTGTTCGTGCCCGAGTCCCGCGCGGAGCGCGCGCGGCGGCCGGACCTGCCCGGCCAGTTGCTCCTCACCGTCGCCGTTCTCGTCACGGTCGGTGTGCTCATCGAAGGGCCCCGCATCGGGTGGACCTCGCCCCTGGCGCTGACCGGCTACGTCCTGGCCGTGGCGGCGGCGGCCGGATTCGCGCGGGTCGAACGGCAGCGGAGCGAACCCTTGATGGACCTCGGGCTCTTCCGGCGGCCGGTGTTCACCACGGCGGTCCTGGGCGCCGTGGCGGTGTTCGTCGCGCTGACCGTGAGCCTCCTGCTCACCACGTTCTGGCTCCAGCACGCTCGCGGTTGGACGCCTCTCGCGGCGGGCGCGGCGACCCTGCCCATGGCGCTGGGGGCGACCGTCTGCGCACCGCTGTCCGGCCACCTGGTGGGGCGCGTCGGAGCACGACGGCCGCTCCTCCTCGCGGGTGGCTTCATCACCGCCGGGGGAGCGCTCTGCCTGCTGAGTCCGGAGCAGGGTGTGAACCTTCCGCTGCTCCTGGCGGCCTACCTCCTCATCGGTACCGGCTTCGGCTTCGCCAACGCGCCGATCACCAACACCGCCGTGAGCGGTCTGCCGCCGGCTCGGGCGGGCGTGGCCGGGGCGATCACCTCCACGGCCCGCCAGATCGGTTCGGCCGTCGGCATCGCCGTCGCCGGGGGGCTGGTCGCGGGTGCCGGCCCGGACGGTCTCGTCCAGGCGTCCCGGCCCGGCTGGCTGGTCGTGGTGGCCTGCGGACTGTTCCTCTTCGTCGTGGCACGGTACTCCCGCACGGCCGTTCCGCCCGCCCGCCGGGCGGGATGACCCGCACCGGCGCGGCCGACCGGGCTGGGCCGGCCGGGCCTCGTGCCGGGCCCGCTCGGCCCAGCCGGCCGCAGACACCCCTACCGGGGCGGGATGATCCCCGTCAGCCACTTGAAGGTCGGCACGACCAGCGGCTTCCAGGTCGACGTGAGGTGCGGGCCGGTGGTCTCGACGGGGGTGACGGTGGTGGGGCTCTTCGCCGCCTGCTGGAGGGCGGTCGCGTCCTCCAGGCCGTCGCCCCGCTTGCCGGTCACGTAGAGCGCGACGTTCGGCGGGGTGGCGGCGTGGGTGAGGATGTAGAGGGGGTTGGAGGTCTCGCGCAGCTTCGGGTCCTTGGCGGTCAGCGACACGGCCTCGGCGGCCGGGTCGTTGTAGCCGGACATGCTGATCGCGGCGCGGTAGCGGTTGGGGTGGGCGAGGGCGAGGCGGCTGGCGCAGTGGGCGCCCGCCGAGTAGCCGGACAGGGCCCAGCGGTCCGCGGTGGTGTCCGCCCGGAAGTTGTCGATGACCATCTGCGGGACGTCCCGCGAGAGCCAGGTGTCGGCGTTGACCTTGCCCGGGACGTCGGCGCAGCCGGTGTCGGTCTTGCCGAGCAGGGTGACGCGCGGCGAGACCAGGATGAACGGCGTCACCTGACCGGACTTCATCAGCGGTTCGAGCTGCTTGGTCGCGTCCATGGTGTCGCCGAACCAGGCACTGGACGCACCGGGGTAACCGACGAGCAGTTCGACCACCGGGAAGGTCTTGTCCTTGTACGCGGGGTCGTCGTACTGCGGGGGCGTCCAGACCAGGACCTCGCCGTCGACGCCGGAGAGCTTGCCCTTGAGGTCGGCCTGCTTGACGCTCCTGGGCACGGCGTCGGAATCCGGGGCGTGGAAGGCCTGCGGCACCTTGGGCGCGGGCGCGGCGGAGGCGCCCGCGGACGCCGCGGCGGAGGCGGCGGCCCGGTCCCCGGCGAGGCCCTCGTCCTTCGGGGGCACGGGCACGGCCCGGACGTGGTT
Source organism: Kitasatospora sp. NPDC041988 (assembly GCF_055588525.1). Taxonomy (NCBI): domain Bacteria; kingdom Bacillati; phylum Actinomycetota; class Actinomycetes; order Kitasatosporales; family Streptomycetaceae; genus Kitasatospora; species Kitasatospora sp. NPDC041988. The sequence continues at coordinate 54,877 of NZ_JBVJCO010000053.1, forward strand.
CGAGGTGCCCAGCAGGTCGCCCCAGTTGTCGTAGAGCTGGTTCTCGTTGTTGACCACCACGAAGACCATGGCCACGGCGGTGAACTGACAGAGCAGGATGGTCCCGAGGTAGGAGAGCGCCCGCAGCGGGCCACGCCCGCGTCCGGCCACCGCGCCCGGCGCACCTCCGCCCGGTGCGCCTCGCTCCGCCGCGTCACCAGCCGGCGTGTCACCCTCCGACGCGTCACCGCCCGGTGCGCCTCCGACCGACGCGCCTCCAACCGGTGCTGCTCCGCCCGGCGCGCGTACGCCCCGCATCCGTCCGAAGACCCCTCGGCCCCGCCACTGCGCCATGGCCAGCGCGATGGAGCCCACGAACAGGACGATCGTGAGGACGAAGAAGGGAGTGCCAGTCAGGTTCATCGCGTTCCGGTGCCCAGTTCCTGTGCCGCCCGGGCCCGCATGCCCGGTGTCAGGAGAGACAGCAGGGAACGTCCGTTCGGTTGCTCGTTCCTGGGAGAAACCTGGGAGGTCAGCCGCGCGGCGCCGGGCCACGCGAACGCGCCCTCCCGGTCGCAGCCTCCCGATCGCGGCGTGGCTCCGGCTGACCGCTCCGAGGGCCTCAGAGCGGCGGGGTGTCCGCCCGGGGCACGCGCGGGCCGCGGAACGGCAGCGTCCGGCTGAGGACGAGGCTGGTGGTCGTGCTCCCGAACTGGGCCAGGGAGTCGACGATCTCCTCCAGATGACCCATCGACGTGGTCGCCACCTTCAGGACGTAGCAGTCGTCCCCGGTGGTACGCAGGCACTCCAGGATCTCCGGGCGCTCCTCGACCAGACGACGCAGCGGCTCGTGCCGTGTCCCCGGCCCCGGGTACTTCAGCCGGACCACCGCCAGCACCGCATACCCGGTGCGCTCCAGGTCCACCTCGGCGCGGTACCCCGTGATCACCCCGGCCGTCTCCAGCCGACGCACCCGCTCCGTCGTCGCCGACGCGCTGAGGTTCACCCGCCGCGCCAGCTCCGTGAACGGGATCCGGCCGTCCTGCTGGACCTCGGCCAGGATCGCCCAGTCCGTTGCGTCAAGACTCTCGGTCATCCGCCCAGATTACCGGTGAATCCACGGGCCAACCGCCCCTGAACAGGCAGGAATCCCTTCTGACGGCCCGTACGGCCTGGCTAGCCTTGAGGTCGTGAAGATCGGAGTCAACGTCCTCAATTTCGGCCCCGGCACCGACCCGGGAGTCCTGCGCAGCTGGGCCCAGACGGTGGAGGGCCTGGGATTCGACCTGCTGATGGTCTCGGACCACGTCGCCATCACACCCGACGTCGCCGAGCGCTATCCGGCCCCCTTCTACGAGCCTTTCACCACCCTGTCCTGGCTGGCCGGCGTCACCGGCCGGGTCCGGCTCGGCACGACCGTCCTCATCGCGCCCTACCGGCACCCGCTGCTCACCGCCCGGATGGCGGCCAACCTGAACGAGCTGAGCGGCGGCCGGCTCGTCCTCGGCGTGGGGGTGGGCTGGGCACGGCAGGAGTTCGCCGCCCTCGGGATCCCGTTCGAGCAGCGGGGTCGCCTGACCGACGCCCACCTGCAGGGCGTCAAGGCGGCCTGGGCGGACACCGCCGCCTACGGAGCCCGTCGGATCCCGGTCTGGGTCGGCGGCAACAGCGAGGCGGGCCTGCGCCGGGCCGTCCGGTTCGGGGACGCCTGGCACCCGCTGCGCTGCACCCTGCCGATGCTGCGCCGATCCGTGGCCAGGCTGAGGGAGCTCGCCGACGAACAGCACCGCCCCGTCCCCGCCTTCGCCCCCCGGATCGCCCTCAAGCCCACAGCGAACCCGGTCGGCGGACCGCAGCGGCTCGCCGGGGAGGGCACGATCGACCAGATCATGACCGACCTCGAACAACTGCGGCTGCTGGGCGCCGACACCGTCGTCCTCGACCCCTACAGCGGCGACCCCCGCGACACCTGCCACCCGCAGCCGGCCTGGCAGGCACTCGCCACCGTGGCCGCGCACTTCTACCCACGCCGCACCCCTACGGAGCAGTCATGACCACCCCCGACGACCACACCCTCCTGCGGCAGGCCATCGTGCTCGCGGCCGAGGCACGGACCAGCGGCAACCCGCCGTTCGGATCGCTGCTGGCCGGCCCGGACGGCACGGTGCTGGCCGAGGAACGCAACACGACCCTCACGGACCGGGACATCACCGCCCACCCGGAACTGAAGCTCGCACGGTGGGCCGCGCGGGAGTTGGACGCGGCGACGGCGGCGGAAACCACGATGTACACCAGCTGCCAGCCGTGCGGGATGTGCGAGGCGGCCATCCAGCAGGCGGGGCTGCGGCGGGTGGTGTTCGCCCTGTCCAACGAACAGCTCCTGGACATCAGGCCGGGCAGCGGCCGGCTCCCCGTCCCGCAGGAGGGCCCGGCGCTGCTCGACGAGGTACGCGCCGTGGTCACGCCCTACTACCGCTGACCGTCCGCCGTCCCGCCTGCCGCCGCCCGTTCCCGCCTGTCCCGTGGCGGGGCGGTCCCGGCTGTCCCACGGCGGGGCGTTCCCGGCTGGTGCGCTGGTCCCGGGACGCACTCGGGACCACAGCCTCATGCCGCTGTCGGCGCGAATTCCTAACGTGAGAGCACGCGTTGAGCACTCGGCCCGGGAGACCGGACGACGGCTCAGGCGGACCGGGCCGGGTCCTTCCGGCCCGGGTGTTCCGACAGCGAAGCACTGGAGGACCCCAGATGAGTTGGAACCAATTCACGCTCTCGTCGGCCGGCAGCTCGGATCCGTCGAGCCGGCTCGCGGCGGTCTCCCGGATCCCGGGCAGCATGGAGGTCTGGTGGGTCGCCTCGAACGGCTCCGTCCAGGGGGCGTACTGGTACGACGGGTCGCCGTGGAAGCGCTATGAGCTGGCGCCCGCCGGCAGCGCCTCCCTCAACGGCGGTATCGCCGCGGTGTCGCGCATCCCCGGCAGCATGGAGGTCTGGTTCATCGGGGCGAACGGCTCGGTGCAGGACCGCTTCTGGTACGAGCGCAGCAACTGGCAGGCCTTCGAACTCGCACCCCCCGGCAGCGCCGCGACCACCGGCGGAATCGCCGCCGTCTCCCGGATCCCGGGCAGCATGGAGGTCTGGTACGTCGGCGCCAACGGCTCCGTCCAGGACCGCTACTGGTACGAGGGCAGCAACTGGCAGGCCTTCGAACTCGCACCCCCCGGCAGCGCCGCGACCACCGGCGGAATCGCCGCCGTCTCCCGGATCCCGGGCAGCATGGAGGTA
>NZ_JBVJCO010000053.1:58234-64980 GCF_055588525.1 Kitasatospora sp. NPDC041988
GTCTGGTACGTCGGCCCGAACGGCTCCGTCCAGGACCGCTACTGGTACGAGGGCAGCAACTGGCAGGCCTTCGAACTCTCCCCCGCCGGCAGCGCCTCCATCACCGGCGGAATCGCCGCCGTCTCCCGGATCCCGGGCAGCATGGAGGTCTGGTACGTCGGCCCGAACGGCTCCGTCCAGGACCGCTTCTGGTACGAAGGCCACGCCTGGGCGGCCTTCGAACTGGCGCCCCCCGGCAGCGCCTCCACCCACACCGGAATCGCCGCCGTCTCCCGCATCCCCGGCAGCATGGAGGTCTGGTACGTCGGCCCGAACGGCTCCGTCCAGGACCACTTCTGGTACGAAGGCGGCAACTGGCAGGCCTTCGAACTCTCGCCCCCCGGAAGCGCCACCATCACCAGTGGTGTCGCCGCCGTCTCCCGCATCCCCGGCAGCATGGAGGTCTGGTTCGTCGGCGGGGACGCCTCCGTCCAGGACCGCTTCTGGTACGACACGTCGAGCAAGAACTTCGACCAGGACGTCACCACCGACATCGCCATCGGCGGCTCGGCGCACGTCGTGATGCGGCAGGACGGCTTCTTCTCGTTCAGCACGCACGCCCACGACAGCGGCTTCGACAACATCGACTACACGATCACCGCCGCCGTCATGACGCCGGACGGAACCGTGTTCACCTTCCAGCACTCCGGTCACACCGAAGGAACCATCGCCGGCCTGCCCTTCGGCACCCCGGACCGCAACGACGACTTCACGTTCACCGGCAACAACCCGCAGATCACCGAGAAGTGGGACGGCATCCTCAACGGCACCTTCAAGGCCACCCTGGACGGGACGGACACCCTCGCGGCCGGCGTCACGGGAGCCCTCGGCGACCTCGTGAAGGCGATCGTCGCCGCGGCCGGCAAGGCCGCGGCCGAGGCGGTCATCAAGCTCGTCTCCTGACCGCCCCGACCGCCCCCTTCCCTCAACGCCTCGGCCCGGCTCCTCCCCAGGAGCCGGGCCGAGGCCATGCCGGAGCCGACGGCTCAGCGGGGGCCTCGGGGAACCCGAGGGCCCCGCCACCCTCGCACCGTCTCAGCGTGCGATCAGCTCGCGAACCGCGTCGCTCACATCGGGAAGCGGCCGGGAGGTGTCAGCGCCGGGTAGGCGTCAGCCCCACGGGCGGTTGTTCCGGTCGGCGTCCTCGCAGGCCTGGGCCCGCGCTTCGAGGGCGTTCGCCTGGGCGTACTGGCCCTGCCTGCGGAGCTGGTAGGCCTGATCCCGCAGCGAGTCGACATTGCAGGTGATGGTCCCGGCGGACGCGCTCTGCACGGGGGCGAGGGCGAGCAGTGCGCCGCTGGCGATGGCGGCGGCCAGGGCGGCGATCGAAAGGCGTCGAAGCATGGTTCTCCTTCGAAGATGGATGGTACGGGCTCAGCCGTGGCTGACTACCCGCCAGTAACTCTAACCGAAGTGATCTTGAGTCAATTACCACCGAGGCATGGAAAGTGAAGCTCCATCGGCCAATCCACTTGGAATGCATGGGCTGACTGATCCGCCACGGCCAGATCATGGGCCTACCCGCTCGGCCTCGACGACTGCCCGATCACCACCTCGGCTGCCGAGTGACGCAGCACCTCCCCGTCCAGAACCACCCGGATCTTGCGCGGCTCATCTCGCATCAGGATTCGCCGGCGTGCCATCCGTGCGACGAGAAGCTCCGGCTCGACCCGATCGGCTACTCCACGAGCCCGAAGCCGGCGCCCCTGCCGAGGTCACGAGCCGCTGTCGGCCACGGAGGCTAGAGTCCGCTGCATGAGTGACCACTACGACCTGTTCCTGGCAGTGGACCTGCCACCAGACCTGTCCGAGTCGGCGCTTCAGGAGCTGAGGTGGCTCTTGGGCCAGGCAGAGATACCGGCGGTGTTGGAGTCAGCCGACTGGGAGTCCTGGGGCCATCCGTGGCAGGTCTTCGCCGATGGTTCGGCGAGTCACTCGTTCGACGGTGCCAACATCTCCCTGCTGGTGCGTGCTTGGGAGCGGCCGAGTGCGGACGGCAGCGTGCCGTGGGCCCTGACCGTCCGGACCTCCATCCATGAGGACGAGTTCGGGGTGACGATGGAGGTTGTCGAATGGCTGCTTCGGCAGGCGACCACGCAGGGGTGGGCCGGGTTCCTTCGCAGCTCGGCCCTGGGCGACGTCCAGCATGTCGTGTGCGACCAGGACGGGTTCGATCTCGTCGACGTCCGCATGACTCGGAAGGAGATCCGTGTTGCCTGGTCATAGCGGTGACGGCTGGGCGATCACGAGTCCCGCACCCGGTCGGGCTCGGCAGGTCAGCGCTGCTCGAATTCGCCCCGGGCGGCGGCGGTGACGAAGGACTGCCAGGCGTCGGGAGCGAAGGTGAGGACGGGGCCGCGAGGGTCCTTCGAGTCGCGAACCGGAACGGTGGCGGGCCGGCCGACGGCGACCTCGATGCAGTTGCCGCCGTTGTCGCTGCTGTAGGAACTCTTGCGCCACGTCAGGGTCTTCGCGGTGCCGGTCATCAGCTCAGTTCCTTTGCGGCAGAGGCGATCAGGTCGACCGAGGCGTCGGGCGACAACGCGGCGGCCATGAGGAGATCATAGGCGCGCCAAGCAGCCTTGATGTCGTCTGGATCAGCGATGATCTGCCCCTGAACGAAGCCGTCGACATAGAGCACGTTCGGCCCCTCATCCAGGACCAAGGTGGTGAACGGTCCTGCCATGGCGGCGTGGGCGCCCGCAGAGTACGGGATCACCTGGATGACCGTCCCGGGGTCGTCGGCAGCCGCAACCAGCCGCTCGAACTGAGCCCGCATGACCGCAGGACTGCCAGGGTGGCGCCGCAACACGTTCTCATCCAGCACGACCCACATCTTGGGCGGTGCCTCGCGAGCGAGAATGCGCTGCCGTTCCAGTCGAGCGACGATCAGTTCTTCGACCCGATCGCGGCTGAGGCGCCCGGCGTTGAGGATCGCTCGGGCATAGCCCTCGGTTTGCAGAAGCCCGGGAACGAGCTGGTTCTCGAACGTCCGGATGAAGGTCGCAGCCTCCTCCAGCTCGACGTACGGGCGGAACCACGACGGGTACGCGTACTTCACCACCAGCTTGAAGAGTCGCTGAAAGTGATCACCTGTGCCGAACAACTCATCTGCTGACAGCGACATTTCGAGGTTCGGCATCCGCTTCGCCGCCTCGATCTTGTTCAACAGCGAGGGTGCCATGTGCCACTGCTTCGCCAGCGTCCGCTGGATGATGCCCGCCTCATCGCGCTTCCGCCTGAGGTCCGTCGCGTAGAACGCGAGTACGGAGGAGGTCGGGTCCAACTCGTCTGCGGCGGCCATGATCGTGCCCCTACGTGTTGACGCATCTCGAAGTCAACGCCTGCCACCGCCAAAGCGTGGAACGCGGCGCAATCGCAACGGTACACATGGTGACCGACAGCTCACCGCGCAATGGAGAAATCGGCCATGATGAGTAATCAGCTCTCTCCCCCGTGCCAGTGCCCCGACGACTGCGGCGGCCGCCCGGAAGCCCTCCACCGGTTCGTGGACTCACCGCTTCCCGCCGGCGCGCAGGTGCGGCATGTGGACATTCCCACGATGCGACCCGTGTACCGGCCGCGGGTCGGCGAGTTGGTGCGCGACGAGCGCACGAACTGCGTCGGCGTCTTCATGGACATCCAGCACGGCGAGGTGTACCTCCGCCCCGAGCAGGGCGGCCGGGAGTGGACGGCGGCGCCCGAGCACATCACACCGGTCACCGGGCGCGGGAGCCTCAGCGAGCGCGTCGCTGCCCGCAACCGGGACTCGCGCGCCAACCCCACCCACCTCACGTGACGCGTGAACAACCCGGGAGAGGAACGCTGTTGGCGGCGGTCGCCCTGTCCGCCGCCTCGGCCACCGGGCTGGCCGCCGTTGTCGCCATACCGTTGCTGGAGCAGTCGGCCGGGGTGACGCTGCTCATGATTGCCGGCGCGGTGGGGACGGTGGTTCTTCCGGTCGCCGAGCAGAAGGCAGCCGAATGGCGAAAAGGCTTGCCCGTTATACGAGTTCGTCGGCGAGCAGGTCCATCAGCAGATTGTCGTGCCACGTCCCGTCCGGCCCGCGTTCGTACTGGCGCATCGTCCCCACCGGGCGGAATCCCACCTTCTCGTAGCAGCGGATCGCCGCCGCGTTGTCGGCGGCCGGGTCGATGATCAGCCGGTGGTAGTGGTGGTCGGCGACGAGGTGGCGGGCCAGGGTGCGGACGGCGTCGGTGCCGAGGCCCTGGCCGTGGCGGGCCGGGTCGAGATAGATATCGATGCCGGCATGCCGGTACTCGTCGTCGTTCTCGGCGTACCACTGGATCGCGCCGACCACCTGCCCGCCCACCGTGATCACCAGGGTCTCGGTGCCGGGCTCCTTGAGGTCGGTGGCGACGGCGTCGGCGAGGTCGCCACCACCGCGCCAGCGGACGTAGACCTCGGGCGTGGAGCGGATCGCCACGAGGGCCGGAATATCGTCGTCGGCGGCCGGTCGGAGCGTGACGTGGGTGCCGTGCAGAATCGTCCCCATATGGGGCATGTTTCCACGGAATGAGCTATTCGGCGAGCCCTTTTTCCGCACTGCACGCCTGGCCTCCCAGCAGGGAGGATTCGCCGCTGTGGACCTTGCTCACGGCCTTGTCGTGATCGTGCTCGCCTACGTCATGCCGAAGGATCTTCGGCCGATCCGCCGGCAATGGATGGCGCCAGGTTTCGGGCGAGGAACTCGACGACACGGCGCGGGACGACGAGCGTGGCAGCACAGGTGACCGACGTGAAGCCCTCACGTGTCGTCAAGGCCGTCCCAGGGGCTGGAGAACCCGAGCTGCTCGGGGTAGAGCTCGGCCCAGTCATCCTGCTCCCACCCTTGCAGGTAGTCGCCGTGCGACTCGAGAACGAGGCCGAACAGGACACCCTCGAACGTCACCGAGAACGGCGATATCGCGATGTCCTCACAGGTCAGGCCTGGCAGCTCGTCCAGCCACACGGCCAGCTGGTCCTCCGCCTCGGCGACGGCATCAGCCGCGTCATCAGTGAAGTGGACGCGTGAGCGGATATGGCGACCGCAATCGTCGAACTCATGCAACACCGCGCAAAACCGCTCCCCTTCGGTACCGGTAAGGGAACCAAAGTACTGCCCGCCGGCCCACCGGCCGATGGTGCCGGTACGGTGGCCGGGCTCGTGGCGCACGGGTATCAAGGCAGGGACGCTCGTGCTCGAACCGTAGCGGTCGCTGCCGAGAAGGTGGTGAAGGTCGGCGTGGTGAAACAGCCCCGCAGGAACGTCAGCATCGCCAACAGCGAAGCGGGTACGGTCGAGTCCGGAAGCACCGGCGGGTCCCCTCACAGCAGGTGACGCAAGCACCGCCGATGCTTCTCCGCCGCCCGGCCCCGTGCCGCCAGATCAGTCCCCCATCACCTGTCCGAGCGCCCCCCACGACGATCAACGGAACCGTTGAAACCGAGGAGGAGTTCGAGAAGTCGCCCGGGAGTCCGCAGTGGCAGGTAGTGATCGGCATCGGCGACCACCTCCAGCCGCGCGCCGGGGATGCCGTCGGCGAGACGCCCGGCGATGACGCCGATCTCTGGGTGGTCGTGATCGCCGACGACGACCATCGTCGGAACCTCGATCCGGTCCAGACGGTCGACAGCGCCCTCGGCCGGGTCGAGCGCGTGTCCCTTCTCGGCGGCGGCTCCGGCTTCGGCGTTCTCCCGCACCATGGGCTCGATGACCTCGAAACCTGGGGCCCGGTCGCCCAGGCTCGCCCAGAGCGTGAGCTCCAGCTCGGCGATGCGGCGGCCGTCCGATCCACGACGCGCCGCGACGTACGCATCCATCTCAGGGCTCTGGGGCCACTCGTGCCCGCCGGCAGACGCCGCGATCAGCGTCAGCGACCGGACCCGCTCGGGGTGTTCCAGGGTGAAGTCGAGCGCGACCTCGCCTCCCATGCTCAAGCCAACGAGACCCGCGGCCTCGAAGCCGAATCGGTCCAGGACCGCCAGCAGGTCGTCTTCATAGCGGAACGGCGCGGTCGGAGGCGTCGAGCATCCGTGACCCCTGGCGTCGTAACGAACCACGGTGTGGTGCCGTGCCAGCGCGGCGAAGACACGGCTCCACAGGCGGCTGTCGTGGACCGATCCGTGGAGCAGGACGAGCGGGGGGCCAGTCCCGGCCTTCTCGGCCCAGATGTGGCCTCCGCCGGCGACGGGGATCAACTCGGTTGTCATACCTACGATTCGATCACACCGCCGCATCCACCGGGAGCAGAGCCCACCCGACGGAGAGAACCTCGCAACCCTGCCAGAACGTCGAAAGTCGAGTTCTGCTGGAGCTGCAGAAGTTTGATCCGCGGCTGATGCTGGCGGCGCGCGAGGTGCGGAAGCTCGCCCCGCTCGCCGCCGAATGGCTGGCCAGGGGCGTGAGTACGGCGGCGCTTCGGTCGGCGCTCACCTCCGGGCTGCCGAGTCCCGTCAAGTCGCCTGCCGCAATCGTGCGTTGGCGGCTGAAGGAGAAGATGCCCGCCGAGGCCGAGCCGAGTACGCCGGCCTCGGCGGCGCCGGCCTCCTGCGACGGCTGCGACCGCGCCTTCCGTCCGGTGAACGGCGAGCGGCGGGGGGGGGGGTGGCGGACCACGGGGGGGGGGGTGCCCCCCAAGAGGGGAGGAACCCGGGGGGGGGGGGGGGTGCCGTGGGGGTCAAGAGGGGGGGGGGGGGGAGAAGCC
>NZ_JBVJCO010000054.1:0-64075 GCF_055588525.1 Kitasatospora sp. NPDC041988
TGGACGACCCGGCCAACGACCCGGTCGACCCGCGGGTCGCCTCGCACATCGCCTCCACCGCGATCGAGGGCGGCACCGCACACCCCGAGCTGAAGATCCTCAACAACGGCTGAGGCTGTCCGGCTGTGTTGACCCAGGCCGCTGTGCCGACCCGGGCCGCTGTGTCGGCCCCGCGTTGCGCCGACCCGCGTTGCGCCGACCCTGCATTGTGTCGACCCCGCCGCCATGATGACCTCGCTGCCGTGGTGACCTTGCTGCCATGTTGACCCTGCACCGGGCGGCCCTCGTGCTGCCCGATCCGGCCGATCCCACCGCCCCGTCGTTCTCCGACGGGGCGGTGCTGGTGCGCGACGGGCGGATCGCCGCCCTCGGCCCGTACGACGGGCTGGCCGCCGCCCACCCCGGGGCGCGGCTGCGGGACTGGGGCGACGCCCTGCTCACGCCCGGCCTGCGCAACCCGTACGGGCACTGGCTGCTGGAGCGTGCGTACCACCCGGACCCGCGCGAGGGGGTCGGGGACGCGCCCGTGTTCGGGGGGCTGTCCGAGGAGACGGATGAGGCGCGTTGTGGTGCGAGCGCCCGGCGCGGGCTGCAGCGGATGCTCGGGTGCGGGGTGACCGCGGTGGCCGGGCCGTTCGAGCGCGCCTCGGTGCGGACGGCGGTGGCCCGCTCGGGGCTGACGGCGCTGCCCGGCTCTCCGGGGTCCGTGGGCCCTGCCGATTCTTCTGGCTCCACGGGCTCCACGGGCTCCGGGGGTGCGGGGGCTCCGGGGGTGCGGAGGGGCCGCTGGATCCGCTCGCCGTGCTGCCGCTCGCCGCGGCGGTGCACGGCCGGCTGGCGGTGGACGGGCCGGCCGACTTCGCGGTGTTCGCGCTGCTCACGAGCGCGGCGGCCGTCGGCGAGGGCGAGCCGCGTCCTGGCGGCTGCCTGGCCACGGTGCTGGCCGGGCGGCTGGTCCACCGGCGGCGCTGAGCGTCGGTGGGTGCCGAGTAATGGGGGCACTGATTGCCGGCTACCTGCGGGTAGCCGGAATCCCGTGTCGCATACGGGACTTCCTTCGTGTGCCGCCGAACTCGGCGTTCGGCCATGTCGTCTGATTCACCCTTCGCCGTGACCTGAGGGCCCGCCAGCGGATACGATCCCGGACAGCTCACTCCGCACCCTCACCACACACCGCCCGCCCCCGCGGGTGGCGGGGCCCCGTCCCAGGCCCTGAAGGCAAGCCAGGACAGGAACCATGCGATCCGCGACCGTCCCCCCGCCGCGTTCCCCGCGGTTGGGCCGTGGTTGGTACCTCACCGCCGTGCTCAGCGCCGTGCTGGCCGTCGGCATGTGCCTGCTCGGTTGGCGTCAGACCGAGCAGGCCGACCGGATCGGCGCGCACCCGGTGAGAGTGGACGGCGTCGTCACCCAGCTGCCCACCGGCGGCGGTTCGTACTCCACCGTCAGCTACCGGGCCGCCGGCCAGCCGCGCACCGCGGCCGCACTGCCGCTGGCCGACGGCACCAAGGTCGGCGACGCGATCTGCCTGGAGCACGCCGCCGACGACCCGGGCGCGGTCCGGATCTGCGGCGACACCTACCCGCAGCCGGTCGGCATCGGGCTGGCCCGGATCAGCGTGCCGGTGGCCGGGCTGCTCTTCCTCGTCTGCGTGCTGCGGATCCGCCGGCACCGCCGGGCGGTCGCCATCCGGTCCGGCCAGGGCCGGCTCGCCACCACCGTCGCTCTCGCCGCGGGCGCGCTGCCGGACGGGATGCCCGCGATAACTCAGGGCAAGCGCTCGCGTCGCAAGCGCCGTTCGGGCGGGTGGCGCGGCTTCCACTGAGGCCGGTTCCGGGCCCCTCCGTGGCGGGCGGCGTGCCCCCTTGCCCGGGTCGTCGGCGCCAGGGTGAACAATGGGGGCGTGACCCGAGCCTCTCTGGACAAGCAGCCGCACGAAGTCGCCGCCATGTTCGACGACGTCGCGGCCAAGTACGACCGCACCAACGACGTGATCTCCCTCGGCCAGGCCCGCGCCTGGCGCCGGGCGGTGGCCGAGGCGGTGGCCGCCGGACCGGGGGACTTCGTGCTCGACCTCGGAGCCGGCACCGGCACCTCCTCGCTGCCCTTCGTCGAGGCCGGGGCCAAGGTCGTCCCGTGCGACTTCTCGGTCGGCATGCTCGCCGAAGGCAAGCGCCGCCACCCCGAGCTGCCGCTCACCGCCGGGGACGCCACCAGCCTGCCGTTCGCGGACGACACCTTCGACGCGGTGACGATCTCCTTCGCGCTGCGCAACGTCCATGACACCGACGCCGCGCTGAGCGAGATGTTCCGCGTCACCAAGCCCGGCGGCAAGCTGGTGATCTGCGAGTTCTCCACGCCGACCTGGACGCCGTTCCGCACGGTCTACACCGAGTACCTGATGCGGGCACTGCCGCCGGTCGCCACCGCGGTCAGCAGCAACCCGGACGCGTACGTCTACCTCGCCGAGTCGATCCGTGCCTGGCCGGACCAGCCCGAGCTGGCCGCGAAGCTCCAGGAGGCCGGCTGGTCCAAGGTGGCCTGGCGCAACCTGACCGGCGGGATCGTCGCGCTGCACCGGGCGTACAAGGTCTCGTAGGTTCGTCGGCCTGCAGGTTCGTCGGCTTCGTAGGTTCGTAGGGGAGCCCGTCCCGGCGTTGCTGTGGGCCGGGGCCGTGCGGGGTGGGTCGGCCGGGGCCGTGCGGGTCAGGCGCGCGGCCAGACCACGCCCTACAGGTCCTCGATCGAGCGGTTGAGCCGGGTCAGGGCCTTGGCCGGCTCGGCCACCTCGCCCTCCGACCAGTCCTTGAGCACCCGGTCGAGTCCGTCCTGGTGGCGACGGCGGTCCTCGATGAGCGCCTCGTCGGCCCTGCCGCCGCCAACGGGTTCAACGCGCTGATGTGCTCGATCGGCACCTCCTTCGCCAGCGCGGTCATCGGATCGGTGCTCGCCCACACCACCGTCGCCTTCGGGCCGGTGCGGGTGCCCCCGCTGGGCGGCTTCCGGGCCACCTTCGCGATCGGCGCCGGGGCGGGTTCGAGGCCGGGAGGTGCGGGTTCGAGGCCGGGAGGTGCGGGTTCGCTGCCGGGAGGTGCGGGTTCGCTGCCGGGAGGTGCGGGTTCGCTGCCGGGAGGTGCGGTCCCGATGTCCGGCCGTCCGTTCGTGGCGGGTGCCGCCGTCGGATCCGGCCCCGAGGACGGCAACTAGACTGCCCGGGACAGCCGCCGTCCCCCAGCCGCAGCTCCAGGAGAGTGCCCACCGTGTCCGAGACCGCAGCCGACCTGACGAAGCCGGACAGCCCCGTGGAGAGCACCGCGGACGTCATCGTGGTCGGCGCGGGCCCGGCCGGCTCCACCACCGCGTACTACCTGGCCCAGGCCGGGCTCGACGTGCTGCTGCTGGAGAAGACCTCCTTCCCGCGGGAGAAGGTCTGCGGCGACGGCCTGACTCCGCGCGCCACCAAGCAGCTGGTCGACATGGGCATCGACGTGTCGACCGACAACGGCTGGCTGCACAACAAGGGCCTGCGGATCATCGGCGGCGGCGTCCGGCTGGAGCTCGACTGGCCGGAGCTGTCCGCCTTCCCCGACTACGGCCTGGTGCGCAAGCGCGCCGACTTCGACGAGCTGCTCGCCCGTCAGGCCGAGAAGGCGGGCGCCCGCCTGTACGAGCGGTGCAACGTCAGCGGCCCGGTGCTGGACGACCGCACCGGCCGGATCGTCGGCGTCACCGCCCGGCTCGGCGAGGAGAAGCGGGCGGTGACCTTCCGCGCTCCGCTGGTCGTCGCCGCCGACGGCAACTCCACCCGGCTCTCGCTCGCCATGGGCCTGCACCGCCGCGAGGACCGCCCGATGGGCGTCGCCTACCGGACGTACTTCAACTCCCCGCGCCACGGCGACGACTACCTCGAATCCTGGCTGGAGCTGTGGGACACCCGCGGTGGCGAGCGCAAGCTGCTGCCCGGCTACGGCTGGATCTTCGGCATGGGCGACGGCACCTCCAACGTGGGCCTCGGCATCCTCAACTCCTCGCCCGCCTTCGGCGAGCTGGACTGGCGCGAGGTGCTCAAGGCCTGGTGCGCGAGCATGCCGGAGGAGTGGGGCTACACCCCCGAGAACATGACCGACCCGATCCGCGGCGCCGCTCTGCCGATGGCCTTCAACCGGCAGCCGCACTACACCCGCGGCCTGCTGCTCGTCGGCGACGCCGGCGGCATGGTCAACCCGTTCAACGGCGAGGGCATCGCCTACGCGATGGAATCCGGGCAGATCGCCGCCGGCGTCATCGTCCAGGCCAACGCCCGCGTCACCGACGCCGGCCGCGAGCGCGCCCTCCAGGCCTACCCGCGCATCCTCAAGGACGTCTACGGCGGGTACTACACGATGGGCCGCGCCTTCGTGAAGCTCATCGGCAACCCCAAGGTCATGCAGCTCGCCACCCAGCGCGGCCTGACCCACCCGATCCTGATGAAGTTCGTCCTCAAGATGCTCGCCAACCTGACCGACCCGCAGGGCGGCGACGCCATGGACCGCATCATCAATGGCCTCGCGAAGGTCGCCCCGAACGCCTGACGCCTGAGGCTTGGCGTGTGATGCCTGGCGCGTGACGTTTGGCGCGTGACGTTTGGCGCGTGATGACTGAGGCCTGATGTCTGGGGCCTGATGTCTGGCGCGTGAGGCTTGGCGCCTGCTGACTGACGGCTGACGCCCCTGCTCCCTTGTCTGTGCGTGCGAGGGCAGGGGCGGTTCAGCCGGTGGCGCGCACGTAGATGTCGGCGCCACCGGGGGAGCCGGTCTCCGCGGCGGCGACGAAGATCTGCCGGCTGTCCGCGCCCGTCTGCCGCACCAAGGGGGCCTCGGCCGGCTCATTGCCGGGGAAAGCCGCCCGCAGGTCGTCCGGCAGCGAGGCCGGGGCACCGAGTTGCGGCAGGTCGTAGACGCGGAGGAAGTCGTCCACGCTGGAGTCCATGCCGGCGCGCACCTGGTAGTGGAGGTAGGCCGCCCGCGTGCCGTCCGGCAGCCGGCCGAACACGGCCTCCACCGGGACGTAGTACCGCCCCTTGCCCGGGTGCTGCTTGTAGTACAGGGTTGCCAGCTTCTCGGCCCGGTCGGCGTCGGTCTCGGGCGGTCGTAAAGTCGTCACCGTCGCGTACCCGATCCATCCGACCGCGACGACGGTGAACACCAGACAGAGCCCGAGCCCCCCGGCCACCGCCCGGCGGGCCCTTGGTCGCCGCTGCACTGCGGGCACCGCTTCGCCGATCCACCCGCCGGCCTTGGCCATCCGATGCTCCCCCCGGGGAATCGTCCGCTGCCGCTGACGACCCTACGGAGACGGAGCGAGGTGAACCATCCGTAGAGGTACTCAGATCCCCGGCTGCGCAGTCGTTGCGTGGGTGGGGCCTGGGTGTGGGCGTGGGTGGGGCCTGGGCGTGGGCGTGGTGGGGGTGGGGCGTGGGGTCTGTGGGGCGTGCGGGGTGGGAGCGTGGGGGGACCGCGGGCTACGGCGACGTGACCGCCGGGATCACTGCGGGCGGCTGGCGGCGGAGCGTTGTTCCACGTAGGTGAGGCGGTCGGCGAAGACCTGGGCGGCATCCGGGGTGAGGGTGCGGAGGGCGACGAGGGCTGAGAAGACGACGTCGCAGAGCTCGTGCTGGACGTCCTCCCAGGTGTGGGTGACGCCCTTGCGGGGGTTCTGCCCGGTGGCCCCGATCACCGCGGCGCCGACCTCGCCGACCTCCTCGGAGACCTTGAGGATGCGGAGCAGGCGCTCGTCCTGGGTGGAGAGCCGGCTCTCGTCGTCCAGCCAGGCGACCAGGTGGTCGACGCTCTCCCAGATCCTGCTGTCCATGTGCGCGGCTCCCGTACGGCTTCGGTGACGCTGACCACCGTACGGGAGCCTGGCAGCGGTGGAGCGGTGGAGCGGTTGCCCGGCGGCTCGGTTCAGCGGGAGCTGATCTTCACGTTGCGGATGTTCACCGGGAGAGTGGGGAAGCCGTCGCCGGGGTTGTTCTGGTCGTCCTCGCCGCCGGCCGCGATCTTCTGGAGTACGTCGAGGCCTGCGGTGATCCGCCCGAACGGGGTGTAGGCGGGGGAGAGCTTGGTGTCCTTCCAGACGAAGAAGAACTGGCTGCCGTTGGTGTTCGGACCCGCATTGGCCATGGCCACGGTGCCGGCGGGGTAGGTGGCCCCCGTCAGTTTCTCGTCCGGAAAGGAGTAGCCCGGGCCGCCGCTGCCGGTGCCGGTCGGGTCTCCGCACTGCAGGACGAAGATCCGCTGGGTGGTGAGGCGGTGGCAGTGGCTGCGGTCGAAGTAGTCGTGCTCGGCGAGGAAGCGGAACGAAAAGGTGGTGCAGGGCGCCTCGGCGGTCAGGGCCTGGAAGGTGATCGCGCCCTGGCTGGTCTTCAGCGTCGCACTGTAGGGCTTGGCAGCCTTCTTCGCGTCGAAGACCGGGATGCCCTTGAAGTTGTCGGCGGGCACGGCCGGGGTGTACGTGCAGGTGGTGGCGGTGGGCGTGGCCGGCGCCGGGACCGGCGGGGTGTCCGCGACGGCGGTGCCGGTGGTCGCGACCAGCGGGAGGACGGTGGCAGCGGCGAACAACGCCCAGTGTTTGCGCTTCACGTGACGAGCCTTCCGGGGGATGGTGGACGGCGGTGTTGTCATGGCGACATCATCCACGCCCGAGGGTGGATGCGGTAGACGCCGGGGGCGTGCGGCGCGGGGCGTGCAGCGTGGTGTGGGCGTGTGGGTGGGCGCCTGAGGGTCCTGTGGGGTGGACGCCTGCGGGCGGGTGCCTGTGAGGTGGGCGCGTGTGGGGTGGGCGCTGTTGCGCTTCGCGGGCGGGCGACTCGGGGTCAATCGGCGTCTGTGGTGAACAGGCCGGCGCGGGCGGCGAGGGTTGCGGCGTCGGCGGCCCGCTCGGCGGTGCGGGCGTCCAGCGGCTCGCCGGTGACGAACAGGCGGTAGTAGAGCGGGGCGGTGGCCGCCCGGACGACCTCGGTGCCGTCGGTGCCGGCGGGCAGCTCGCCGCGCTCGACGGCGCGTTCGGCCGCCTCGGCGGCCTGCCGATGGCGCGCGGCGAAGAAGGCGCGCAGGGCGGCTGCGCCGACGTCGGAGCGCTGGGCCGCGGTGATCAGCGCGGTCGGCGTCGGGCCTAGTTCGGGGTCGGTGAAGACGGCGAAGACCTCATGGGTGATCCTCCGTAGGTCGCCGGCGAGGTCACCGGTGTCGGGGACTGGCCACGGCTGGTCGGCGGAGGCGGTGAGTGCGTCCGCGACCAGGCCGTCCACCCCGTTCCATCGGCGGTACAGGGTGGCCTTGTGGACCCCGGAGCGTGCCGCGACCGCATCGACGGTCAGCCCGTCGTACCCCTTCTCGGTGACCTCGGCGAGCGTCGCGGCGACGACGTTCGCGCGGACCCGGGAGCTGCGCCCGCCCGGGCGAGGGATGGGGGTTCGGGCTTCCTCGTTCAAAGTCGACTCCAGTCGCGTTAACGCTTGCCGTGGCGGTTCCGCCATGCCATCCTCAGCTTAATGCGACTGAAGTCGCATTTCGAGAGGCTCATCGAGTTGCCGAGGAGTTCTATGACTGCCGCCATCCCCGACCACACCGTGCTCCACCCGCTCGCCGGGCACGACCGCGTCGTCCTGCTGCGCCCGCTGGTCACCGACCCGCGCATCCAGGTCGGCGAGTACACCTACTTCGACGACCCGGACGGTGCCACCTGCTTCGAGGAGCGCAACGTCCTCTACGCGTACGGGCCCGAGCAGTTGGTGATCGGCAAGTACTGCGCGATCGCCACCGGTACCCGCTTCCTGATGGCCGGCGCCGCCCACCCCACCGTCGGAGTCTCCACCTTTCCGTTCACGATGTTTGGTGGCAGTTGGACCGAGCGGACCCTCGACATCGTCACCGGCCTCCCGAGCCGGGGCGACACCGTGGTCGGCAACGACGTCTGGTTCGGATACGGCGCCACCGTGCTGCCAGGCGTCCGGATCGGCGACGGTGCGATCATCGCCGCCGGAGCCGTGGTCACCGCCGACGTCGAGCCGTACACCGCCGTCGGTGGCAACCCGGCCCGCCCGATCCGGCGCCGCTTCGACGAGGCGGACGTCGACCGCCTGCTGCGCGCCGCCTGGTGGGACTGGCCCGTCGAACTCGTCACCGAACACGTCCGCGCCATCATGTCCGGCACGCCCGCCGACATCGAGGCCATCGCCGCAGCCCACGCTCTGCTCGCCCCCTGAGGACGCGGGACGGGGAAGGGGGACCTGGGAGAGGGACGTGGGGCGGGGACCGGGACAGCGGCTGGAGTCAGGGGCACCAGGAGTCGGGGGCGCACGGGTGTCGCGACGGGCGGGGACCGAAAGCCGTTGATCGCCGTCCGTCGGGTGCGCGAGGATGGCGGCCCTTGGTGGGGGCCTGTTCTGGCCCGAGATCCGTCCGATGTCGTACGGGAATCTCCTTGTTGGTTCCGTTCGCTCCGGAGGGTTCCTGTTCATGCGTGGTTCGCCGTCCTTCCTTCGTGATGTGCCCGTACTGCTGGTTGCGGTGGTGTGGGGGTCGAGCTTTCTGGCCGTGCAGCGGGTGGCCGATCCGGGGACGGTGGTGGCGATGCTGGTGCTGAGGTTCGGCCTGGTACTGCCGGTGCTGGGGCTGGCCGCGTGGCGGGGGCTGCGGAGGATGGGCCGGGCCGAGTGGCTGGGTGGCGCCGTTCTGGGGCTGGTACTCGGGGGTGTCTTTCTGCTGGAGACCTACGGCGCGGTGCACACCTCGGCCACCAATGCCGGTCTGATCATCAGCCTCACCATGGTCTTCACTCCTCTCGCGGAGAGCGCTCTTGCCCGGACGTCGCTGCCGCGGGCCTTTCTCGCCGCAGCCGGGCTGGCGGTGGTGGGGGTCACCCTGCTCACCGGGAGCGGTGGGCTCAAGGCGCCGTCGCTGGGCGACCTCCTGGTGCTCGGTGCCGCGGTGGTGCGGACCGTGCACGTGCTGATGATGGCTCGGCTCCGGCCCATCCGCCACACCGACTCGCTGGCCCTCACCTGGGTCCAACTCGCGACCGCGACGCTCGTGTTCGCCATCGTCGCGCCGTTCGCCGGCCCGCTGCCGTGGACGGTCGCCGCCGCGTACGGGCCCGCCCAGTGGGCCTGGCTGCTGCACCTGGCCCTGCTCTGCACGATGTTCGCCTTCTTCGTGCAGATGTGGGCCGTCCGCACCACCTCGCCGTCCAAGGTCAGCCTGCTGCTCGGCACCGAGCCGCTCTGGGCCGCCGTCTTCGGTATCACCCTCGCCGACAACCACCTCGGCCCGCTCGCGCTCCTGGGGGGTGCCCTCGTCCTCGTCGCCACCGAATGGGGTCGCCGTACCAACGTCGCCCCGGCCCGGGCTGCGGCGCGGACGGCGGAGGCCGACGCGGAGGCGGAGCCTGCCCCGACCCCGGCTTCGGCGTGACAGGGCGCCCTCCTCATCGACGCCCCAGGGTGCGGCGGGCGTAGGCGAAGGTGACGAGCGCGAGGAGCGGACCCCAGGCGACCAGTGGCAGGTAGCAGAGCGTCATGACGAGGCCGGCCAAGCCGTGCGGGGAGTCGGGCGAGCTCATATTGCTGCTCCAGCCGCCGAACAGAGCCGCCATGCCGAGCCAGGTCAGGATCGCGGAGCCGAGGGCGGCCGGGACGATCGCGGCGAGCGGTCGGACCGTACGGCCGCCTATCAGTGGGATCCAGCCGGGCGCCACCTCGCCCCAGGGCCGGACCAGGCCGACGGTGAAGAAGGCCAGGAGCTCGGCCAGGGCGCTCAGCACCACGACGTACGCGGTGCCCCAGCCGGGGTTGTGCCGGTCGGACAGCGCGGCGAGCTCCCCGCTGAATCCGACCGGGACGCCGAGGCCGAACGCGATCCGCCAGAGCCCGGAGGGCACGGTGGTCCAGACGGTGGCCTTGGCGGCCAGCTCGGCCCAGCGCGGGACAGAGGCGGCGGTGCCGGCCGGCCGGGAACCACCGGCATCGCGGGTCATCGGGTCCGGTGTGGTCGTGGTCCTGGTGCCGGTCGTGATCCCGGCCATCGTCGCGGACGTGACCGTGGCCGTGGCCGTGGTGTTGGTGACGGTGCTCATGGCTGTGGACTCCCCTCTCGCTCGGCCCCACCGGCCGATCCGATGGGTCAAGCCTGGCGGTCGGCTGTGGTCTGCGGCAGATGCCGATCGGGCTGTTCTCGCTGTTCAGAAGGTGCGCGCAAATATGCCGATCGGCACAGGCGGCGGGGTGCCAGGGTCCGTAGGCTGACCGCAGGAAAGGAGGCGACGATGAGTCAGATCCTGGCGTTGGTCGCACCGGTGGTCGTGCTGCTCGGGTGGGCGGTGCGGGCCCGGTGCGGGGTGGTGGTCGTGGCGGGTGCGGCCGGTGCGGTCTCGGCGGCGGCCACTATCGGTGTCTGGGCCGCCGGCCAGTGGGGCGAGTCACAACGCTGGCCCGGTTTGGTCGGTCTGTTCGAACTCGCCTCCCTCTTGTTCCTGTTGGTGCTGGCGCTGCGCGCCGAGGACGGGCGGCGGTCGGCAGCCGTGGCCTGGACGATCGGTGGCGCGGCGGCGCTCTGGCCGTCCCGGTTCGAGGTGATCGTCGGGCCGGGGGATGCGCTGACCCTCTTCGGGTTCGGTTCGGTCTTCGCGCTGCCGGCGGTGCTGGCCGGGCTGTATCTGCGCGGGCTGGACGAGAAGAGGCGCCGCTCGGTGGCGGCGGCCCGTCGCGCCCAGCGAATCGAACTCGCCCACGATCTACACGACTTCGTAGCGCACGACGTCAGTGGCATGGTCGCCCAGGCGCAGGCGGGCATGGTGCTGGCCGCGTCCGATCCGGCCCGGGCGGCGGCCCTGTTCGAGCGGATAGAGAAGGCCGGGCAGCAGGCGCTGGCCTCGCTCGACCGGACCGTCCACCTGCTGCGCAGTGAGGATACGGACGGTCCGGAGCGGGGGCCGCAGCCGGGCCTGGCCGAACTCACCGCCCTCACCGATCGGTTCGCGGAGTCAGGCGGGGCCACCGTGCGGCTGGACGCCCCGGCAGTGCAGGTCGGCGTACCCCGGGAGGTGGCGGCGACGGCGTACCGGATCGTGGTCGAGGCGCTGACCAACGTCCGCCGCCATGCACCCGCGGCACGTGTGGTGGATGTCCGGGTGCGGCGCGAGGGCCCGAGGCTGGAGGTCATGGTGCGGGACGACGGCGGGGCTCCGCAGGCGTCCGGGGCGCGCCTGGGAGAGGCTCGCGGTGGAGAGGCCGGTCGGGGCGGCAGCGGACTGGCCGGGCTGGCCGCCAGGGTGGAGGCCCTGGGCGGGACGCTCGCCTCCGGGCGGGAGAAGGCCGGCGGTTGGCGAGTCACCGCGACGCTGCCCTTGGAGGGCCGATGAGCATCCGAGTCCTTCTCGCCGATGACGACGAGGCGATCCGCGGCGCGTACCGGATCATTCTGGACGCTCAACCGGACATCGAGGTGGTGGGCGAGGCCGAGGACGGCGCGGTGGCGGTGGAGGCGGCCCATCGACTGCGGCCGGACGTGATCCTCGCGGACATCCGAATGCCCCGACTGGACGGGCTGGAGCTGACTCGGCAGCTGGGCCGGGAGTTTCGGGTGGTTGTGGTGACCACCTTCGACCTGGACGAGTACGTGCACACGGCGATCCGGGCCGGCGCGGCCGGGTTCCTGCTGAAGCGTTCGGGACCGGCGCTGCTGGCGGAGGCGGTCCGGGCAGCGGTCGCCGGGGATGCGTTGATCAGTCCGCAGGTCACCGTCCGCCTGCTGCGGCAGCTGTCGCACCGGGATCAGGAGCAGGATCGCCAGGAACAGGGGCGCCAGGAACAGGGGAGAAAGGGGAGGCAGGAGAGACAAGAGAGGAAGGAGGCGCAGAGCGGGCCGGAGCGGCAGCGGCCGGAATTCGTTGAGGAGCTCACCGCGAGGGAGACGGAGATCGCCCAGCTCGTCGCCGGCGGAGCGACCAATGCGGAGATCGGCTCGCAACTGTTCATTGCCGCTGGGACGGTGAAGAACCACCTGGCCACGATCCAGCGCAAGATCGGCGCCCGGAATCGCGTTGGTATCGCCGCCTGGGTCTGGGAGAGCAGTTCCTGAGCACCCGCCCCTGCCCTGCCCCCTGCCCTGCCTCGGGTTGGCGGCCCGGCCCGGCCCGCCCCCGGCCCGGCCCGCCCGCGGCCCGGCCCACCCGCGGCCCGTGCTCGCCCCCGGCCCGGTCGGCGGCCTGCCCCCGCCCCTGGCTTACTCCCCAACCCCCCGCCCCGCTCGCGCGCTTGTGAACGAAGGGTCAAGCGCGCGTTCGGAGACCCGCCACCCCTGCGAGTGAGCCGCTATAACACGTCAACCTGTCGCCCAGAAATTTGCTCTGAGCGGAGCATAGTTGATATAGAAGCGCGGCCCTGACCAGCCGCTTCGCAGATAAATGCGACTGGTTGTGACCATTTGACTTCTTTGCGTTGACAACTCTGGGCATGTTCACTTTCGCCACCATTCCAGGGGTGGCGTAGATCACAAAGATCGTCGTGAACTGCGTGTCGCAGATCACAAGCAGACGGGCATAGGATGCGCTCGTTCCAGGCTTTGTGAACTGCCTCACATGAGGTGGATCTCGGGAACTGGAACGCGGGTCCACCACAGCGTGACCCGTCGGTTCCGATCTGCAGTCAAGGACGACTGGACGGAGGGAGCGGGGGCTATGAATGCCTACGCGCCGATCCTCGTACTCGGTGCCATCGCGGCGGCGTTCGCGGTCGGCTCCGTCGTGATGGCCTCACTGACCGGCCCGAAGCGCTACAACCGGGCCAAGCTGGAGGCGTACGAGTGCGGCATCGAGCCGACCCCGCAGCCCGTGGGCGGCGGTCGGTTCCCGATCAAGTACTACCTGACGGCGATGCTCTTCATCGTCTTCGACATCGAGATCGTCTTCCTCTACCCGTGGGCGGTGAGCTTCGACGCCCTGGGGATCTTCGGACTGGTCGAGATGCTCCTGTTCATCGCCACCGTCTTCGTCGCCTACGCCTATGTCTGGCGTCGCGGCGGCCTGGAGTGGGACTGAGTGCGGGGCGGCCGCTGACTTTGTGAACGGGCGGACAAGCCCGGCCGGGTGCAGCGACCCGAACGAGCGGACGAACCACAGGACTTGAGGGCACCGAGGGCATTGAGAGGGATCTGATGGGAATCGAGGAGAAGCTGCCGAGCGGCTTTCTGCTCACGAGTGTGGAGACGGCCGCGGGCTGGGTGCGCAAGGCGTCGCTCTTCCCGGCCACCTTCGGACTGGCCTGCTGCGCGATCGAGATGATGACCACCGGAGCCGGCCGCTACGACCTGGCCCGGTTCGGCATGGAGGTCTTCCGGGGCTCCCCCCGGCAGGCCGATCTGATGATCGTGGCGGGGCGGGTGAGCCAGAAGATGGCCCCGGTGCTGCGCCAGGTGTACGACCAGATGGCCAACCCCAAGTGGGTCATCTCGATGGGCGTCTGCGCCTCCTCGGGCGGGATGTTCAACAACTACGCGATCGTGCAGGGCGTCGACCACATCGTCCCGGTGGACATCTACCTGCCCGGTTGCCCGCCCCGCCCGGAGATGCTGATGGACGCGATCCTGAAGCTGCACGACAAGATCCAGCACGAGCCGCTGGGCGTGAACCGCCGCCGGGCCGAGGAGCTGGGCGAGGCGCTGGCCCTCAAGGCCACCCCCGTGAGCGAGATGCGGGGGCAGCTGCGATGAACGACCAGGTACCCGAGACGCGCCGCGAGCAGCCGCACCGCGAGATCCCGGTCGAGGTGGTCGGCCGGCGCCAGGGCATGTTCGGCGCCAAGGGCAGCGGTGACACCTCCGGCTTCGGCGGCCTCGCCGCCCCGATCGCCCTGCCGCCCGCGAGCCAACGCCCGTACGGGGGCTGGTTCGACGAGGTCGCGGACGAGTTGGAGGGCGCGCTGGAGGAGCAGGGCCTCGACCCGGCGGACGTGATCGAGAAGACCGTCGTCGACCGTGCCGAGCTGACCTTCCACGTCGCCCGCGAGCACCTGCTGAAGACCGCCCGAACCCTGCGCGACGACCCGGCGCTCCGCTTCGAGCTCTGCCTCGGGGTGAGTGGCGTCCACTACCCGGGCGACCAGGGCCGCGAGCTGCACGCGGTCTACCACCTGCGTTCGATCACCCACGGCCGGCTGATCCGACTGGAGGTGACCGCGCCGGACGCCGACCCGCGCATCCCGTCCGTGGTCAGCGTCTACCCGACCAACGACTGGCACGAGCGCGAGGCCTACGACTTCTTCGGCCTGGTCTTCGACGGCCACCCGGCGCTCACCCGGATCATGATGCCGGACGACTGGCTGGGCCACCCGCAGCGCAAGGACTACCCGCTCGGCGGCATCCCCGTCGAGTACAAGGGCGCCCAGATCCCGGCACCCGACCAGCGGAGGTCGTACAGCTGATGAGTACTCAGCACTACGAGAAGGCCGACGGAGCGGCCGGAGCATCCGGAGCGGCGGCCGGATCATCGGCCGAGGAAGCCCGAGAAGCCAAGGAAGCCCGAGAGGCCAAGGAAGCGGCAGCGGAGACCGCGGCGGCCCGCGAGACCACCGAGGGCCGGGTCTTCACCGTCACCGGTGGTGACTGGGGCGAGGTGGTCGAGGCGGTCGGCCGGGCGGACGACGAGCGCATCATCGTCAACATGGGCCCCCAGCACCCGTCCACGCACGGCGTGTTGCGGCTGATCCTGGAGATCGACGGCGAGACGGTGAAGGAGGCCCGCTGCGGCATCGGCTATCTCCACACCGGTATCGAGAAGAACATGGAGTTCCGCAGCTGGGTCCAGGGCACCACCTTCGTGACGCGGATGGACTACCTGACCCCGCTGTTCAACGAGACCGCCTACTGCCTGGCGGTCGAGAAGCTGCTCGGCATCACCGACGACATCCCGGACCGGGCCAGCGTCATCCGCGTCCTGATGATGGAGCTCAACCGGATCTCCTCGCACCTGGTCTGCCTGGCCACGGGCGGCATGGAGATCGGCTCCACCACTCTGATGATCTACGGCTTCCGTGACCGCGAGCTCATCCTGGACGTCTTCGAGCTGGTCACCGGCCTGCGGATGAACCACGCCTACGTCCGCCCCGGCGGCCTCGCCCAGGACCTCCCGCCCGGGGCCGTCGACCAGATCCGCGAGGCGGTCAAGACGCTCCGCTCCCGGATGCACGAGTACGACAAGCTGGCCACCGGCAACCCGGTGTTCAAGGCCCGCCTGGTCGACGTCGGCTTCCTCGACCTGCCCGGCTGCCTGGCCCTCGGCGCCACCGGCCCGATCCTGCGCGCCACCGGCCTGCCGCACGACCTGCGCAAGACCGACCCGTACTGCGGCTACGAGGACTACGACTTCGAGGTCGCGATCGCCGAGAGCGCCGACTCCTACGGCCGCTTCCTGATCCGGCTGGAGGAGATGCGCCAGTCGCTGCGGATCGTCGAGCAGTGCCTGGACCGGCTCCGGCCCGGCCCGGTCATGGTGGCCGACAAGAAGATCGCCTGGCCGGCCCAACTGGCCGTCGGCCCGGACGGCATGGGCAACTCGCTCGACCACATCCGCAAGATCATGGGCACGTCGATGGAGGCCCTGATCCACCACTTCAAGCTGGTCACCGAGGGCTTCCGGGTCCCGGTCGGCCAGGCGTACGTGGCGGTCGAGTCACCCAAGGGCGAGCTGGGCGTGCACGTGGTCAGCGACGGCGGGACGCGCCCCTACCGGGTCCACTTCCGGGATCCGTCGTTCACCAATCTGCAGACGATGGCGGCGATGTGCGAGGGCGGCCAGGTCGCCGACGTGATCGTCGCGGTGGCCGGGATCGACCCGGTGATGGGAGGCGTGGACCGGTGAGCAATGTGGAACTCGGACTGCCGGCACTGCCGGCCAAGCCGTACCCCGAGGAGGTGCACGCCCGCCTCGCCGCCGACGCCGCGGAGCTGATCGGCCGCTACCCGGTGGCCCGGTCCGCCCTGCTGCCGCTGCTGCACCTGGTACAGGCGGAGGAGGGCTTCGTCAGCGCGACCGGCATCCGGTTCTGCGCCGAGCAGTTGGATCTCACCACGGCCGAGGTCACCGCCGTCGCCACCTTCTACACCATGTACCGGCGCCGGCCGGCCGGGAAGTACCACGTCGGGGTCTGCACCAACACCCTGTGCGCGGTGCTCGGCGGGGACCAGATCTTCGACGAGCTCCAGCAGCACCTCGGTATCCGCAACAACGAGACCACCGAGGACGGCGAGATCTCGATCGAGCACATCGAGTGCAACGCCGCCTGCGACTACGCCCCCGTGGTGATGGTCAACTGGGAGTTCTTCGACGACCAGACCCCGGAGAGCGCCCGGCAGTTGGTCGACGACCTGCGGGCGGGCCAGGAGGTCCGCCCCACCCGTGGCGCCCGGCTCTGCAGCTTCAAGGAGTCCGCCCGGATCCTGGCCGGCTTCCCCGACGAGCGTCCCGGCGCCGTGGACGAGTCCGGAGCGGGCGGCGCGCCCTCGCTGGCCGGCCTGCGCCTGGCCAGGGGTGAGGCCCTGCCCGGCACGGCCGGCGCCAAGGTCGTCTCGCCCCGCCACGAGGGAGCCCAGCACGAGGGAGCCCGCCACGAAGGCACCGGTCACGAGGGCGCCAACCGTGAGGGCGCCAACCGTGAGGGCACCCACCGTGAGGACACCCACCGTGAGGGCACCGGCCACGAAGGGACCGAAGCGTGATGACCTCCGCCGAGCCGGCCGAGAAGCTGCTCACCCCCGTGCTCTCCGCCTCCTGGGACGACAGCCGCCCCTGGACGCTCGCCACCTACCGCCGCCACTCCGGGTACGAGGGCCTGAAGGCCGCCCTCGCGATGCCCCCGGACGACGTGATCGCCCTGGTCAAGGACGCCGGCCTGCGCGGCCGCGGCGGCGCCGGGTTCCCCACCGGCATGAAGTGGCAGTTCATCCCGCAGAACGACGGCAAGCCGCACTACCTGGTGGTGAACGCGGACGAGTCCGAGCCGGGCACCTGCAAGGACATCCCGCTCCTGTTCGCCAACCCGCACTCGCTGATCGAGGGCATGATCATCGCCTCCTACGCGATCCGCTGCGACCACGCGTTCATCTACCTGCGCGGCGAGGTCGTCCCGGTGCTCCGCCGGCTCCACGCCGCCGTGGCCGAGGCGTACGAGGCCGGGCTGCTCGGCAAGAACATCCTGGGCTCCGGGATCGACCTCGACATCACCGTGCACGCCGGGGCCGGCGCGTACATCTGCGGCGAGGAGACGGCCCTGCTGGACTCGCTGGAGGGGCGCCGCGGCCAGCCCCGGCTGCGCCCGCCGTTCCCGGCCATCGCCGGCCTCTACGCGTGCCCGACGGTCGTCAACAACGTCGAGTCGATCGCCTCGGTGCCGCCGATCCTGGCCAAGGGCAAGGAGTGGTTCAAGGGCCTGGGCACCGAGAAGTCCCCCGGCTTCACGCTCTACTCGCTCTCCGGCCACGTCACCAACCCCGGCCAGTACGAGGCTCCGCTCGGCATCACCCTGCGCCAGCTGCTGGACATCAGCGGCGGCGTCCGGGCCGGGCACCGGCTCAAGTTCTGGACGCCGGGCGGCTCGTCCACCCCGATGTTCACCGATGAGCACCTCGACGTCCCGCTCGACTACGAGGGCGTCGGTGCGGCCGGCTCGATGCTCGGCACCAAGGCGCTGCAGATCTTCGACGAGACGACCTGCGTGGTCCGGGCCGTGACCCGCTGGACGGAGTTCTACGCCCACGAGTCCTGCGGCAAGTGCACCCCGTGCCGCGAGGGCACGTACTGGCTGGTCCAGCTGCTCAGGCGGATCGAGGCCGGCGAGGGCGTCGACGGCGATCTGGAGAAGCTGCTCGACATCGCCGACAACATCAACGGCAAGTCCTTCTGCGCCCTGGGCGACGGCGCGGCCAGCCCGATCGTCTCCTCGCTCCAGCACTTCCGGGCCGAGTACGAGCAGCACCTCGCCGAGCGCCGCTGCCCGTTCGACCCGGCCGCCTCCACCGTCTGGGCCGACGGCCCCCGCCCCGGCCACCAGTCCGCCACCGAAAGGGAGGTGCACGCGTGACGATCACAGAGCCATCCACCTCCAAGGCCGCGGTCGAACTGGTCACGCTCACCATCGACGGCGTCGAAGTGCAGGTCCCCAAGGGGACGTTGGTGATCCGGGCAGCCGAGCAGATCGGCACCCAGATCCCGCGCTTCTGCGACCACCCGCTGCTCGATCCGGCCGGCGCCTGCCGGCAGTGCATCGTCGAGATCGAGGGCCAGCGCAAGCCGGTCGCCTCCTGCACCATCCCCGTGGCCGAGGGCATGGTGGTCCGGACGCAGGTCAGTTCGCCGGTGGCAGAGAAGGCACAGCGCGGCGTGATGGAGCTGCTGCTGATCAACCACCCGCTGGACTGCCCGGTCTGCGACAAGGGCGGTGAGTGCCCGCTGCAGAACCAGGCGATGTCCACCGGCGACACCGACTCCCGCTTCGAGGGGATGAAGCGCACCTACGAGAAGCCGATCCCGCTGAGCACTCAGGTGCTGCTGGACCGCGAACGCTGTGTGCTCTGCGCCCGCTGCACCCGTTTCTCGCAGCAGATCGCCGGGGACCCGTTCATCGACCTGGTCGAGCGCGGCGCCCTCCAGCAGGTCGGTATCGGGGACGCCGAGCCGCTCGACTCGTACTTCTCCGGCAACACCATCCAGATCTGCCCGGTCGGCGCGCTCACCTCGGCGGCTTATCGTTTCCGCTCCCGCCCGTTCGACCTCGTCTCCTCGCCGAGCGTCTGCGAGCACTGCTCCTCCGGCTGCGCCCAGCGCACCGATCACCGGCGCGGCAAGGTGCTGCGGCGGCTGGCGGGGGAGGACCCGGCGGTCAACGAGGAGTGGAACTGCGACAAGGGCCGGTTCGCCTTCCGTTACGCCCAGCAGCGTGACCGGCTCACCACCCCGCTCGTCCGTGACGCCGGCACCGGTGAACTGACCCCCGCCTCCTGGCCGGAGGCGCTGGCCCGGGCCGCCGAGGGCCTGCGCGGTGCCCGCACCGGCGTCCTCACCGGCGGCCGGGTCACCGTCGAGGACGCCTACGCCTACGCCAAGTTCGCCCGGGTGGTACTGGGCACCAACGACGTGGACTTCCGCTCCCGTCCGCACAGCGGCGAGGAGGCGGACTTCCTGGCCGCCGCCGTCGCCGGCCGCGGCACGGACCTCGACGGCACCGGCGTCACCTACGAGGAGCTGGAGAACGCTCCGGCCGTCCTGCTCGCGGGATTCGAGCCCGAGGAGGAGTCGCCGATCGTCTTCCTGCGGCTGCGCAAGGCCACCCGCGCCACCGGCCTCAAGGTGTACTCGGTCGCCGCCTACGGCTCCCGCGGGCTGACCAAGCTGCGCGGCGCGCTGCTGCCCGCCGCCCCCGGCACCGAGGCCGAGTGGCTGGCCGCCCTCGCCGCCGACGAGCCGCTGAACGACGACGCCGGCCGCGCCGCCGAACTGCTGCGCACCCCGGGTGCCGTCATCCTGGCGGGTGAGCGGCTGGCCGCCGCCCCCGGCGCGCTCACCGCCGCCCTGCGGCTGGCCCACGCCACCGGTGCCAGGCTCGCCTGGGTCCCGCGCCGGGCAGGTGACCGCGGCGCCGTCGAGGCCGGCGCGCTGCCGGGGCTGCTGCCCGGCGGCCGTCCGGTCTCCGCCCCGGCCGCCCGCGCCGAGGCCGCCGCCGCCTGGGGCGTGGCCGAACTCCCGGCCCGCATCGGCCGGGACACCGACCAGATCCTCGCGGCCGCCGCCGCCGGTGATCTGGACGCGCTGCTGATCGGCGGCGTCGACCCGGACGACCTGCCGGACCCGGCGCTCGCCGAGGAGGCGCTGGCCGCGGTGCCGTTCGTGGTCTCGCTGGAGCTGCGCCCGTCCACCGTCACCGCCCGGGCCGACGTGGTGTTGCCGGTCGCCGCGGTGGCCGAGAAGGCCGGCACCTTCCTGGACTGGGAGGGCCGGGTGCGGATGTTCGAGGCCGCGCTCAAGCCCGACCAGCAGATGGGCCGTCACCTCCACCCGGACGCCAGGGTGCTGAACATGCTGGCCGACGCGCTGGGGCACCGGCTCGGCCTGGCCGACGTCCGTGCCGTCCGGCTGGAGCTGGACCGGTTCGCGCCGTGGGCCGGGGACCGGTCCACCGACCCGGCCACCCACCCCGGGCTGCTGCCCCGGCCGGCCACCGGCCAGGCGGTGCTGGCGGGTTGGCGCCAGCTGCTGGACAACGGCACGCTCCAGCAGGGCGACCCGCACCTCGCCGGCACCCGGCACCCGGCGGTCGCCCGGATCTCCCCGGCCACCGCAGAGGAGATCGGCGCCGGGCCCTTCGGCGCAGAGGCGACCGGAACCGCCCAGCCCGGCACCGCCCAGACCGGCACCGCCGAGCCCGGCACCGCCCAGACCGGCACCGCCGAGCCCGGCACCGCCCAGACCGGCATCGCCGAGCTCGGCACCGCTCAGGGGCGTACCGCCGCGCTGCGGCTGACCGGCCCGGCCGGTTCGCTGACGCTGCCGCTGGAGATCACCAAGGACATCCCGGACCGCACGGTCTGGATCCCGCTCAACTCCTCCCCGGGCGGCGCCTACCGGGCCCTCGGCACCACCGTCGGCCACCTGGTCACCATCGCGGCCGACACCATCACCGAGGCCATCACCAAACCCACCACCGAGGCCATCACCAAACCCACCACCGACACCATCACCGAGGCCCCCGCCGGGACCTCCGCCGAGACCGCCGGTCCGGCCACTCCCGCCACCCGGCCCACTCCCGCCACCCGGGCCCGTCAGGCCACCCCCGGCGCCAAGGCCGCCACGACCACGGAGGAGGAGCAGTGAACCTCGCCGCGTACGAGACCCTGGGCTTCTTCGGCCGCGACCCCTGGTGGCTGGTGCTGCTCAAGGCGGTCTTCTGCTTCGCGTTCCTGGTCGGCACGGTGCTGATCGCGATCGTCTGGGAGCGCAAGGTCGTGGCCTGGATGCAGCTGCGCATCGGCCCCAACCGGCACGGCCCCTGGGGCATGCTGCAGTCGCTCGCCGACGGCGTGAAGCTGGCGCTCAAGGAAGACCTGGTGGTCACGGGCGCCGACAAGGTGGTCTACATCCTGGCCCCGATCGTCTGCGCCATCCCCGCGTTCATGGCCTTCGCGGTGATCCCGTTCGGTCCGGCCGGCGACGAGGTGTCGATCTTCGGCACCCGGACGCCGCTCCAGCTGACCGACTTCCCGGTGGCGCTGCTCTACATCCTGGCGACGGCGTCGGTCGGCATCTACGGCATCGTGCTGGCCGGCTGGTCGTCCGGCTCGACGTACCCGCTGCTCGGCGGGATCCGCTCGTCCGCCCAGATGATCAGCTACGAGATCGCGATGGGCCTCTCCTTCGCGGCGGTGTTCATCTACTCGGGCTCGATGTCCACCTCGGAGATCGTCTCCTCGCAGCAGCCGACCTGGTTCGCGGTGCTGCTGCCGGTCTCCTTCATCGTCTACATCATCGCGATGGTGGGCGAGACCAACCGGGCGCCGTTCGACCTCCCGGAGGCCGAGGGCGAGTTGGTCGGCGGCTTCAACACCGAGTACTCCTCGCTGAAGTTCGCGATGTTCATGCTGGCCGAGTACGTCAACATGGTCACCGTCTCGGCGGTCGCGTCCACCCTCTTCCTGGGCGGCTGGCGCGCGCCCTGGCCGGTCTCCACCTTCTGGGAGGGGGCCAACCACGGCTGGTGGCCGATGCTCTGGATCACGCTCAAGATCCAGCTGCTGCTGTTCTTCTTCATCTGGCTGCGCGGCACCCTGCCCCGGCTCCGCTACGACCAGTTCATGAAGCTGGGCTGGAAGGTCCTGATCCCGGTCTCGCTGGTCTGGCTGGTCATGGTGGCCAGCGTCCGGGCGCTGCGGAACGAGGGCTACGACTTCGGCGAGGTGGTGCTGTACGTCGGCGCCCCGGCGGGCGCGATCCTGCTGCTCGCCCTGGCGCGGGACGTCATGAGGCGCAAGCCCGAGCCGGAGGAGGAGGCCCCGGCCGGCCGGGGGGGCACCTCCCAGCCGAAGGCCGGGGGAGAGTTCGACCCGATGGCGGGCGGGTACCCGGTGCCCCCGCTGCCCGGTCAGGAGCTCCCGCCGGTCCCGCGCCGGCGCAGCCGCGCCCCGAAGCAACTCCAGGACGCCCTCAACGGCGCCGACCATTCCGAAGGGAGCTGAACCGAGA
The DNA here is from genome assembly GCF_055588525.1 of Kitasatospora sp. NPDC041988. Classification (NCBI taxonomy): domain Bacteria; kingdom Bacillati; phylum Actinomycetota; class Actinomycetes; order Kitasatosporales; family Streptomycetaceae; genus Kitasatospora; species Kitasatospora sp. NPDC041988. Next base: position 22,261 of record NZ_JBVJCO010000054.1, read on the forward strand.
TGTCGTCCGACCAGAACGGCAGCGGCGACCGGCCAGACCGGCCCGACAAGCCTTCCGTCCTCGGGCCGGCCGCCGGCTTCGGCGTGACCTTCAAGGCCATGTTCAAGAAGCGGCTCACCGAGCAGTACCCGGAGCAGAAGAAGCCCACCGCTCCGCGCTTCCACGGCCGCCACCAGCTGAACCGGCACCCGGACGGTCTGGAGAAGTGCGTCGGCTGCGAGCTCTGCGCCTGGGCCTGCCCGGCCGACGCGATCTACGTCGAGGGCGCCGACAACCGCGAGGAGGAGCGTTACTCGCCCGGCGAGCGGTACGGCGTGGTGTACCAGATCAACTACGCCCGCTGCATCCTCTGCGGCCTCTGCATCGAGGCCTGCCCGACCCGCGCGCTTACCATGACCAACGAGTACGAGCTCGCGGACACCTCCCGCAGGGACCTCATCTTCACCAAGGAGCAGCTGCTGGTCGGCCTCTCCGAGGGCATGGTCGACACCCCGCACGCGATCTTCCCGGGCACCGACGAGGGTGCCTACTACCGGGGCGAGATCACCGCGGCGGCGCCGGGGACGGTCCAGCAGGAGCGCACCGCCCGGGAGAAGGAGGCCCAGCAGTGACCACCGCCTCCACCTCGCTCGACCTCGCCGCCGTGACGGGCGCGACCTCGACCGGCGAGGCCGTCCAGTTCTGGGTGCTCGCGGTGATCGCCGTCGGCGGCGCGCTCGGCATGCTGTTGATGAAGAAGGCCGTGCACAGTGCGCTCTGCCTGGCGGCCACCATGCTCGCCCTGGCGGTCTGTTACATGGCCCAGGGCGCGGTCTTCCTGGGCGTGGTGCAGATCGTCGTCTACACCGGCGCGATCATGATGCTCTTCCTCTTCGTGGTCATGCTGGTCGGCGTCACCAGCGCCGACTCGCTGAAGGAGCAGCTCAAGGGCCAGCGGTTCGCCGCGGTGCTCTGCGGGCTCGGCTTCGGCGTGCTGCTGATGGCGGGCATCGCCAACGCCAAGCTGGACACCTTCACGGGCCTCGCCGAGGCCAACGCCGAGGGCAATGTCCAGGGCCTGGCCCGGCTGATCTTTACCAAGTACGTCTGGGCCTTCGAGGTCACCGGCGCACTGCTGATCACGGCCGCGATCGGCGCCATGGTGCTGACCCACCGCGAGCACGTGAAGGCCCCGAAGACGCAGCGCGAGCTGGCCGCCCAGCGGGTCCAGGACAACATCCAGGTCCCGCCGCTTCCCGCGCCGGGCGTCTACGCCCGGCACAACGCGGTGGACATCCCCGGCCTGCTGCCGGACGGCACGATCGCCGAGGACTCGGTGATGGGGACCCTGCGCGAGCGTGGGCAGATCCGCGACGTCAGCCAGGAGATGCTCCGGCGGATGGCCGAGCTGGAGTCCACCACCGCCGACTGGCTGGGCCGCCCGCCGTCGGAGCGCCCGCCGGTGACCGGTCCGCTCACGGGTCCGCGCAACGGCTCGCGCAAGGAGCTGGAGCCGGCGGCGACCAACAACCACGCCGCGCCGAACGGCCACGACGAGGAGGGGGCGGAGTGAATCCGGTCAACTACCTGTATCTCTCCGCCCTGTTGTTCACCATCGGCGCCTCCGGCGTGCTGATCCGGCGCAACGCGATCGTCCTGTTCATGTGCGTCGAGCTGATGCTCAACGCCTCGAACCTGGCCCTGGTCACCTTCTCCCGGCTGCACGGCAATCTGGACGGCCAGATCATCGCGTTCTTCACCATGGTGGTGGCGGCGGCCGAGGTCGTGGTCGGCCTCGCCATCATCGTCTCCATCTTCCGGACCAGGCACTCCGCTTCGGTCGACGACAGCAATCTGATGAAGCTGTAGGCGGAGGGCCTTCGGTGAACTCTCTCATTCCGCTGCTGGTGGCGGCCCCGCTGGCCGGTGCTGCCCTGCTTCTGCTCGGCGGCCCGCTCTTCGACCGCTTCGGTCACTGGCTCGCCACCGCGCTGGCCGCGCTCTCCTTCGGATTCGGACTCGCCCTGTTCTCGGCCATGCTGGGCCGGGCACCCGAGGATCGCGCCGTCACCGAGCACCTGTACAGCTGGATCCCGGTGAACGGCTTCCAGGCCGACATCTCGTTCCAGCTCGACCAGCTCTCGATGACCTTCGTCCTGCTGATCACCGGCGTGGGCACGCTGATCCACCTCTACTCGGTGGGGTACATGGCGCACGACGAGCGCCGGCGCCGCTTCTTCGCGTACCTGAACCTCTTCCTGGCAGCCATGCTGCTGCTGGTGATCGCCGACAACTACCTGCTGCTGTACTTCGGTTGGGAGGGCGTGGGCCTCGCCTCGTACCTGCTGATCGGCTTCTGGCAGCACAAGCCGAGCGCCGCGACGGCCGCCAAGAAGGCGTTCATCGTCAACCGCGTCGGCGACATGGGTCTCTCGATCGCGATCATGCTGATGTTCGTGGAGTTCGGCTCCTTCGCGTTCGGGCCGGTCCTCGGTTCGGAAGGCGTGGCCGGCGGCGCGAGCCAGGCGAGCGAGGGCAAGCTGACCGCGATCGGTCTGCTGCTGCTACTGGCGGCCTGCGGCAAGTCCGCCCAGGTGCCGCTGCAGTCCTGGCTCGGGGACGCCATGGAGGGTCCGACCCCGGTCTCGGCCCTGATCCACGCGGCCACCATGGTGACCGCCGGCGTCTACCTGATCGTCCGTTCCGGCACGATCTTCAACCTGGCGCCGGACGCCCAGACCGCCGTGGTGGTGGTCGGCGCCGTCACGCTGCTCTTCGGTGCGATCGTCGGTTGTGCCAAGGACGACATCAAGAAGGCGCTGGCCGGCTCGACCATGTCGCAGATCGGCTACATGATCCTGGCGGCCGGCCTCGGCCCGATCGGGTACGCCTTCGCGATCATGCACCTGGTCACGCACGGCTTCTTCAAGGCGGGGCTGTTCCTCGGTGCCGGGTCGGTCATGCACGGCATGAACGACGAGGTGAACATGCGTCACTACGGCGGCCTGCGCAAGTACATGCCGGTCACCTTCGTCACCTTCGGCCTCGGCTACCTGGCCATCATCGGCTTCCCGGGCCTGTCCGGCTTCTTCTCCAAGGACAAGATCATCGAGGCGGCCTTCGCCAAGGGCGGCACCGAGGGCTGGATCCTCGGCCTCTGCACCCTGGTCGGCGCGGCCGTCACCGCGTTCTACATGACGCGGGTGATGATCATGACCTTCTTCGGGGAGAAGCGCTGGAAGCCCGACGCCGAGGGCCACGACCCGCACCCGCACGAGTCGCCGAAGACCATGACCACCCCGATGATCCTGCTCGCCTTCGGTTCGGTCTTCGCCGGTGGCCTGTTCGTCCTGAACAACTCCTTCGTGGACTGGCTGGAGCCGGTCACCGGGTACGAGGAGGGCAACTCGCCGCTCAGCCCGCTGGTGGTCACCCTGCTCGCCACGGTCTGCATGCTGGCCGGCGTCGCGCTCTCGTACGTGATGTACGGCCGCTCCGCCGTCCCCGTGGTGCCGCCGGTCGGCTCCCCGCTCACCCGGGCCGCCCGTCGCGACCTGCTCCAGGACGACTTCAACCACGCCGTCCTGGTCCGTCCCGGTTCGGCGCTCACCGCGGCGCTGGTCTTCTTCGACAGCCGCGGCCTGGACGGCTTCGTCAACGGCCTGGCCGCCACCATCGGCGGCGTCTCCAGCCGGCTGCGGAGGATCCAGAACGGCTACGTCCGCTCGTACGCGCTCTCCATGTTCGGCGGCACGCTGGTGCTGGTCGCCACGACTCTCCTGATGAGGTCCGTCTGATGAATAGGCCCAGTTCATCTCCGGGGGTGTGGCGATGAGTGCCCTGCTGTCCGCCACCTGCGCCGTCCCGGCGGCCGGCGCGGTGCTCACCGCCGCACTGCCCGCCGGGTCCACCGAGGCCCGGCGGCGGACCACCAAGGCCGTCGCACTCGGCGTCTCGGCCGTCACCCTGGCCCTGGCCGCCACCGTGGCCGCGCGGTTCGAGCCGGGCGGCGCGCGCTACCAGCTGACCGAGTCCCACAGCTGGATCCGTTCCTTCGGCATCACCTTCTCGCTCGGCGTGGACGGCATCGGCACCGTGCTGGCGCTGCTCACCGCGGTGCTCGTGCCGATCGTGATGCTGGCCTCCTGGCACGACGCCGACCCGGCGCCGGCCGCGCCGGACGGCACCTTCGAGAACAGGAGGCGCACCCAGGGCTTCTTCGCCCTGATCCTGGCGGTCGAGGCGATGGTGATCGTCTCCTTCTTCGCCACCGACGTCTTCGTCTTCTACGTCTTCTTCGAAGCCATGCTGATCCCGATGTACTTCCTGATCGGCGGCTTCGGCGACAAGGCGGGCGGCCCCGAGTCGGCACGTCAGCGCTCGTACGCCGCGGTGAAGTTCCTGCTCTACAACCTGCTCGGCGGCCTGATCATGCTGGCCGCCGTGATCGGCCTGTACGTGATCGCGCAGGACCAGGGCTTCGCCACCTTCGACCTCCCGACGCTGACCGGCGCGATCGCCGACGGCAGGCTGGTGCTCAGCGGCACCGCCGAGAAGGCGCTGTTCCTCGGCTTCTTCTTCGCCTTCGCCGTGAAGGCCCCGCTCTGGCCGTTGCACACCTGGCTGCCGAACGCGATGGGCGAGTCCACCGCCGGAACGGCCGTGCTGATCACCGCGGTGGTCGACAAGGTCGGCACCTTCGCGATGCTCCGCTTCTGCCTCGGCCTCTTCCCGGACGCCTCGAAGACCTTCGCCCCGGCGATCCTCGTCCTCTCGGTGATCGGGATCATCTACGGCGCGCTGCTCGCCATCGGCCAGAAGGACATCAAGCGGCTGGTCGCCTACGCCTCCATCTCGCACTTCGGCTTCATCATCATGGGCATCTTCGCGCTGACCAGCCAGGGCCAGAGCGGAGCCACCCTCTACATGGTCAACCACGGCATCTCCACCGCCGCGTGGATGCTGGTGGCCGGCTTCCTGATCTCCCGCCGCGGCTCCCGGCTGATCGCCGACTACGGCGGCGTGCAGAAGGTCGCGCCGGTGCTCGCGGGGACGTTCCTGATCGGCGGCCTGGCCACCCTCTCGCTGCCCGGCCTGGCACCGTTCGTCAGCGAGTTCCTCGTCCTGGTCGGCACGTTCACCCGGTACCCGGCGATCGGCATCGTCGCCACCTTCGGCATCGTGCTCGCCGCGCTCTACGCCCTGCTGCTCTACCAGCGCACCATGACCGGCCCGGTCAAGGAGGGCGTGCGCGCCATGCCCGACCTCAAGGTGCGCGAGCTCGCGGTGGTCGCCCCGCTGCTGGCCCTGACCGTGCTGCTCGGCGTCTACCCGAAGCCGCTCACCGACATCGTCAACCCGGCGGTGGACGCGACCCTCTCGCAGGTCCACCAGTCCGACCCGGCGCCGGCCCACCCGGTCGCCGCCCACGGAGACGCCACCTCAGGAGGTGAGCACAAGTGAGCACCACCGGATGGCTCGCCGCCGCGGGCGGCAACACCCCGAGCATCCCGGCGCCGCATGTCGAGTACGGACAGCTCTCCCCGATGCTGGTGGTCTTCGGCACCGCCGTGGCCGGCATCCTGCTGGAGGCCTTCCTACCCCGCCGGCACCGGCACTGGGCGCAGGTCTGGCTGGCCCTGCTCGGCCTGGCCGGCGCCTTCACCGCCGTGGTGGTGCTCGCCGCCCAGGGCTACGGCTCCACCAAGGTCGACCTGCTGGCGATGGGCTCGGTCGCGCTCGACGGCCCGGCGCTCTTCCTGCAGGGTGTGATCCTGCTGGCCTCCGTGGTCACGGTGCTGACCTACGCCGAGCGGAAGCTGGAGCCCAAGGCGGGCGGTGAGCCGGCCGACGCGTTCGCCGCGCAGGCCGCCGCCACCCCGGGCGGCGAGCAGGAGCGCGCCGCGGTCCGGGCCGGCTTCACCACCAGCGAGGTCTTCCCGCTCACCATGTTCGCGGTCGGCGGCATGCTGCTCTTCCCCGCCGCCAACGACCTGCTGACCATGTTCGTGGCGCTGGAGGTCTTCTCCCTCCCGCTCTACCTGCTCTGTGCGCTGGCCCGGCGCCGCCGGCTGCTCTCCCAGGAGGCGGCGGTCAAGTACTTCCTCCTCGGCGCCTTCGCCTCGGCGTTCTTCCTGTTCGGCACCGCCCTGCTGTACGGGTACGCGGGCAGCGTGAGGCTCGGCGACATCGCCGACGTCATCTCCGGCAAGGCGCTGGCGACCCCGGCGCTGCTCTCCACCACCCAGAACGACGCGCTGCTGCTGGTGGGCCTGGCGATGCTCGCGGTCGGCCTGCTCTTCAAGGTCGGCGCGGTGCCGTTCCACTCCTGGACCCCGGACGTCTACCAGGGCGCGCCGACGCCGGTCACCGGGTTCATGGCGGCCGCGACCAAGGTGGCCGCGTTCGGTGCCTTCCTCCGGCTGTTCTACGTGGCCTTCCCCGGCCTGCGGCTGGACTGGCGGCCGGTGCTCTGGGGCGTGGCGATCCTGACCATGGTGGTCGGCGCCGTCCTGGCCGTCACCCAGCAGGACGTGAAGCGGCTGCTCGCCTACTCCTCCATCGCGCACGCCGGTTTCATCCTGACCGGCGTGATCGCCACCAACAAGCAGGGCCTCAGCTCGGTGCTGTTCTACCTGCTGGCGTACTCCTTCGTGACGCTCGGCGCCTTCGCCGTGGTCACCCTGGTGCGCGACTCCAAGGGCGAGGCGACGCACCTGTCCAGCTGGGCCGGGCTGGGCCGGCGCTCGCCGCTGGTCGCGGCCGTCTTCGCGCTCTTCCTGCTGGCCTTCGCGGGCATCCCGCTCACCTCGGGCTTCACCGGGAAGTTCGCGGTCTTCCAGGCCGCGGCGGCCGGCGGGGCGACCCCGCTGGTGATCGTCGGTGTGCTCAGCTCGGCGGTGGCCGCGTTCTTCTACATCCGGGTGATCGTGCTGATGTTCTTCTCCGACCCGCAGCCGGGCGGCCCGACCGTGGCCATCCCGAGCGCCTTCACGGCCACCGCGATCGGCTTCGGCGTCCTCGTCACCCTCGGCCTCGGCCTGCTTCCGCAGTACTTCCTGGACCTGGCGTCGAAGGCCTCGCTCTTCGTCCGCTGAGCCCCGGGCCGGCCACCCGCCGGCGCTCCACCGTCCGGGCCGCGCAACTCTCCGCGCGGCCCGGACGCGCCGCTTCCGGACCGGCTCCGACCTGCGCGTCCGGCCCGACCATGACAGGACCCGCACGCCCGTGCAGTGATCCACTCGCGACCGGATACCCTGCCTGTATGGCCAAGCGGCGGCACTCAGGGACCAGGCCGCTAGATCGACCAGGGACAGAGGAGTGGTCTTCGTGACCGTCGTGGGACCCTTTGGGCTCAGCGTGCAGGACCGCGATCTGACCCGTGACGTCCAGGCCGGGATGGACGCGGTGGAAGCCGCGCTCATGGAGGCCGTCAAGAGCGACGTCCCGTTCATCACCGTCACCGCCAGCCACCTGATGGAAGCGGGCGGCAAGCGCTTCCGCCCCCTGCTGGTGATGCTCGCCGCCCAGTTCGGCGACGCCAACGCGCCCGGCGTGGTGCCCGCCGCCGTCGTCGTCGAGCTGACCCACCTCGCGACGCTCTACCACGACGACGTGATGGACGAGGCCCCCGTTCGCCGCGGCGCCCCCAGCGCCAACTCGCGCTGGGACAACTCGGTCGCCATCCTCACCGGCGACTTCCTCTTCTCCCGCGCCTCCCAGGTGCTCTCCGACCTCGGCCCCGACGCCGTCCGCGTGCAGGCCGACGCCTTCGAGCGGCTGGTCACCGGGCAGATCCTGGAGACCGCCGGCCCCGGCCCGGACGACGACCCGCTGCGCCACTACCTGGACGTGCTGGCCGGCAAGACCGGCTCGCTGATCGCCGTCTCCTGCCGGATAGGAGCACTGCTGGCCGGTGCCGAGCCCTGGGTGACGGACATCCTCAGCGCCTACGGCGAGCGCATCGGCATCGCGTTCCAGCTGGCCGACGACGTGCTCGACATCGCCAGCGACGGCCACGAGTCCGGCAAGACCCCCGGTACCGACCTGCGCGAGGGCGTGCCGACCCTGCCCACCCTGCTGCTCCGGCAGATGCCGGTGGACGAGTCCGACCCGGCCGACCTGCGGCTGCGCGAGCTGATCGACGGCGACCTCGGCGACGACGAGCGGCACGCCGAGGCGCTGCGGCTGCTGCGCCGCCACCCCGCGCTGGAGCACGCCCGCCGGGAGACGCTGCGGCACGCGGAGGAGGCCCGCGCGCTGCTCGACCCGCTGCCGGACGGCGCGGCCAAGGCGGCGCTCCAGGGCCTGTGCGACGCGGTGGCCATCCGCACCATGTGAGGGGGCGGCCCGGGTGCCGTCGTCCGGTGATGCGGCCGCGGCCATCCGTGGTGCCCGGCGGTCCCTGGCCGGCCTCGGTGGCCCTTGGCCGTGCCCGGTGGTCAGCCGTCCTGCCCGGAGGTGCCCGCTGTTGCCCGCCGTTGCTCCGGTTGCTGCGCGGTGTGATTTATCGCCCGACGGCCCTGCGAGTAGGGAAGACTGACACCCGTCAGCCCCGCCCGCAGTCGTGCCAACCCGGAAGGCCACCATGCTTCGCGTCGTCATCGCCGAGGACTCCGTACTGCTGCGGGAGGGCCTGACCAGGCTGCTCACCGACCGGGGTCTGGAGGTCGTGGCGGGCGTCGGGGACGGTGAGGCGCTGCTGAAGGCCGTCCACGACCTGGCCGCCGACGGCGCGCTGCCCGACGTGGTGGTCGCCGACGTCCGGATGCCCCCGACCCACACCGATGAGGGCGTCCGCGCCTGCGTCACGCTCCGCGGCCTCTACCCGGAGCTGGGCGTGCTGGTGCTCTCGCAGTACGTGGAGGAGCGGTACGCCTCCGAGCTGCTGGCCGGCTCCACCCGGGGCGTGGGCTACCTGCTGAAGGACCGGGTCGCCGAGGTGCGCGAGTTCGTGGACGCGGTGGTCCGGGTCGCCGGGGGCGGCACCGCGCTGGATCCGGAGGTCGTGCAGCAGCTGCTCAGCCGCAGCCGCAAGGGCGACGTGCTGGCCCGGCTGACCCCGCGCGAGCGCGAGGTGCTCGGGCTGATGGCCGAGGGCCGGACCAACACGGCGGTGGCCAAGCAGCTGGTGGTCTCGGACGGCGCGGTGGAGAAGCACGTGAGCAACATCTTCCTCAAGCTGGGTCTGGCCCAGAGCCCTGAGGACCACCGCCGGGTCCTGGCGGTGCTCACCTATCTGAACTCCTAGCCCGCACTCCTGGCCCGCACTCCCGGCCCGAGCCCCCGCCCGAGCCCCCGCCCGAACCTCTGGCGGGGGCGCGCCGGGGGCGTGCGACGTGACTGGTAGGCATCCGAACCGGCCGGTTCCGAACCGGTATGGGACCGCGGATTCAAGGCGTTGTACCCAATGTGGCAGTGATTTGCCGCCGCATCGGGTAGTTCCGTCCAAGGCAATCCTTACCCGCATAGGATGCGAGAGGTGCACCAGGCGGACGGGGCACACGGCTCACGCCCGCGGCTGGTGCCCACGAGGAGGTCCGCGGCAGTGACCAGTCAGGTCGATCAGTCAGAAGCAGTGGACGGCTCGGATGGCGGCGAGGGCCGCTCCGGGACGGGTGAGGACCGTTCCGGTGCCGCTGCGCCGACCAGTCCGCAGCCCAGGCGCGCCAAGCCGATCCGCAGACTGGACCGGGTGATCATCCGGTTCGCCGGAGACTCCGGTGACGGGATGCAGCTCACCGGTGACCGCTTCACCTCGGAGACGGCGTCCTTCGGCAACGACCTCTCCACCCTGCCCAACTTCCCGGCCGAGATCAGGGCTCCTGCCGGGACGCTGCCGGGTGTGTCGTCCTTCCAGCTGCACTTCGCCGACCACGACATCCTGACCCCGGGGGACGCGCCCAACGTCCTGGTGGCGATGAACCCGGCCGCCCTCAAGGCGAACCTGCCGGACCTGCCGCGCGGCGCGGAGATCATCGTCAACACCGACGAGTTCACCAAGCGCGCCCTGGCCAAGGTCGGCTACCCGGCCGATCCGCTGGCCGACGGCTCGCTGGAGGCGTTCCACCTGCACAAGGTGCCGCTGACCACGCTGACCCTGGAGGCGCTCAAGGACAGCGGCCTGGCCCGCAAGGACGCCGAGCGGGCGAAGAACATGTTCGCCCTGGGCCTGCTCTCCTGGATGTACCACCGGCCCACCCACGGCACCGAGTCCTTCCTGCGCAGCAAGTTCGCCAAGAAGCCGCAGATCGCCGAGGCCAACATCAGCGCCTTCCGGGCGGGCTGGAACTTCGGCGAGACGACGGAGTCCTTCGCGGTCTCCTACGAGGTGTCGCCGGCCAAGCTGCCCCCGGGCCGCTACCGCAACATCTCCGGCAACCTGGCCCTCTCCTACGGCCTGATCGCCGCTGCCGAGCGCTCCGGGCTGCCGCTCTACCTCGGCTCGTACCCGATCACCCCGGCCTCGGACATCCTGCACGAGCTGAGCAAGCACAAGAACTTCGACGTGCGCACCTTCCAGGCCGAGGACGAGATCGCCGGTATCGGCGCGGCGCTCGGTGCGGCCTTCGGCGGCGCGCTCGGCGTGACCACCACGTCGGGCCCGGGTGTGGCGCTCAAGAGCGAGACCATCGGCCTGGCCGTCTCGCTCGAACTGCCGCTGCTGGTGGTCGACATCCAGCGCGGCGGCCCGTCCACCGGTCTGCCGACCAAGACCGAGCAGGCGGACCTCCTGCAGGCGATGTTCGGGCGCAACGGCGAGGCCCCGGTGCCGATCGTGGCCCCGGCCACCCCGGCCGAGTGCTTCGACGCGGCGCTGGAGGCAGCACGCATCGCGGTCACCTACCGGACGCCGGTGTTCCTGCTTTCGGACGGTTACCTGGCCAACGGCTCCGAGCCTTGGCGGATCCCGGAGGTCGACGAACTGCCCGTGATCGAACCGGACTTCGCGACCGGTCCGAACCGGGAGGACGGCGCCTTCTGGCCGTACCTGCGCGACCCGCAGACGCTGGCCCGCCCCTGGGCGGTCCCCGGTACGCCGGGCCTGGAGCACCGGATCGGCGGCATCGAGAAGCAGGACGGCACCGGCAACATCTCGTACGACCCGGCCAACCACGACTTCATGGTCCGCACCCGGCAGGCCAAGGTGGACGGGATTACCGTTCCTGCTGTCAATGTTGACGACCCGTCCGGCGAAGCGCGCGTCCTGGTGCTCGGCTGGGGTTCGACGTATGGGCCGATCACCGCGGCCGTCCGCCGGGTCCGGGCGGACGGCGGCCATGTCGCCCAGGCGCACCTGCGGAATCTGAATCCTTTCCCGGCCAATCTCGGCGCGGTACTGAAGAGTTACGACAAGGTCATCGTCCCCGAGATGAACCTCGGGCAGCTGGCACTGCTGCTGCGCGCCAAGTATCTGGTGGACGCGCAGTCCTACAACCAGGTGCGCGGACTGCCGTTCAAGGCAGCGCAGTTGGCGGACGTGCTGTGGGCGGCGATCGGCAATCTGGACGAGTCGGCGAGCAACTCGGCGGCCGCATCGGCGAGCGAGGAGGACAACCGATGAGCGAGCAGTTCCCCTCGTTGAAGCTGGTCCCGAAGAGCGACACGCCACAGAGCGCCAAGGACTTCAAGACCGACCAGGAGGTGCGCTGGTGTCCCGGCTGCGGTGACTACGCGATCCTGGCTGCCGTGCAGTCCTTCATGCCGGAGCTGGGGATCAAGCGGGAGAACACCGTCTTCGTCTCCGGGATCGGTTGTTCGTCGCGCTTCCCGTACTACATGAACACCTATGGTGTGCACTCGATCCACGGCCGGGCGCCGGCCATCGCCACCGGGCTCGCCTCGTCCCGGCAGGACTTGAGTGTCTGGGTGGTGACGGGTGACGGCGATGCGCTCTCGATCGGCGGCAACCACCTGATCCACGCGCTGCGGCGGAACGTCAACCTGAAGATCCTCCTCTTCAACAACCGGATCTACGGCCTCACCAAGGGCCAGTACTCGCCGACCAGTGAGCTCGGCAAGATCACCAAGTCGACGCCGATGGGCTCGCTGGACGCCCCGTTCAACCCGCTCTCGCTGGCGATCGGCGCGGAGGCCTCGTTCGTCGCGCGCACCATCGACTCCGACCGCCAGCACCTCCAGTCGGTGCTGCGGGCGGCGGCGGAGCACGAGGGCACGGCGCTGGTGGAGATCTACCAGAACTGCAACATCTTCAACGACGGCGCCTTCGAGGTCCTGAAGGAGCCGGGCACCCGGGACGAGGCGCTGATCCGCCTGGAGCACGGGCAGCCGATCCGGTTCGGCGCCGATGGCGCCAAGGGCGTCTTCCGCGGCCCGGACGGCGAGCTGTTCGTCGACGCCGTCACCGCCGGCAACGAGGCCTCGGTGGTCGTCCACGACGCCCACGCCTCCGGCCCGGCCGGGGCGTTCGCCCTCTCCCGGATCGCTGACGCGGACACGCTGCACCACACCCCGATCGGCGTGCTGCGGAGCGTGCAGCGCCCGGTGTACGACGAGCTGATGGCCTCCCAGCTCGCCACGGCGGTCGCCCACCACGGCCAGGGCGAGCTGGCCGCGCTGCTGGCCGGGAGCGACACCTGGACCGTCGACTGAGGTCCGTACGACGACGGCGCCCCCATGGCCTGGGTCATGGGGGCGCCGTCGTTTCTGCTACTGGCCGGCCGCTACGGCCCTGTTGCTACTGCCCTTGGTCCTACTGCTGAACCCACTCGACCAGCTGGATCACGACCCCGTTCGGGTCGGTGACCTGGAACAGCTTCTCGCCCCACGGCTCCTCCAGCAGGGGCATGGTGATCTTCACGCCCTCCCCGCGGAGCCGCGCCTCCTCGCCCTCCAGATCGGTGACGTTGAAGGCGAGGATCAGCCCGGCCGCGTGCTGGTCCCGGAACCCCTCCGGCAGGACCTCGATCCCACGCCGCAGGAAGATCACGTTCATCCCGGAGTCCTCCCGCCCGAGCGAGACGAACCCGTCGGCCGCCATCTGCTCGGCGAACCCGAAGTGCTTCTGGAGGAACGCCGAGGAGGCGGCCTCGTCCTCGACGGTGAGCGAAACGGCGGCAGCGGTGATCTGCATGGATGAAGGCCCTCTCGTCGGCAAATACCCCGTACGCAGTACACTATACACAGTACGGAGAATTGCGCCAGGGGGATGCGCAGGGCTGTGTGCGGGGCTCCGTGTGGGCGCTGCGGCGGTGCTTGCCCTAGAGCGGACTCCAACTCCTACTGTCCTTGGTGTGGCCGGCGGAGACGCGAATCCCGCGGCCGGAGTGCAGGATCACCCGCAACGAACAGCTGCCGTTCCGGCGGCGGAAACGGACCACTCATGAAGAACGCCGCTGCTGCTGCCCCCGCCGTCCCCGCCCCCGCCGCAACCCGCCAGGAGCGTTTCGACCACGGCATGGAGGTCCTGACCCGCGTCGACGGGGAGGGCGGGCAGAAGGTCGTCGACGCACTGGCGGACATCTCGCCGGAGCTGGGCCACCAGGTCGTCGCCTGGGCCTTCGGTGACATCTACGACCGGCCCGGCCTGGCCCCCCGTGACCGGCAGCTGGTCACGCTCGGCATGCTCACCGCTCTCGGCGGCTGCGAACCGCAGCTGGACGTGCACATCAACGCGGCCCTCAACGTCGGCCTCGGCCCCGAGGAGATCGTCGAGGCGCTGCTGCACTCGGCCGTCTACTGCGGCATGCCCCGCGCCCTCAACGCCACGTTCGTCGCCAAGAAGGTCTTCGGCGAGCGCGGCCTGCTGCCCGTGGGCGCGCCGGCGCCGGCCCAGGACTGAGCAGGGCGGGCCCCGCCGCGACGCGGCGTCAGCAGTCGCTGTCGCCCGCGTTGCGGCGGCGGGATGACTTCGCCACGGCCTTGAAGGCGACGAGGAGCCCATCGCGGACGACCCCCGCGAACAGCGCGGCGACCCGCAGCCGGTAGCTGCGGGCGTACCGGGCCCGGATGGAGCGGACTGCCCCTGCGTTCTGGCGGGGCGACGGGTGGCGGGACTCGTTCATGAGGGGGACGGTACCCCGGGGGTCCGGCCCGATGCCTCGCCGGGCCGCCGTCGCGGCCGGTACGGGTGCCGGGCCGGCGGAAGCCCGGCTCCGACACCCGCACCCTGCACCCGCTACTTCCAGGAGATGGCGCCCTTGCCGAGGGTGTAGGGGGAGCCCCAGTACTCGGCGCCCGTGACCTTGGTGGCCGTCGGGGCGAGGGCGACCGCGCAGCCCTGGGCGGTCTGGCCGTTGGTGAAGCCCTTCGGGAGTGAGGAGCTCGGGCACTTGGCGAAGCCGCCGATGATCATCAGCTCCTGGGCCTCGCTGCCGTCCGGCAGGAGGCCCTTGATGTGGTCCACGCTGGTGAAGGACAGGTCGGTGGTCCCGGCGTTGGTGATCGTGTAGTGGACGTAGTACGGGACGAGGCCCTTCGCCTTGTCGCCGAGCTTGAGCGAGTCCAGGTCGGCCGGGTCGCCCGTCTCGATCGAGCTGACGGCGAGTGCGATGACGCCCTTGGTGCTGCCGGAGGTGAACTGCACCTGGGCGGGCTGGCCGATCTTGAAGGTCTGCCCCGGGGTGGCGTCCGCGCCGCCGCCGGCCGCGGGCGCGGGCGCGCTGGCGGGGGCGCTGGCCGGAGCGCTGCTGGACGGGCTCGCGGCGGCCGGGGTGGTCGGCGCGGCGGCGGGCGTGGTCGGGGCGGCCGCCGGGGTCGTCGGGGCGGCGGCCGGGGGCGGAGTGCGCGTGGCCGTGTCCGACGAGTTGTCGTCATTGCAAGCGGTGAGGGTCAGCGCGCCTACTGCCGCGAGGCTGACGAGTGCCAGCATGCTTCTACCAGCGCGGATGCTGCTCATGTGAGGTTCCCCCGTGTCCCGGACCGTCAGGCGGCGGTCCTGCTCTCATGTTGATAGCGCGGCGGAGGGGGAGGCCGCCACGGCTTTGGCGAGCTTTTGACTCGGACGTGACGTGACCGCGTCGGGGTTGTTGAGGAGCCGGTGCGGCCGCCGGAGTTTGCCGGGGCCGCGTAGGCGCGGACCTGCGGGCGAGTCTCGGGCCCGTTGCGAGGGCGTCTCGGAGGCATCTCGCGCCGGGGTTCGGCGGGAGGCCGTGGCTACGGTGGTGGCCATGAGCGCGGGGGATAACTCGGTCCGGTCCGGGATACGGCGGGTGTTGCTGACGTTGCTTGGCCTGGTCGTGGCGGCGGCGGTGATCGTCGTCGCAGTGTTTGCCTGGGCTCTCTACGATCTGAACACCGTTCCCAAGGCGCCGGACGCGGCGGGACTGGCCCGCGCCGCCGACACGCGTGAGGCCCACGACCGGGCGGTGGCGCTCGCCGACGACCACACGGCGCGGCTGAAGGCGGCGACGCCCTGGGCGGAGGTCCTGGACAGCTCGGTCGCCGACCGCTGTCATGCGGAGGCCCGCAGCGAGACCTTCAGCAGCAAGCCGGCCTGGTCACCGGTGGTGTGCCGGAGGACGACGGTGCTGTACGCGGCGTTCGACGGCGAGATCGAGCAGCGGCTCGCCGACCTGGACGGGGCGGTGGGAGGGCTCGGTTGGAAGCCGCGCCCGGACCGCAAGAGCCTGGTGCAGCAACTGCGGTACATGCACAGCCCGGGCTCGGACGCCACGGCGGCGCAGACAGTGGAGGCACTGGCCCGGCCGAACTCGGTCAGCGTCGACCACGTGCTCGCCGACGGGCGTAAGGGGATCAGGCTGACGGTCGCGGTCGCGGACGGCAGGGGCCTTCCGATGGTGGACGGGAGCTGGGATGACAGGCCGTCCCTGAGCGGCGCAGACGCGAAGCCGTATCTGGATCGGGAGTCCGAGCGGGTCGTGTATTTCGACTGGCGGAGGGCGGACGCCGAAGGGATCAAGACGAAGGCTTATGCGGGCCACCGGTATCTGATGGCGATCGGCGTGAGTCAGATCTACGCCACCGGCTGCCCGGGAGCCACGTGCGACCAGCCCTACCCGGCCTTGTGACCAGGGGAGAGAGGGGGCGATGGCTGCCGAAGCGGCGGCCATCGCCCGGCTCGTCGATCAGACGAGGTGGTCGAACTCGCCGGCCTTGGCCCCGAGGATGAAGGCGCGGAGCTTGGCCGCGGTGGTGGTGAGGACGACGTCCGGGTCGTCGGATTCGCGGAGGTGGCGGAGGCGGTCAGTTCCGTGGGCGAGTTCCAGACAGTGGCTGCCGTCGTCCGTGTCGCTGAACGACGACTTTTGCCAGCGGAGTTCGGACATCGTGAGCCTTTCAGTTCTGCAGTAGATAGAGAAGGTGTTGGATCAACCCCCAGGAGTCTCGTGAATCATCCTTCACAGACCTCTCGGCCTTGATAGCAGGTAGTGCAATCTCGCTCAACTGCTCGAACCGCTCGCGATAGCTGGCGATGGAAGTCTGATCGACCAGGTACTCAGCACGTGTGGGCCCGTCCAGGATGACCGTGGCGAGGGCAGCACAGCCAGGATCGCAGAGCAGAAACGAGTTGGCGCGCGGCGGCTTCTTCGTAACTGTGAACGGCAAGACCTGGATCGTGATGTTGGGTAGCTCTGCCATGTCGAGCAGGTGGTTCAGCTGTGCCCGCATGACGGCTTCGCCATGGAAGTGCATGCGCAAGGCTGCTTCGTGGATGACGAATCGGAACTGCCGCTTTCGTTCGTCGTTGAGGATCCGTTGCCGCTCCGCGCGGAAGCGCACCGTGGCCTCGACGTCCTCTCGCTGCGCCGGATACGCATCCTCGAACATCGCTGCGGTGTACTCAGGCAGCTGCAAGTAGCCAGGGATGTAGAAGGTTTCATAGTTGCCCAGAGCGGCTGCCCGGGCCTCAGTCTCGGCAAGGTCGAGGGCTCGCGGGGTGACCTGCCCCTTGAAGGCGGTCCACCAGCCCTTGCCGTCACTTGCGCCGAGATCATGCAGCTCAGCGATGTATTCGGCGTCTGTGCAGCCGTAGTTGGCGATCAGAGTGGCGGCCCGAATGGGGTCCAAGCCGGTCCGACTTGCCTCAATGTGGCTGAGCTGAGGGGCTCCCATGTCAATCAGGGCGCCAGCATCCTTGACCGTGAAGCCGGCCTCTTCGCGCAGGCGCCTCAGCTCAACGCCGAACCGACGCTGCCGTTCGCTGATTTCGGTCCTGAGTGCCAAGGGTTTTCCTTCCGTGTCGTGCGCAGTCTCTCCCCGCGAGACGGTCAGGCGCCACCCACAAGGGTGATGCTGCCTTCATCATCGACGAACGGGTTGCAGGCCTGAAATTCGATGCCCTACTCTCAGTGTTGCACCGATCACACGACGGAGCGTCAGTAATGCCTGTCTGGGCGCCGCAGAGCAGCCATGTGCGGCCTGGCTCACGGTCACGTCTCCGCCTCGAACTCCCTCTCCTCTTCCGGAGGTTCTTCGTGCGTGCCTTCAACCCTCCCGACTGGTCCGCCGCCCGCGACGAGCTGCGGGACGTCCTCGACTCCTCCGGCTGGCCGGACGACGTCATCCGCGACGCCGAACTCGCCCTCCACGAGCTCTTCGTCAATGCGTGGAAGCACGCCGGCAGTCAGGCGCCCCTCGTGGTGGTCGTCCTCCTGAACCGGACCGTCCGTGTCTCGGTCAGCGACGACAGCCCCGATCTCCCCGAACAGCGAACCTCCGCCGACCCCTACGAGCTCTCCGGCCGAGGGCTCCATCTGGTCCGCTCGCTCACCCACCGCTTCGGGGCCGATCCCCGCAAGCGTGGCAAGAGCGTCTGGTTCGAGCTGGACGCCGCCGCGTGAGCCCCAACTCCTTCATCGGCGACCAGCGAGGTGGACCGTGGGAGTCGTGATCCCGCTCGTCACCAGCTCCACCCATGTCGAGCGAACGACCGTCCCCTACCTCGCCGTTGAGGCTGTTCCCGACGCCATCGTGCAGCTCCGCCTGGCCGTCGACCTGGACGTCCATGCCGGCCCCGGCGAGCAGCTCGCCTTCCCCCTCACCCGCGACCAGGCCCACGAGCTCCTCCACAGCCTCGCCGCCCACCTCGGTCACCGCGTCATCGGGATCCGCCGATGAGGCCGGGCACCGCCGACTTCCTCGTCGGTGCCGCCTTTGCCGTCCTGTTCGCACTCGCGCTCGCCACCGTCGTCCTCGGCGTCATCACCGCTCTCAAGGTTGCAAAGCCCGAGGACGACGTGCCCGCCCGGCGCACACCGAACTGATCGCCCCCTGCCACCCCTCCCCTGAAGGGCACATCCATGCCCGAAGTGCTGCCGCAGCCTCCGCTCGCCAACGCGCTCGCCGCCGCCCACTACGCCGTCGCAGCCGCCTTCAACGCGCACACCGTCACGGCATGCACCCCGACCGTCCCCGACGACTTCGACTGGCCGCAGCTCGAAGCGTTCATCCACCAACTCGGCTACGAGGCAGACGAGTCCGACGCGGCCCTCAACCTCTACCGCCTGCTCACCGCCGTCCAACGGATCGCGTTCCGCGAGGGTGCCGGCCGCAACACCACCTGGCACCCCGCCCGCCTCAACCCCAGACCTGGGGCCGGCCCCAGAGCCAGACCCGCGGCCTCGGGCCCGGAGCAGGAAGTCGGCCCCCCCGACTTCCCACTCCGCGACCGCCACCGCCGCCCTTCTGCATGACCTCAGGGCGCGAGGGAGCAAAGGAAGCGGGGCGGATGCGGAACGGCAGGCTGCGCCCGACCAGCCACAACGGCAACGAGGCCTCAGCCCAGGGGCTGACGCTTCGTCACAACCCGTGCTGTTGCCGCGCTAGCATCACTGCGATGACGGCCGCGGCGACGACCACGGTGAGGATCGTGATGAGGAGGCCGAGCACCATTGGCGTGATCCGGTCCCGGAGCTGCTTCTGCGGCCGGATCCGAACAGCCTCGCTCGTGCTCAGTTCCCACCAGTTGACGACGCGCTGGAAGTCGACCTCGAAGTCGGCGTCGGGGTACATGTCGCTGTTCTGAAGCCCGGGGAGCGAGCGGCGCCGCCCGCTCGCGAGGAACATCCGGGCCGCGCGCGAGTCGCCGCTCTCGCTCTTGGTCTCCCGCACGTCGATCCACTGGACCTCGTGCCACGGGTAGGTGCGGCCGCGCCCGAGGCCCCAGCAGATGGTTATTCCGGCGGGACCGACCGAGGACCAGCTCCGGAACGTGAGGCAGCCGAGGGGTATCAGGAGCAGAATCGTCCCGCCGATCAGCCAAGCGCCGGCCGTGGGACCCATCTTGACGACGGCCAAGGAGCCTTCGAGACCGAAGATGACGAGCGTCATCAGGAGGTGCGACCAGGACGGACGGTACCGGTCCTTGGCCCGGAAGATCAGTTCGTTCACTCCGCGCACACTACGCCGTGGGCTGTCGCGCCGGGACGGTGGGGATGCGTACCGGCTGAGCCCCAACAGACCTGCGGGGCAACGCTCCAGTGCTCGCAGCGAGGCCGGCCGCCGACTACTGCATGACCTCAAGATGCGAGTGGTCGAAGGACGTCGGGCTTCCAGTCGGGGCGACGGACAGGTCCGACTGGTAGCAGGCAGGGTCGCCGCCCTCGGGGCGGCCGGACGTCTCGCCCCACTGCCCGAGCCGGGACCGCAGCTCCCGGTCCAGCTCCAGCGGCGCCGGGTACTCGGTGACCACCTCGGGGTGGAGCACGCACGGCTCCGGGACCGTCCCGCCGTGGCTCTCCACGTCGGCCGGCTCGGGAGGGTCGGTCAGCACGGCCCGGACATCGGTGGGGGACCGCCACGCCAGGTGCACGACCGGCATGTCCTCCCCGTGGCCGTCGGGCGGGCACCACAGCACCTGGAGCAGGTCGGCACCGTCCGGGCAGGGCAGCCCCGGTACGTCCCGTGCGTACAGCTGGGCCACGGGCAGCATCACGTTCGGCTCCGTGCTCCAGGGGTGGCCCTCCCCGGCGCGGTCGAGCGCCGCCTGCTCCTCCGGCGTCAGGAAGTCGACTCCCGGGTGCCGCGGTCGCTTTCCTCGCCTCGCCCAGGATGCGCCGTTCCAGTCGGACGTCGCTCAGCGACACCGGCAGCCCGGGGTCGTCCTCGTGCTCCTGTTCGCACACCGGCCACGGCTCGTCCGCCAGCCAGAGCAGCGGCCCGCCGACGGAGCTGTCGCGCACCGTCGGCTCGCCGCGGCGCGGGCGCAGTCGGACGGTCTTGCGGGCCAGCGGTTTCAACTCCGGGAACACGGAGGCGATGTCCGCGGGACGAGGCGGTGTGGTGCGTGCCATTGGGGGTCCTTTGGCGGCCGTGGGATCGAGTCGGCGAGGACCCTATCCGTCGGCACGGACACCCGCCGGTCGATGAAGCCCAAGCGGTCAGGCTGATGTGGATGGATCGTTGGGGCCGGGAACGTGGCGACGACGCCCTGGCGTCGCAGCAGGTGGCGGATCGCCTTGCTGGAGTAGGCCTTGCCGCCCGGGACCCGGCCCGGTGTCGTGCGCGGGCGGCCCGTGACGGCGCGCGGGATGCGGCCGCCGGAATCTGAACCGACGCCCACCAGCACCCGGCGGGCCGTCCCCGACCTGAGACCTACCCATCCAGGGGGAGAAGCCACGGTAGGGATCGGGTGCGGACGGTACCTGGGACGGAGGACTGATTCCGGAGCGAACTGACAGGGTGTCAGGCAGTGGGGCGGACGCCGACAGGGCGCCGCCTGTTCGGAAGGGCGAGGCACATGACGGGGAACAGCGGAACTCGGCCGGACCGCGGCACGCCGGGAACGCGCCGGCGCCGCCGGCGGCTCCGGGTGGCCGTGACGGCGCTCGTGGGCGCGGGCCTGCTGGCCACCGCGGCACCGGCGGCGACGGCGCAGGGCACCCTGGCCGACGTCGGCCCTGGCCCGACGGTCGGGAGCAGCGCCCCCCGGGTGGATTGGGGTTCCCTGGACGCCGCGGTGGCCGCGATGGTGAAGCAGGGCGGCGCCTCGGCCGCGCTGGGCGCCGTCCGGGAGGGCGCCCACCCGACCTGGAAGGGCACGGCCGGCACCTCCGACGTCGCCACCGGCGCGCCGGTCGACGAGAACGGCCGCTTCCGCATCGGCAGCGTCACCAAGGTCTTCGTGTCCGCGGTGGTCCTCCAGCTCGTCGGTGAGCACCGGCTGGGCCTGGACGATCCGATCGAGCGCTTCCTGCCCGGCGAGGTGCCGAACGGCGCCGCCGTCACGGTGCGCCAGCTGCTCAACCACACCAGCGGTCTGCCCAACCACACCAATGACCCGGCGTTCGACTTCACCAAGCCGGACTGGGCGGAACACGGCCGGTGGAAGGACTACCGGGCCCAGGACCTGGTCGACATCGCCAACAGGTTCCCGCCGCTCGCCGCTCCCGGCACCGCCTGGCACTACTCCAACACCAACTACGTCCTGGCGGGGATGATCATCAAGAAGGTGACCGGGCACACCTGGAACGAGGAGGTGGACCGCAGGATCGTCCGCCCGCTCGGCCTGACCCACACCTCCATGCCCGTCAGCTCGCCGTTCATCCCAGGCCCGCACGCCCACGGCTACCTCCAGCTGCCCACCGGGCCGGCCGACGTCACCCTGGAGAACCCTTCTTGGGCCGGCCCGGCCGGGAGTGGCATCTCTACCGCCGCCGACCTCAACCGGTTCATCGCCGCGCTGCTGGGCGGCAAGCTGCTCCGCCCTGCCGAACTCGCCGAGATGCAGCGGACCACCGGCCTGGGCGACGGCAAGGACTACGGTCTCGGCCTCCGGCGGTACGACACGCCGTGCGGGCTGTACTGGGGCCTCACCGGCGGCATCCCCGGCTACAGCACCGGCATGTTCGGCGCGGCGGACGGGCAGCGCCAGTTCGCCATGTCGGTGAACTTCTACGACCCCTCCGACCCGGCATCCAGCGGAAAGGCGTGGCAGGACCTCGTCGACGCCGGGACCTGCACCGGCCGGGGGTGAGCAAAGGCCGTTGTGGACGGTGGTGCGATCACCGGCAGGTGAGCGACGGGATCACGCACCAGGAGCGGAGCAGGTACCAGGGTGCACCGGAGTGATCCGGCATACCCCGCCCCCATGGCGGAGTGGGAAGTCGGATCCGCCGACTTCCCGCTCCGCTTCGATCCGTTCGGCTCAGTCCTTGCAGACCACGTTCACGCGCACTTCCGGATGGTCCGCCGATTCGTTCACGGCCTGGGCCAGCCAGCCATTGCCCCAGGGAGTGGACTCGTAGATCGAGGTTCCGACGGCAATCGCGCCTCCGCCGGTCACCGTGCCGGACGGGCAGTACTTCAGGTCCTGGGCGGTCCCGTGGAAGAGCGGGAGCTTCGTGCCGGTGCCCCAGTAGTGGTGATGGGGCGACAACGAGCAGACCACGAAGGCCTCCAGGTAGTGGGTCATCCCGCTCGCGTTGTCGATGGAGTAGGCCCAGCGGTCGTTCAGGTCGTTCCCGGTGGCGAAGGACCCCTCGACGCTGAGGACGCCGAGGTCGACGCGCCCGCCGCCTCCGGTGGCGTACTGGCCGGGCGGGCACAGTGCCTGGAGGCCGCCCTGGCCCCGCGCCGGAACCGCGACCGGCCCGTTGAACACCTGGGTGTGCGGCGCCCTGGAACAGATCGCCGATGCCCACAGCGTCGCGTCGACGTCCGATTCGCCGTCCACGGTGACGACCCAGGTCGGGCCGCTGGCGTAGGAGCTGATCAGCGGCAGTGCGTTGTAGTAGGGAGAGACCTTCGGCCCTCCTCCGGTCGGTGTCTGGCCGGGCGGGCAGGTCACCCTCGCCTCGTAGAGCACGTGGACGTTGCTCCGGGGCACGGCCACCGGATCACCGATGACCTGTGTGAGCACCTCGGCCTGTACGGCGGCCGGGCTTTCCACCGGGGCACCGCCCTCCCGGGCGACGGCCGGCGGCGCTGCGAGGGAGAGGATCAGCGCGATCAGCAGGACGAGGGCTCGCGTCTTTCTCAACGTTCCCTCCAGGGGGCCGGATACGAGCAGGGGACGCCTCCGGTATCCCCGCCGCTCCTGTTTCCGGTCGACCTGTGCGATCCCCCTCACCCGGATGATTCGAACAGATCACCCCATCGCCCGGGTTCGGCCGTGGTGGCGGTGCCGGGGAGGATGCGGCCGCGTCCTCCGGCGTTCAGTCCCGTTGTCGGCGCTCATTTCCGCTGCCGGTGCTCACTCCGCTGCCGGTGCCGCCGCTTCGGCGCGGCGGCGCCAGGCGTAGGCGACGGTGAGCGCCGCCACGAGCGGGCCCCAGAGCAGCAGCGGCGCGTAGCAGACGTCCATCACCAGGCCGGCGGTGCCCCGGGGAAAGTCAGGGTTGTCCAGGGGGCCGCCCGGGACGAGCGTGACCGCGGCGCAGAGCGCCGTCACGGCCACGGCTCCGAGCCCGGCGGGGACGATCGCCGCCGCCGGGGGGATGCGCCGGCCGCCCAGCCCCGGAACCCAGACCGGCACCCGCTCGCCCCACGGCCGGACCAGGCCCAGCGTCAGACAGGCCGCCGCCTGCGACGCGACCGACAGCACCACCACGTAGACCGTGATCGCCGGGCCGGTGTACAGCTCGCCGAGCCTGCCGGTGAAACCGACGTCGGCCCCGAAGCCCAACGCCAGCCGCCACACGCACGAGGGAACCGTGCACAGCACGGTCGCCCACGCCGTCCACACGGCCCAGCGGGGCGCGGCGGCTGCGGTCGTGCTCGACAGGTGGTGGCGGTCCATCGTGAACTCCTGCTGCGGGAAAGGGTTTACCGACCCCTTGACGATCGCGCAGCGGGCCGCCGGATCCATCGTCTGCACCGGCGGACCGCCTCCCCCCGCCGAGGGAGTGCCTGGCCGGGGTGCGCCCCCGGAGGAGGAGACGGAACCCTGACCCTCCGGTCCGCGTCATTCACGCGGACACGGTCAGCTCCTCACGACTGATCGCGTCGAGCAGCAGCTTCGCGGCCACCGTCGCCCCGTCGTCGCCGAACGTGCCGGCCACGGCGGTTGCCCGTTCGCGGGTCTCGGGGGCCAGGGCCGTCCTGAGCGCGGCCGACAGGGACTCGACGGTCGGCACCGGACCGTCGTGTGCCGCGCCGATGCCCAGGCCGGCCACCCGGCCGGCCCAGTACGGCTGGTGCGCCCCCTGGGGGACCACCACCTGAGGGGCTCCGGCCCGGGTGGCCGTCGTCGTGGTGCCCGCGCTGCCGTGGTGCACGACGGCGGTCACCCGGCGGAACAGGGCCTGGTGGTTGACCTCGCCGACGGCGAAGCAGTCGTCCTGGTCGTCGATCAGGTCCAGGCCGGCCCAGCCGCGGGAGACGACCGCGCGGCGGCCCTGTGCTCGGATCGCCTCGATGGCCACCCGGGCGACGTCCTTCGGATCGCCCATCGGCATGCTGCCGAAGCCCGCGTACACCGGCGGGGTGCCGGCGTCCAGGAACGCCACCAGCTCGTCCGGGAGCGGGCGTTCGTCGGGCCGGCTCCACGCGCCGGTCTGTACGACAGCGAGGCCGGGCGTCTCCTGCCACGGGTCCAGGACCGGCTCGGTCGCCAGCCACGGCCGGTTGGTGAAGGCGTAGTCGCGGACGTTGTCCACCGGGGGCAGGCCGATCGACGCCCGCTGGGTGTTGAGCATCTCGCCGAACATCGAGTTCGCGATCTCGGCGTCCAGGTCCCACAGTGCCTGGTTGTCGGTCGCGCCCGGGGGCAGCGGCCGGCCCCGCCGCGCGGGCGGCATGCGGTGCGGGGACGGCAGGCTGACCTGCTGGTGGCTCACGTGCACGTAGCGGATGCCCAGCTTCTCGGCCACCGACCGCACGGCGGTCGTGACCGGCAACGGGCCGGTCGCCAGCAACACGTCACAACCCTCGGCCGCCGCGCCCACCATGTCGAACTGTGCGGCCATCAACTCGGCCGCGCGCTCTGCGAGTCCCACCGCCGACCCCGGCGTCACCGTGGTCACCAGCTGACGCACCGGCGCTCCGGTCGGCACCATCTCCACTCCGGCCTGCGCCAGCAGCTCCGCGAACTCCTCGTCCGGCGGCGCGCACACTCGCACCTCCGCGCCGCGTTCCCGCAACCGCACCGCGAGCCCCACCATCGGCTCGACGCTTCCGCGCGACCCGTACGCCGACAACAGCACTCGCATGTGGTGACTCCCATTTCCGCAGGTTCTGGCTCAGGTCGGCGATTCTGCTGCACGACAGGGGTCTTGCCGCAAGGCCCCCGGTGCGCTATACGTTGAGAGTGGAACGGAGCCGGTAATCCCCTTTCCCCTCACCGCTTCTGCTGCACCGTCCACTGATGGTCCGCCGGATGCTTCCGATCGCAGGGTGGCCCCGGGCAGTGGCCCCCGGACGTCGTTTGTCAGGCGGGTGTGCCAGAGTCAGCGT
This sequence comes from Kitasatospora sp. NPDC041988, assembly GCF_055588525.1. NCBI lineage: Bacteria > Bacillati > Actinomycetota > Actinomycetes > Kitasatosporales > Streptomycetaceae > Kitasatospora > Kitasatospora sp. NPDC041988. The sequence goes on from NZ_JBVJCO010000054.1 coordinate 47,554, forward strand.
GTGCTTGAGATCGTGGTTGAAACGGAGAACTGGGAGCGGCATGTCCGCCTGTCGGCCGAGGAGTTGGCCGGTCTGGTCCGCCGGCTCGGCGGCGACGGCGACCGGTTCCTGGTGATCCAGCGGGTTCCCGACCTGCCCGACGTCTTCGCCCAGGTCTGGCACGAATCCGGCGGGGAGTACACGCTGGAGTACCGCGACGGCTCCTCCGACCGGCACTTCCGGACGCTGGCCGACGGTCCCGAGGTCGTGGTCGCGGCGCTGACCGGCTGGGCCCGGCAGGAGGCCGGTTGGGATTCCGGCCCGGTCTGGTCGCTGCTCGACATGGGCCCCACGCGCGAGGTGCCGGCGCTCGACCTGCCCGAGGACGACCGCAAGCAGTTGGAGAAGCGCGTCCGCGAGGTGCTGGTCGGCGGCTACGCCTCCCGCGCCGAATTGGCCGAACTCGCCGAGGACTACCTGGTCACCAAGGACCGCCGGCCCGTCTCGCGCGAGCAGGCGCAGGTGCTGGCCGACCGGCTGTGGCTGGAACGCGTCGCGGAGCAGGCGCAATGGCAGGGCGAGACCGACCCGGAGCGGCTCACCCGCGCGTTCGCGGCCCTGCAGGAGGCCGGCATCACCGCCCGCGAGAACTTCACCTGCTGCCGCAGCTGCGGCCAGTCCGAGATTGGCGGCGCAGGCGGGCCGGACGCCCGCGGCTTCGTCTACTTCCACACCCAGTGCACGGACTCCGCCGCGGCCGGTCACGGCCTGATGCTGCTCTACGGCGGCTTCGACGGCTCGTCCGTGACCACCGCGGCCATCGGCCACGAGGTGGTGGCCGCCCTCGAAGCAGCCGGCTTCCGCACCGAGTGGGACGGCGATCCGGGCCAGGCCGTCACCGTCACCCCCCTGGACTGGCGCCGCCGCCTGGTCGGCTAGGGCTCCCGCGCGCACAGCCTTCCGCAGCAGGGTTCAGGGGCCGTCCAGCCCCGGCAGCGTGTCCTGCTCGACCTCGTGGCGGGCGACGCGCTCCGCTGGGTCCCGGCACTCCGGGCCGAGGCGCAGCATCCGGGACTCGGGGTCGTGCAGCGGCCGGTGGCAGCGGCGGCAGGTGACCCGGGGGCGGAGGACCTCCGGGGCGTCGGTGCCGGGGAGGGGGTCGGGGGCGGTCATGGGCTAGACGGTAGCCGGGCGCGGGCGTGAAAGGATCGGCTCATGGCGAGTGAGCGCAGCAGCGCAGGAGATCCGGCGCGCACGCTGGCACTGCTCTGGGGTGTGTCGGCGGAGGAGAAGCCGGGCCGGCGCGGGCCCCGGCAGGCGAAGTCGCCGGCGGAGATCGCCGCGACGGCGATCGCGCTGGCCGACGCGGAGGGGGTGGACGCCGTCACGATGCGGCGGGTCGCCCAGGAGCTGGGCGTCTCCCCGATGGCGCTCTACACCTACGTGCCGGGCAAGGCCGAGCTGCTGGACCTGATGCTGGACACCGTCTACGCGACCATGCCGCGCACCGCCCCCGCCGACGAGGGCTGGCGGGCCCGGGTCACCGCCGTGGCCGACGACAACCGTGCGCTCCACCGGGCGCACCCCTGGGTGGCGGGGGTCTCCACCAGCCGCCCGCCGCTGGGGCCGGGGGTGATGGCCAAGTATGAGTACGAGCTGCGCGCCCTGGAGGGGACAGGGCTGCCGGACGTGGAGCTGGATGCGGCCCTCACCCACCTGCTGGGCTTCGTGCAGACCTGCGCCCGGATGGCCGTCGACGAGCGTGCCGCCGAGCAGGACAGCGCGATGAGCGATGCCCAGTGGTGGGCCGCCAACGCCGAGCTGCTGGCCCGCGTCCTCGACCCCGAACGGTTCCCGGTCGCCGCCCGCGTCGGCTCCGCGGCCGGCGAGGCCCACGGCGGCGCGTACAGCCCGGACCACGCGTACGCGTTCGGGCTCGCCCGGGTACTGGACGGGTTCGCGGCGCTGATCGCGGCGCGGGAAGAATAAGTAGACCGGCCTACCTACTTTCTCCTCCGTGCGAGGGCTTGGCGCGGCATGAATCTGTAGACCGAGCGGTATATGTTGACCGGTCTATATAGGTAGACCGGTCTGCATAAAACGGCCCGCGAGCCTCGGCGCGTGGCTGCCCGCGCTGCCCGTACCCGCCCGCGCGGCCTGCCGCCCGTACCCGCCCGTACCCGCCCGTACTCGCCCGTACTCGCCCGCATCCGCCCGTACCCGCGCGCCCGGCTCAGCGGGGCGGGCGCGCGTCGTACTCCTCGCGGGCGGCCCGGACGCCGCACATCCGCTCCTCGACCCAGTGCGCGAGCGCGGAGACGTGCTCGGCCGCCTCCAGCCCGAGGGGGGTCAGGCTGTAGTCGACCCGGGGCGGGATCACCGGGTGGGCCTCGCGCAGGATGAAGCCGTCACGCTCCAGCGTCTGGAGTGTCTGCGCGAGCATCTTCTCGCTCACGCCCGACACCCGGCGGCGCAGCTCGCTGAAGCGGTAGCCACGCTCGCGCAGGGCGACCAGCACGAGCACGCCCCAGCGGCTGGTCACGTGCTCCAGCACGCCACGCGACGGGCACATGCGGTCGTAGATGTCGGGTGCCCTGTCGAGGAACGACGAGGTCGAGGGGGCCGACGAGTTCGAGGGAGCCGACGGGGTCGAGGGGGCCGACGAGTTCGAGGAGGCCGACGGAGTCTCTGCCATTACCTTCATGTCAGTACCCTACTTACAAGTGCGTACTATCCAGAAGTTAGTGCCCTCCCTAGGGTGAGTTATCGAAGCCGACGCGCGGCGAGGACCCCCGGCGCGCGGTGAGAAACCCCAGGGAGCAGCACATGTACGTCGTCACCGGTGCCACCGGACAGCTCGGCCGGCTGGTCGTGGAGGGGCTGCTGGCCGCCGTCCCTGCGGGCGAGATCGCGGTCGTCGTCCGCTCCGCCGAGAAGGCCGCCGCCTGGGCCGCGCGGGGCGTGCGGGTGCACGAGGCCGACTACGGCCGGCCCGAGACGCTCGCCGGGGTGTTCGCGGCCGGCGACCGGGTGCTGCTGATCTCCGGGAACCAGTTCGGCAGCCGGGTGGCGCAGCACCGTGCGGTGATCGGCGCGGCGAAGGCGGCCGGGGCCGGCCTGCTGGCGTACACGAGCGTGCTGGGCGGCCCGGCGGCGACGTTCCGGATCGCCGAGGAGCACATCGCCACCGAGGCGGCGGTGCGGGAGTCCGGCCTGCCCTTCGCGCTGCTGCGCAACGGCTGGTACACCGAGAACTACACCGCGAGCGCGGCCGCGAGCCTGGAGCGCGGGGAGGTCTTCGGCAGCGGCGGGGACGGACGGGTGGCCACCGCCCCGCGCCAGGACTACGCCGACGCGGCGGTCGCCGTGCTCACCGGCGAGGGGCACGAGGGCGGCGTGTACGAGTTGAGCGGCGACGCCGACTGGAGCATGGGCGAGTACGCGGCGGAGCTTTCCGCGGCCTCGGGCCGGCCGGTGGTGTACCGCGAGGTCGAGCCGGCCGAGCAGGTCGAGCGACTGGTGGCGGCGGGTCTGCCGGAGGCGTTCGCGGAGGTCTTCGTGGACACGGACGCGGCCATCGCCCGCGGCGAACTCGGCCTGCGCACCGGCGACCTGGCCCGGCTGATCGGCCGTCCGACCGTCCCGCTGGCGGAGAGCGTGCGCGCCGCGCTCACCGCCTGAGGGCTCCCGGTCCATCCGCTGTCATGACCAAAAAGCGGGTACGGAGATGACAGCCTGCCCCCGTGCCCGCTACCGTCGGCTCGACACTCGTGCGCGCGGAGGGCAGGCCGTCAATGCCAGAGACAACCCAGCAGGAGGCCGGCCGAGGGCTCTGGTTCGGCGTGGCCGCGTACGGGATCTGGGGGCTGTTCCCGCTGTTCTGGCCGCTGCTGGAGCCGGGCGCGGCCGACGACATCCTCGCCAACCGGATGGTCTGGTCGCTGGTCGCCGTCGCGCTGCTGCTGCTCGTCCAGCGGCACTGGGGCTGGATACGCCCGCTGCTGCGCCAGCCGCGCCGGCTCGCCATGCTGGGCGCGGCCGCCGCCGTGATCTCGGTCAACTGGGGCGTCTACATCTGGGGCGTCAACGCCGGGCACGTCGTCGAGACCAGCCTCGGCTACTTCATCAACCCGCTGGTCACCATCGGGTTCGGCGTGCTGGTGCTGAAGGAGCGGCTGCGGACGGTGCAGTGGGCGGCCGTCGGGATCGGCGCCCTCGCGGTGGTGGTGCTGACCGTCGGGTACGGTCGGCTGCCGTGGATCGCGCTGACCCTGGCGTTCTCCTTCGCCACCTACGGGCTGCTGAAGAAGAAGGTCGGGCTGAGCGGGCTGGAGAGCCTGGCGGCCGAGAGCGCCTTCATGTTTCCCTTCGCCCTCGGCTACCTCGTCTACCTGGAGTTCAGCGGCCGTGGCACCTTCGGGCACACGGTGGCCGGCTCGTACGGCTGGGGGCACTCGGGGCTGCTGATGCTCAGTGGGGTGATCACCGCGATCCCGCTGCTCTGCTTCGGCGCGGCGGCCGTCCGGGTCCCGCTCACCGTGCTCGGGCTGCTGCAGTACCTGGCGCCGGTGTTCCAGTTCCTGATCGGCATCGCGGTGTTCCACGAGTCCATGCCGCCCGCCCGCTGGGCCGGCTTCGCCCTGGTCTGGGTGGCGCTGGTACTGCTCACCTGGGACGCGCTGCGCCGGGTGCGGGCCGACCGGGTGGAGCGGGCCGCCGCCCTGGCTCGGGCGGCCGCCGCCACCACGGCCGGACCGGGCACGGCCGAACCCGCCACCGCCCCGGCGGCCGCCCGCTGAACCCGGCGGCCATACGCTGAACCGGTGGGTCGCCGCTGAACCGGCAGCTGAACGCCGACGACGGCCGTCACCCGCCGAGCGGTCCGTCACCCACTGCCGACGACTCCCCGGCCGCCCCAGAAGCGGACGCCGGCCGGGGACGGCCGTCAGGCCGTGATGTCCCGGCTCGTGAAGCGGGACCACGCGGCCGAGCCGAAGACCGCGACGTACGCGCCCTGCACCCCGAGGTTCGTCAGCACGCCGTCCCAGTACATCGGTTCGCGCAGCAGGTCCCCGAAGCTCAGCCAGCGGTGGGTGAAGAGGAACGGCTGGATCGCGTGCAGCTGCGGGAAGCTGTCCAGGATCTGGACGGTGATCACCAGGCCGACGGTGGCGGCCATCGCCGCGATGCCGCTGCCGGTGAGCGTCGAGATGAAGAGCCCGATCGCGACCAGTCCGCCCAGCGAGGCGGCCACCACGAGGGCGACCAGCACCGCCCGCAGCAGCGCCGAGCCGAGGCCGATGGTCTCCCCGGAGATCAGCGTGACGTCGTCGAGCGGGAACAGCGCCGCGCCGGTGGCCAGCGCGGCCACGGCGACGGCTGTCGTCGCGGCGAGGCAGAACACCAGCCCGGCGGTGAACTTGGCGGCGAGCAGCCTGGTCCGCCCGGCCGGTGCGACCAGCAGGTAGCGCAGTGTGCCGCCGGCCGCCTCGCCGGCCACCGAGTCCCCGGCGACCACGCCGACCGTCATCGGCAGGAAGACCGGCAGCGCCACCGCGAGTGAGGTGAAGACCAGGAACAGGCCGTTCTGGGTCACCTGTGCGATGAACGCCGGGCCCTCACCGCCGCGCGGGCCGTCCGTCTCGATCTTGATGACCACGCCGATCAGGACCGGCAGCACCGCCAGGATGCCCAGCAGCACCATGGTCCGCACCCGGCGGAAGGTCAGCAGCAGCTCGCTGCGGAACAGCGCCAGGAACCCGGCCGCCGTCTGCGGCCGGCGCCCGGTCACCGGGACACCCGAGACCACGGCACCGTCCACTGCGGCACCGTCCACTGCGGCACCGCCCGCCACGGCGCCGTCCGCCACCTCAGCCCGCGACATCGAAGCCCTCCCCGGTCAGCGCCACGAAGGCGTCCTCCAACGTGCCCCGCTCCACACCGAAGCCGTGCACCCGCACCCCGGCCGCGACCAGCGCCGCGCAGATCCCGGGCAGGACGTCGTCGGCCGGCGCGTCCAGCCCGCCGCCCACCCGGTCCTCGCCCTTCTGCAGGTCGGCGACCTGGTGCGCGGCCAGCACCTCGGCGGCCTGGGCCACGTCCGGCGTGCGGACGACGAGCCGGCCCTGGGCCCGGGCGGCCAGTTCGGCGACGGTGCCCTGCACCACCAGCCGGCCGCGCGACATCACCGCGGCATGGGTGCAGACCTGTTCGATCTCGTCCAGCAGGTGTGAGGAGAGGAAGACCGTCGTGCCCTCGGCCGCGACCTCTCGGACCAGCGCCCGGATCTCCCGCATGCCCTGCGGGTCGAGGCCGTTGGTCGGCTCGTCCAGCACCAGCAGCTCGCGCGGCTGGAGCAGGGCCGAGGCAAGGCCGAGCCGCTGCTTCATGCCCAGTGAGTAGGCCCGGGCCTTCTTGCCCGCGGCGGCCGTCAGGCCGACCCGCTCCAGCGCCTCGGCGACCCGCTGCTTGCGGGTGCGCGGGTCGGCGGTCGGATCGGCCGCGTCGAACCGGGCCAGGTTGTCCCGGCCGGAGAGGAAGCCGTACAGCGCCGGGCCCTCGATCAGCGCGCCGACCCGGGGCAGCACCGTGCCGACGGACTGCGGCATCGGCTCGCCGAGCACGGTGGCGACGCCCGCGGTGGGCGCGATCAGGCCCATCAGCATCCGGATGGTGGTGGTCTTGCCGGAGCCGTTGGGGCCGAGGAAGCCGAAGACCGAGCCCCGGGGGACGGTCAGGTCCAGCCCGTCCACGGCGAGCTGGCCGCCGCGGAACCGCTTGGTGAGCCCCCGGGTTCTGATCACATCGTCGGTCGGAGAGCCGGGAGCGCCAGGGGAGCCAGCAGAGGCAGAGCCGGCAGAGGGAGAACCGGGGGAGGCGGGAACGGCCACGGGGGCCGGGCGCACAGCGGCGCCCCGGCCCCCGGCCGGCTCCGTAACGTCCCCCGTTACAGGAGCCTGGGTCACTTACTTCACCCCGGCCGCACTCTGCAGCACCGGCAGCGTCACCGCGCCCGCGAAGACCCGGCCGTCGTCGGTGACCAGCACGTTCAGGACCTTGGTGCTGATCAGCGAGCCGCCCTTGACCGGCTTGCCGAGCGACTTCGCCAGCGCCAGCGGGTTCTGCAGCTGGGCCGGGGCACCCTTGCCGTGCTTGCCGTGCCCGCCCTCGGCCGGGACGTCGACGTCACCGGTGGGCAGCTTGGCGCTCAGCACCGCCGTCCAGCCCTCGCCGACCACGTTCAGGCCGTCGGCGGCCTTCTGCGCCTCCTCCGCGGACGGCGCCCCGGCCGCGTCGCCCGCCTTCTGCTCCGTCACCTTGGCGCCCTTGGGCACCGCGAACTCGAAGGTCTTGGCGGCCGGCTTGGCGAACGACACCTCGGTGAAGTGGATGTCGAACACCTTGCCGCCGTCGGTGCCCTTGACCACCACCGCGAGCGGCACACCGTTCTCGGCGGCCACCGCGATCCGGACCTCGCCGATGGTCGAGCCGGACTGGGTGGGCTTCACGCTGAGCTGGTACGCCTTCTGCCCGGCGACGGTCGCCGTGCCGTCCACGGTGACGGCCGTGGTGCCCGTGCTCGCGGTGAGGAACTGGCGGGCGGCCTCCTGCGGGGTGGCCGGCACCTCGGTCAGCGGCGCCTTGCCGGGGTGGCCGCCACCGGGGTGGCCGTCGGGGCGGGAGCCCTGCGGGGCCGTCAGGTGGACGGCCTCGTTGCTGGAGCTGTCCCAGGCCCAGACCTGGTCGCCGTTGTGGACCAGCTCGTACCCGGCCAGCTGCTCGATCAGGCCGATCCGCTGGCGGTCCGGGCCGTCCACCGCGACCCGCAGGGTGTGCTCGCCGCCGAGCAGCTGCGTCAGCTTGGCCTCCGGCGAGGCCGCGGACGGCTTGGTGGCACCGGTGCCGCCCGAGCCGACCCCGCCGCCGGCCGGGATCCCGGCACCGGCCCCGAGCAGCTGGCTCGGCACCCCGAGGTCGGCGGAGACCGAGACCGTGCCCGAGAGCGTCTGCGCCTGCGAGCCGAGGGCCTTCGCCACCACCTGCTCCGCCGACAGCGTCGGCAGGTCCGGCGGGGAGTCGGCCGCGAGTGCCGGCACCAGGCCGACGCCCGCGGCGATCACCGCCGCCACCGCCACCGGAACCGCCACCCGCACCGCCGTGCGCCGCCCCGCCCGGTACGGCACCGCGGCGCCGTCCTGGGTCCGCTCAGTCGCCGTGTCGTCCGTCATAGCGTCCTACCCCTCCGTAACCGTGACCGACTGCCTCTGTCCCTCCATTACACGGCGCCGGACGGCCCGAGTCATCGCCCTCCAGGGCCAGATAGGGGTCGCACTACGGGCGCAGCCGACCCTGATACGTCCTCAGGGTTGCCTCCTCCGGATGTACGAGAACTGGCGTAGGGTCGCGTCATGGAAGCAACCAACACCCCGACTGCGAACGCGATGCGGCGCGCCCTGCGCCGTGCCCGGGACGGTGTCGCGCTGGACGCGGCCGAGGCTGTGGTGCTGCTCCAAGCCAGGGGTGAGGATCTGCTGGACCTCTGTGCGAGCGCGGCCCGCGTGCGTGACGCGGGCCTCGAAGCGGCCGGGCGGCCCGGCGTCATCACCTACTCCAAGAGCGTCTTCATCCCGCTCACCCGGCTCTGCCGCGACAAGTGCCACTACTGCACCTTCGTCACCGTCCCCGGCAAGCTGCGCCGGGCCGGGCACGGGATGTTCATGTCGCCGGACGAGGTGCTGGAGGTGGCCCGCCGGGGTGCCGAACTCGGCTGCAAGGAAGCCCTGATCACGCTCGGCGACAAGCCCGAGGACCGCTGGCCGGAGGCCCGCGAGTGGCTGGACGCCCACGGCTACGACGACACCATCGCCTACGTCCGGGCGATGTCCATCCGCATCCTGGAGGAGACCGGCCTGCTGCCGCACCTCAACCCCGGGGTGCTGAGCTGGACGGACTTCCAGCGGCTCAAGCCGGTCTCGGCCTCGATGGGCATGATGCTGGAGACCACCGCCACCCGCCTGTGGAGCGAGCCCGGCGGCCCGCACCACGGCTCGCCCGACAAGGAGCCGGCCGTCCGGCTGCGGGTGCTGGAGGACGCCGGGCGCAGCTCGGTGCCGTTCACCAGCGGGCTGCTGATCGGCATCGGCGAGACGTACGAGGAGCGCGCCGAGTCGCTGTTCGCGCTGCGCCGGGTCTCCCGGGCGTACCACGGCATCCAGGAGCTGATCCTGCAGAACTTCCGCGCCAAGCCGGACACGGCGATGCGCGGCATGCCCGACGCCGAGCTGGACGCGCTGGTCGCCACCGTGGCCGTGGCCCGGCACATCATGGGCCCGTCGGCCTGCCTCCAGGCGCCGCCGAACCTGGTGGACGGCGAGTACCGGCGGCTGATCGGCGCCGGGATCGACGACTGGGGCGGGGTCTCGCCGCTGACGCCGGACCACGTGAACCCCGAGCGCCCCTGGCCGCAGATCGACCGGCTGGCGGAGGAGTCGGCGGCGGCCGGCTTCGAGCTGCGCGAGCGCCTCGCCGTCTACCCCGAGTACGTCCGGCACGGCGAGCCGTGGCTGGACCCGCGGGTGCTGCCGCACGTCCGGGCGCTGTCCGACCCGGAGACCGGCCTGGCCCGCCCGGACGTGGTGGTCCAGGGCCACCCCTGGCAGGAGCCGGAGGACCTCCCGGCCTCGTACGGGCGGACCGACCTGCACGCCACCATCGACACCGAGGGCCGCACCGGCGACCGCCGGGCCGACTTCGAGGACGTCTACGGGGACTGGGAGGTGCTGCGCGAGCAGGCCTCGTCATCGGCGCCGGAGCGGCTGACGGGCGACGTCCGCGAGGCCCTCGCGGTGGCCGCCGACGACCCGACGAAGCTGACGGACGAGCAGGCGTTGGCGCTGTTCCACGCGGACGGCCCGGCGCTGGACGCGCTCTGCCGGATCGCCGACGACGTGCGGCGCTCGGCGGTCGGGGACGACGTCACCTACTGCGTCACCCGGAACATCAACTTCACCAACGTCTGCTACACCGGCTGCCGCTTCTGCGCCTTCGCCCAGCGCCGCACCGACGCGGACGCCTACACGCTCTCGCTGGAGCAGGTCGCCGACCGGGCCGAGCAGGCCTGGGAGGTCGGCGCCACCGAGGTCTGCATGCAGGGCGGCATCCACCCGGACCTCCCCGGCACCGCCTACTTCGACATCGCGCGGGCCGTGAAGAAGCGGGTGCCCGGCATCCATGTGCACGCCTTCTCGCCGATGGAGGTGGTCAACGGGGCGACCCGGACGGGGCTCTCCATCCGCGACTGGCTCCAGCAGGCCAAGGAGTCGGGCCTGGACACCATCCCGGGCACGGCCGCTGAGATCCTGGACGACGAGGTCCGCTGGGTGCTCACCAAGGGCAAGCTGCCGGCCGCGACCTGGGTGGAGGTCGTCACCACCGCCCACGAGCTGGGCATCCGCTCCTCGTCCACCATGATGTACGGGCACGTGGACACCCCGAAGCACTGGCTCGGGCACCTGCGCCTGCTCGCCGGGATCCAGCAGCGCTCCCTTGAGACCAATGGCACCGGCGGCTTCACCGAGTTCGTCACCCTGCCGTTCATCCACACCAACGCGCCGGTCTACCTGGCCGGCATCGCCCGGCCCGGCCCGACCGCCCGGGACAACCGCGCGGTGGTCGCGATGGCCCGGTTGCTGCTGCACCCGCACATCCCCAACATCCAGACCAGCTGGGTGAAGCTGGGCGCCGAGGGCGCGGCCGAGATGCTCCGCTCGGGCGCCAACGACCTGGGCGGCACGCTGATGGAGGAGACCATCTCGCGGATGGCCGGTTCGGCGTACGGGAGTTACAAGTCCGTCCGGGACCTCCAGGCGATCGCCGAGGCGGCGGGCCGGCCGCACCGGCAGCGCACCACCACCTACGGCGAGGTCCCGGCCGAGCGGCAGGCCGCCGCCCTGGCCTCGGACGGGCACCTGCCGGAGCTGCTGCCGGTCCTCGACTGAGCCTGCCGGGAGGACCGGAACCGGAATCGCCGTCACCCACGTCATCGTCGTGGCGGCCCCGAGGGCGGGGCGCCACGACGAACGGGGGCGCAGGGTGGAGACGGTGGCCGGCAGGGGCGGCGCAGGCCGGTGGGGCCCACTCGGTGCGGCGGCGCTCGCGGCCGTGGCGGGCTGGGTGTTCGCGAAGTACGCGGTCGACGCCTACCACCGCGAGGTCTGGGCGCCGCTCCAGCACTGCCACAAGCCGGGGCCGCTGCCCGGGCCGGCCCGGGCGGCGGCGGTCGTGGGGCCGCTGCTGAGCCTGGCGGCCGCGGTCGGCGCGGGCCGGTGCGCCGTCCTGGCGCGGCAGCGGCCCGCCCTGCTGGTGGCCGGGATGGTGCTGGCCACGGCCGCCGGGCTGGCCGGCGTGCTGGAGGTGTTCAGCGCGGTGGACGTGCTGACCGGCCCGCACACCTTCGGCAACACCTGCGAGTGACGGCCTGCGCCCTTGTCCGGCCTGCGCCCGAGCCGGCCTGCGCCCGAGCCGGCCTGCGCCCTGAGCCGGGGCCTGCGCCCTTGTCCGGCCGGTGCCTGCTCGGCGTCGACCATGGCCTGGACGGCGGCCTGCGGGCTGGTGACCGCGCAGCCCGGGGTGGTGGTCCGTGGCCGGTGCATGACCCGGCAGCAACATTTTGTTGAAGACTGGCGTTCCCAGGGAACCCCTCGACTTGTTCAGCCATTCGAATACAGTGCGAGGGCGCGCGACCGGCCCGGGTCGCGCCGCCCCCCTTCCCGGACGAAAGGCGCCCCGTCGTGATGCCACTGTGGTCACGCGCACAGCAGCAGGACTTCCGCAGCCGGGTGCGGGGCTGTCTGCTCGGCGGCGCGATCGGTGACGCGCTCGGTGCGGGCATCGAGTTCGAGTCGCTGGAGAAGATCCGGGCGGTGCACGGCCCGCAGGGTGTCACCGGCTACGTCCCCGCGTACGGGCGGCTCGGCGCGGTCACCGACGACACCCAGATGGTGCTCTTCACCGTGGACGGGCTGATCCGCGCCCACGTCCGCCGGGACACCGGCAGCTGGCACCCGCCCACCGACCTCCACCTCGCTTACCTGCGCTGGTCCGCCACCCAGCGGGACTGGGGCCCGGACGAGCGGCGGGCCGACCTCGGCTGGCTCGGCCGCGAGGAGTGGCTGTACGCCCAGCGCGCCCCCGGCCAGGCCTGCCTCTCCGGCCTCTCCGGGCCGGACGCCGAACGCCTCGGCACCCTGGAGGCGCCCAAGAACCCGCACTCCAAGGGGTGCGGCACGGTGATGCGGGCGGCGCCGTTCGGGCTGCTCACCACCTGGGAGCCGGGCCTGGTGTTCCAGCTGGCGGTGGAGTGTTCGGTGCTGACGCACGGCCACCCCACCGGCTACCTCTCGGCCGGCGCGCTGGCGGTGATCGTCCAGACCGCGGCCCGCGGCGGCACCCTGGAGGAGGGCGTCCACCTGGCGCTGGCCCTGCTCTCCGAGCGGCCGGCGCACGAGGAGACCACGGCGGCGCTGCGGGCGGCGCTGGACGCGGTCCGGGCCGGGGAGCCGTCGGCCGAGCGGGTCGAGGCCCTGGGGGAGGGCTGGGTCGCGGAGGAGGCGCTGGCGATCGGGCTGTACTGCGCGCTGGTCGCCCACGACATCCGCTCGGGCCTGCTGCTGGCGGTGAACCACTCGGGGGACAGCGACTCCACCGGCGCGATCTGCGGCAACCTGCTCGGTGTGCTGCACGGCGACACCGCGCTGCCGTCCGGCCTGGTGGCCGGCCTGGAGGGGCGCGGGGCGCTGCTGGAGCTGGCCGACGACTTCGTCCTGGAGCTGATGCACGGGTCGGAGCTGCACGGCCCGGACACCGCGGAGGGCGCGGCCTGGTCCGTGCGCTACCCCGTCCTGCGCTGATCCCCGTCCTGCGCCTGTCCTTGCTCTGCTTCGGACACCCCCTGCACGGAGTGCCCCGCTGCTCCGAACGGTCCGGACGCGCAGTTGCCCGTAGTGGTGTCCGCCACCGGGGGAGGGCGACGGGCACCGCTACGGGCAACTGGGCCGAGAACGGTGGACGCGGATCAGAAGCCGCCGAACACCCCTGCACCGGCGGCGCTGGCGAACGCGTTCCAGGCCTCGGCCGAGAAGTGCAGCTGCGGGCCCTGCGGGTCCTTGGAGTCCCGGACCGCCACTGCGTCCCCGGCCGGCGTGGCGATCTCCACACAGGCGCCGTTGCCGCCACTGTGACTGCTCTTCCGCCAGGCCGTCCCGTTCTCGAAGGTGGTGCTCATGCGTGGTATCCCTCTTCAATGTTGGCTATCAGTGACCGGCTCTCGGCCACCCCGAGCGCGGCCGCCCGCAGGTGGTCGTAGAGACTGGTATAGCGGCGCACGTCCGCGTCCTTCTCCAGGTAGAGATCGCTCGTCACCCCTTCGAAGTAGACAACCGTGGAATCGGCTGACTCGGGGAACTCGAGCAGGGAGAATGTCCCGGTCATGCCGGGGTGGGCGCCGTGGGCGAAGGGGATCACCTGGATGGTGATGTTCGAGCGCTGGCTCAGCTCCAGCATGTGCTTCAGCTGGTCGGCCATCACGGCCTTACTGCCGACCTCGCGGCGCAGGACCGCCTCGTCTATGACGGTCCAGAGACTGCCGAGCTGGTTCTCGCCGTTGACGCGGTCCTGGCGCTTCATCCGGACCTGCACCCGGCGCTGGACGGCGAGCGCGTCGGTGTCCGGCTGGGTGCCCTCGACCACGGCCTGGGCGTACTGCTCGGTCTGCAGCAGGCCGGGGACGAACGAGGACTCGTAGGCGCGGATCGAGGAGGCCTCGGCCTCCAGGCCGATGTAGACGCTGTAGGGGGTCGGCATGTCGTTGAAGTCGTGCCACCAGCCGCGCTGCCGGGACTCCCGGGCCATCTCCATCAGGCTGGCGCGCATCGCCTCGTCGGTCACGTTGTAGACGTCGCAGAGGTCGCGCACGTCGCGCTGGCTGATGCTGCGGCGTCCGTTCTCCAGGCGGCTGATCTTCGACTGGGAGACCATCAGCCGGCCGGCCACTTCCTCCGCCGTCATGGCCAGGCCCTCGCGCAGCTTGCGCAGTTCGGAGCCCAGGCGCCTGCGGCGCACGGTGGGATTGATGTTCGCGGACACGTCGACCTCCGGCCGGACCTCTGGTGATCGTTGGAACGGCAGTCCTCGGAACACTGTGGAAATTGGGACCAACCCCCCTGACTTGGAGCAGCATGTCACCTTGGATCAGGTCGGCGCCGGGGAATCACAGGAGCGCAGTAGAACAGATCATCGGAAAAGCGCTTCTGTGAGACAGCGGGCACCCCGGAGTGGTAAGGCGGCTCTGCGGCTCGATCCGGTAGTTCTGCGATGGTGGTGCGGGCGCCGCCGACGCCCGCAGATGTGCTGGCGGCACGTGCCGAGGCGGCCCGGGCCCGGCTCCGCGGAGCGGTCCGGCCGCCTTCGGGGACGGCGGAGGGGCGGCCGCCCGGCGACTTCCGTCGCGGGCGACCGCCCCTCCGTGCTGCTGGTTGCTCGCCGCCGGGTGGCGGCGCGAGCGGTGCGGCGAGCGCCGTGCCGCACGCGGTGCGGTGCTGCGTTCCCGCGATGCCGCGCTTCCTGCTCTGAGGTGCTGTCTGCGGTGCTCCGGTGCTGCGGTGCTGTGGTTCCTGGGGTGCCGCCGCTCGGACGGCCCGTGTCAGCGGACGCCCACGCGCGGTGCCACGACCCGGCCCCCGGACCCGCTGCGGCTCGCCGCGCGCTGGCCGGGGTGGCCCGCACCGGCCGGGGCGCCGCCGCCCTGGGGTGAACGGTTCTGCTGGGACGGCAGGCCGTTCTGCACGTCCATGACGGCGTGCGCGACCATCCCGTTCAGCGGGTCGTACCGGATCAGGTCACGCAGCCGGGACCGCGAGGACCGGCCCTCGTTGCCCGGGTACAGATGCTTGCCCAGGCCCACCGAATGGGCCAGGGCGGCCAGTGCGGCGGTCCGCGGGTCCGGCGGCACGCCGGTGCGGATCGCGGTGTCCAGCCGCTGTTTGATCGCGGCGTTGGTGCAGTCGTCGGACGCCTGGTAACGCGTCGTCGGCAGCACCCCGCACACCTGGCCCGGCACGGCCGTGACCATGCCGCACCTCTCCAGGTGCGCCAGATAGGTCTGCCGCAGCCCCAGCCGGGGCCCGCCGATCCAGTGCGCGGCACGGACCGGACTGCCGCGTCGGCGCAGCAACTCCAGTGCGTGGTCCAGTGTCGGGTCGCCGGTCGGCCTTGGCAGCACGACGGCGATCCGATCGCCCTCCGGGACGATCCGTCCGGCCAGGGACAGCTCGACGAGCTGTGCCCCGGCGAGTCCGAGGTCGAGGGTCTGCGGCTGCGCCGTGGTACCCGTGGTCGGGTCCAATGCGAGCAGCAAGAGTTCCTCGGGAACAGTTCTGCGGCTCTTGCCCATCCAAGCCTCCCCGCGTGGATGGGAAACAGCGTGACGCCTCTCACACGGGCTTGTCGAGTACGCCTCCGAATCGTGACCTTGCGTACGAAGCGGGGAACCGGCGGCGCCAGGCCCGGCGTCTGAGCGGTGAACGGGCCGCAGTGCGGCCGTGCGGCGGCAATAACCGCCGGTCGGGCGGGGTGTGGGCGACCGGAACCTCCGTCGGTGGCGGAGACTGTACAGGTACACGGGGCGGGGCGTCGGCTTCCCGAAATCGGGTCTGCCGGTGCCCCGCCGGTCGTTGAGGAGGCTGGGTTACGTGGGCGAGTCCCCCGACAGGGTGCTGCGGGACGGCGAGCGGGCGCGCGAGCGGGACGGGGAACGGGGCGGGGAGCGGGAACGCCCGGCCGGCGGTGACGGCGTGCAGGAGACGGCCGACGCGGCCGATCAGGCCGACGGCACCGCTGCGGCCGCCGCCGCCGATGCGGCTGAGTCCGCAGACGCCGACGCCGACGCAGACGCCGACGCCGACGCCGACGCCGACGATGTCGCCGACGCCGCGGACGTTGCCGACGGCGCGCCGGCCGAGGTGCCGTCCGGAACGGCCAGGGCGGGCTCGACCGTGCAGCTCCGGGTCCGGGATGTGGACACGAAGACCACGATGATCCGGCTGCCCGTCGACAACGCGACCACCGCCCTGAGGCTGCCGCCGGAGCTCACCGCGCCCGCCCCGAAGAGTGACGAATCCGCAGCTGACGGAGGGTCCGGCGACGCCCCCGGAAAGGCGGCGGCGAAGGCGGAGGGGCCCGAAGGGGCCGCCGGCCGTTCGTCCCGCCCGGACCCGCGTCTCGCCCTGCGGACCGCCGAGCCGGTCGAGCAGCCGGTGGACGACGAGGAGCCGGCGAAGGCCGAGAAGCAGTCGGGAAAGCAGGAGCAGGCGAAGGCCGAGAAGCTGGAGAAGCCCCTCCCCGCGAAGGCAGCCGCCGCGCTCCCCGCCGCTCCCGGGGGGGGGGGGGGGGGCGGGGCAGTGGGGGGGGAGGGAGCCGGGAAGTAGGGGGGCTCTCGAGCAGAGGAGACGACGAAGAAAGGGCTGTAGATAGGGTCGATGTATAGATA
>NZ_JBVJCO010000055.1:0-29188 GCF_055588525.1 Kitasatospora sp. NPDC041988
GGGAAAAAACCCCCCCCCCCCCCCCCCCCCCCCCCCCCCCCCCCCCCCCCCCCCCCCCCCTTCCGCCCCCCCCCCCCCCCCCCCCCCCCCCCCCCCCCCCCCCCCCCCCCCCCTCTTCTCCCCCCCCCCCCCCCCCCCCCCCCCCCCCGCCCCGCCGGAGGTTGTCCGAACTCGCCCGGATCTCGGGCAGCGGCACGAGGTTCGGCCGGCGTCGGACGTTCCGGCGTCAGGGTGTCCCTATGTCGGATCGCCTGTGCGCAGGGCCTCGGCCTCGGCGAGGGCCGCCGCCGACGGTGGGCGGTAGGTGTTGGCGGGGCAGGGCGCGGCTCGGGCGGGGAGTGGGCGTTCCAGGACGACGGCGTGTCCGCGTCCGGTCACGGCCACGCCTGCTCCCCGCGGGGCGACGGCGTGTCGGGCGATCACCGCTCCGCGTGCCGTGGAGATCGACAGGTGCGGTTCGTCCAGGCGCCAGCGGACCTGCACGGTAGCGCCGGACAGTTCGGGCGGGACCGCGTAGACGTTGCCACGGAAGGGGACCACGTTGTGAGCGGTGACCGTACGACTGACGCAGATCCGCGCGGGGAAGGGGGCGTTCGGCAGGTCAATGAGGCCGTTCGCGCTGTCGCGTCCCTCGTCCGGTAGCCCGCCTGTCGGCCGGACGCGGTCCATCCTCGCGGCGAGCTCGTCGAGGTGGTCCTGTGCCGCCAGCAGAGGGGTCTCGTGGCGCAGGGTGCGCCACCAGTGGTGAGTGGTGGCGCGAAGGCCCTCGTCCGGTCCTCCGTCGCGGTCCTCCCAGCGGGGCGGGCAGGCGACCGCGACGTGGTAGTACTTGGCGACCTTGCTGAACGCCGGCGTCACCCGGCCGGTCTCGGGACAGCAGGCCGCGGGCGTCCGGTGAAACCGCCATCGCGTGCCGGTGCCACCCAGCCGTCTCAGCAACTGGTCCATGGCCTCCACGACCTGCGGGAACTCCTGGTTCTCGGCCATGACCGCGCGCCAGCGCCCCGTGCGGGTGAGCGAGCCCACCAGCAGATGGGCGCGATCGCCGTTGCCCCAGTGGGTCGGGGCGCCGGGCAGGGTGAGCCAGTCGAAGCGCACCTCCTCGCCGGCCGGCCGGGACGGGATGGTGCTGTGATCGCGGGCGATGCGCCGGCAGTGCGGGCAACGCGGTCGCAGTTGGTGCTGTCGCAGCGAGCGGGTGAAGGTCGAGTAGCCGCCGGGATAGCCCAGCTCGATGATCTCCTCGAACAGCGTGCTCGCCGGCAGGTGCGGGTCATCGGCCAGCCGCTGGCGGCAGTACGGCGAGAATCGGGTGAAGCCGTCCTGCGGGCGGCTCCGCACGCCCGCGATCCGCTCCCCGTCGAGGTAGGACCGCACGGTCTTGCGGTCGCGGCCCAGGTGGCGGGCGATCGCTGAGATCGACCACCCCTGTGCGCGACGTGAGCGAGCCTCCTCGAATTCCTCCTTGGTGAGCATCCAAACCCCCTTGCAATCCGTTCTCCTGCCCATGCGGACTCTGAAGCAATGGCGTCTCCAACGAGGCGGGAAATATAGCACGATGCCGGACGGCTCGCCCTGCAGAAAGGTTTTTGCAGTCTGGCAATGGGGCTGGGGAATTTTGCGGAGCGTGATTGGGGGTCGACGGGGCAAGGCGTGTGCCGGAATCATGCTACTCCTCTGACCAGCGCTTTTGGTCAGCTGGGGGGAGTGAGGAGTGGCTCGGCGCGCCTGGGGAGTTTCATCGAGCATCATTGCCATGAATGCGGTAAGGTGCTTTGGTCTGGTCCTTTTCCGGGTCTGGGGAGGCCGGGTGAGGAAAGGGGCTGGTGGAAAGCGGAGGGGGCTGGGGGTGTGCAGCCGGGGAATTTCGCGGAGCGATATCCTCTTGAATATAGAAGGACGCCCGAATGCTGTACATTCCCGGCCTGGCCGCGCCTCGTTGACGGGGCATGACTTCAATGTGTCGTCCATCGGTCCCACCGGCTCGTGACCCCGTCTGCAGGCTGGGCAAGTGGCTCTTCGTCCCCGACCGGCCGAACGTCGTGGGTGACCTGCGCATCGGCTACCTGTCCCGCAACGGCGAGCGGGTCGTCCTGAAGAACTGCTCGCGCGTCCTGGCCGAGTTCGTGCGGACGATCCGTCAGCTGGAGGATGACTTCGTCGCGCGGTCCGGTTCTCAGCGGGCGGAGGGCGGAGCGTGACGGCCCCGATCGGGCGCGGGAGGGCGATAGCCGGCGGACCCGCGAGGCGTCGATTGTCCGGAGCGTCCCATGGCCTATGACCGCACAGGTGAGTTCTGCGCCCCGCACGATTACGGCGCCACCTGGTACGGATCCGCGGAGGACTACCAGCGGGCCGCGACCTATGAGCAGCACGGTTGGCGCACCGACGGTGAGGCTTCCGGTGGCCGCTGGGTCGCTCCCGACCTCGAAGTCATGGACACCTGGGAGTCGCTCGGGCTCTTCGTTCCTCCGCCCCGCGTCGCGACCGAGGAATCGTCACCGGCCGCGGCCGGCGTCGCCGTCGCGCCGCCCCCGGGGCCCCGGGGGCGGCCGAGGTCGCCCGGGGGGTCGTGGGCGCGGTTGATCGGCCCGCTGTTCGGGGTGATGACGGCGGCCACGTTCACCGCTGTGTGCCTTCTGGGCTGGGCCCTCTCCTACGACCCGCTGCAGGGCCTGGCCATCTCCAGGGTTCCGCACGGCCTGTCGGGACTGTGGCCCGTCGTCGTCATCGGTCCGTGGCTCGTGGGCTGCCTGTCGGTGTTGCGGGCGGCCCTGGACGGTCGTCGGGCCGTGCACTCCTGGATCGTCGTGACCCTGTTCGCCGGTGTCGCGACCTGGCTGTGCGCGGTCGGCGTGTCGCGAACGATGCCGGACCTCGTGGTCGCCGGCCTGCCGCCGATCACCGGGGTGGTCTCGCTGCACCAGCTTGTGCGTCAGATCATCGGCAGCCGCAAGTCGTGCCGGACCTCGCCGCGGCAGAAGGGGCGGCGGGCTTCCCACAAGGCCGCCGGCAAGGTGGGCGTCTGAACAGCTCGCATCCATCGGACTGCCCGGGTCATTCGCAGCGCTGGCGGCACACCGACCGCACTCGGGGTGGGTCGGCCGGCCTTCCCGGCCGGTGCTGACAGCAGGCTGGGCTGTGATGGCACGGTGCGGACGGTCGCGGCTCCCGCTCGGGTGGCGGGGGTCGCGACCGCTTGGTGTCGATACGTCGGCAGATCGACGACGGCACGGGGCCGGCGGGCCGGCGCCCGGCATTCGAAGCGCGGCCCTCGACGCCTGAGGTCCGGTGGCCGGGGTGCGTGGCCCGGTCCGAGGCGTCGGGGGCAGTCGTCGTGGGCGAGCGCTTATTAGACGGACTGTCGATAAGGTTGTCGAAACCATTGTGGCCTGCTGTACCCATGGGTAAGTTGCTCTGGAGCCGAGCCGCCACCCGCAGGTCAGGAGGGCCCTCCCATGCCCAGCACCACCCCCGTCCCCGCCGTCGCCGCCCTCGCCCCGCGCGTGCACGACAGCCTCGTCCTGGAGCCCCGCGACGTCCGCTTCGACTGGGCCGGGCTGCCGCTGCACTGGATCCCGGACGAGCCGGTGGCCACCCACATCGTCAACGTCCTCCACCTCCTCCTCCCCGAGGGCGAGCGCTGGTTCGTCAAGGTGTTCAAGGAGGCGCTGCCGCTGATCGGGGACGACCAGCTGCGCGAGGAGGTGCTCGGCTTCATCGGCCAGGAGGCGATCCACGCCGAGGCGCACCAGGAGGTGCTGGACCACCTGCTCGGCCAGGGCCTGGACCCGCGCCCGTACGTTCGGCAGGTCTCCTGGCTGTTCCGGCGCGTGCTCGGCGACAAGCCCGGACTGACGCCCGCCCGGCGGCGCGAGAACATCATCGAGCGGGTCGCGTTCATCGCGGCGATCGAGCACTTCACCGCCTTCCTCGGCAACTGGGCGCTCAACTCCCCGGGCCTGGACCGCGCCAAGGCCGACCCGACCATGCTGGACCTGCTGCGCTGGCACGGCGCGGAGGAGGTCGAGCACCGCAGCGTCGCCTTCGACCTGATGGTCCACCTCGACCCGGGCTACCTGCGGCGGGTCCGTGGCATGGCGGTCTCCGGCCCGCTGCTGGTCCACCTCTGGGTGCGCGGTGCCCGCTTCCTGCTGGCCGCCGACCCGACCCTCGACGGCCGGCTGCGGCCCAGCTGGCGCGAGGCCGGCCGGATCGCCAAGCGCGGCCTGCTGCCCGACCCGGTCAAGTCGGTCCGCTCCGGCCTGCGCTACCTGCGGCCCGGCTACCACCCGACCCAGGAGGGCTCCTCCAGCCAGGCCCTCGGCTACCTCGCCACCTCCCCGGCCGCCCGCGCCGCCGCCGGCGGCTGACGACCGACAGCCGTCGCCGCCGCCCACCCCCGCCGCCTAGGACCGAAGGACCCGCCGGATGGACCTGCACAACCCGCCCCCC
This sequence comes from Kitasatospora sp. NPDC041988, assembly GCF_055588525.1. NCBI lineage: Bacteria > Bacillati > Actinomycetota > Actinomycetes > Kitasatosporales > Streptomycetaceae > Kitasatospora > Kitasatospora sp. NPDC041988. The sequence goes on from NZ_JBVJCO010000055.1 coordinate 4,456, forward strand.
GACCTGTATGGCCGCCCCCACGCCGACCGGTTCATGCAGCGCCTCACCGCCTTCGGCGACCGCTACAGCCCCGCGCTCGGCTCCCCACTGCTGCGCCGCAACCCCCGCCGCCCGCCCGGCCGCCCCACCCCGCCGCTGCAGCTCGTCGTCACCGCCCGCCGCCAGGTCGCCGCCGACGCCGTCGAGTTGAGCCTCGCCGACCCCTCCGGCGGCCCGCTTCCCGCCTGGCAGCCCGGCGCGCACCTGCGGCTCGCACTCCCCTCCGGCCGCGAGCGCCACTACTCGCTCTGCGGGGACCCTGCCGACCGCACCGTCTACCGGATCGCCGTCCGCCGGCTGCCGGAGGGCGGCGGCGGCTCGGTCGAGATCCACGACACCCTGCACCCCGGCACCCGGCTCACCGCCCGCCGCCCGCGCAACGGCTTCGCCTTCTGCGCCGAGCCGGCCGTGCTGCTGCTGGCCGGCGGCATCGGCGTCACCCCGCTGCTCCCGATGGCCCGCGAGGCGCAGCGCCACGGCCTGGACTGGCGGCTCGTCCACGTCGGGCGCAGCGCCGGCACCCTCCCGTACACGGACGAGCTGCGCGCCCTCGACCCGCACCGGGTCCACCTGCGGACCGACGACGAGCACGGCGGCGTGCCGACCGGCGCCGAGCTGCTCGGGTACGCCCCGCGCGGTGCCGCCGTCTACTGCTGCGGCCCGGCTCCGATGCTGGCCGCCGTCCAGCGGGCACTGGACGAATCGCCCGCCTCCGCCCTGCACTTCGAGCGGTTCGGCGCCGCGCCGGTCACCGGCGGCGAGCCGTTCACCGTCCGCCTCGGCGCGGACGGCCCGGCGCTCGACGTCCCCGCCGACCGGTCCGCCCTGGACGTGCTCCGCGAGGCCCGCCCCGACCTGCCGTACTCCTGCCACCAGGGGTTCTGCGGCACCTGCGAGGTCCGGCTGCTGGCCGGCACCCCCGACCACCGCGACCGCCGCCTCACCTCCGAGCAGCGCGCCGCCGGCGCCCTGCTGCCCTGCGTCTCCCGGGCCGCCGAGGGCGAGACCCTCGTGCTCGACGTCTAAGGAGCCCCCGATGGCCCAGCCCGCCTTCCCGTTCACCGAACACGATCTCGCCCGGTTCCGGGAGACCCAGCAGCTCGCCTACCACTGCGCCGAGCAGGTCGCCGCCTGGATCGAACCGGGCGTCACCGAGCGGCAGGCCACCGCCAAGCTGCGCCGCTGCCTGGTCGCCGCCGGGGTGCAGGACTTCTTCCACGTCCCATTCGCCTGGTTCGGCGACCGGACGGCGTTCCGGCACTTCCACACCCCGCTGCAGTTCTTCGCCGGCGGCCGCCGGCTGGAGGAGGGCATGCCGTACGTACTGGACTGCGCGCCCATCGTGGACGGCTACACCGCCGACATCGGCTACGGCGGCAAGGTCGGCGAGAACCCGGTCTGGGACCGGCTCGCCGCCGACCTGCGGGTCTACCGCGAGCTGATCCTCGCCGAGGTCCGTGCCCGCAAGCCGCTCGACGAGGTGTACGCGGCGGTGGACGCGCAGATCGCCGCGCACGGCTACGACAACCGCCACCAGGTCTACCCGGGCCGGGTGATCGGCCACCAGGTGACCAGGATGACCGCCCGCGGCCCGGCCGGGGTCAACGTCTTCGGCTTCGGGGTGCGTACACTCCAGACGCTCGGCCGTGAGCTGATCAGCGAGCGCCTGCACGGCCGTTCGCCGCTCTGGGCGGACGGCCGGGCGTCCCGGCACGCGCCGACCCCGGGCCTGTGGGCGGTGGAGCCGCACATCGGGTTCCGCGAGGTGGGCATCAAGTTCGAGGAGCTGCTCGTGGTCACCGAGACCCCTGACGATGAGTACGGGGGCGCGTACTGGCTCGACGACGACCTGCCGCACGTCCGCCGCTGGACGGCGGCGCACGCCCAGGCCACGCACGCACAGGAGACCGCCCAGGAGGCGACCCGATGACGACCACCCGCCGCCGGACCGTCCACTCCGGCGGGCTGCCGCTCGCCGTCTTCGAGGACGGCGACCCGGCCGCGCCCACCGTCCTGCTGGTGCACGGCTACCCGGACACCCACGTGGTCTGGGACGACATCGCCGCCGACCTCGCCCGCGACCACCACGTCGTCCGCTACGACGTGCGCGGCGCCGGCGAGTCCGGCGTCCCGGCCTCCCGCGAGGGCTACCGGCTGGAGCAGCTCGCCGCCGACCTGTTCGCGGTCGCGGACGCCGTCAGCCCGGACCGCCCGGTGCACGTGGTCGCCCACGACTGGGGCTCGCTGCAGTCCTGGGAGGCCGTCACCTCGCCCGGCGCCGAACAGCGGCTCGCCTCCTACACCACCATGTCCGGGCCCTGCCTCGACCACATGGGGTACTGGCTGCGCGACCGCTACCGCCGCCCCACCCCGCGCCACCTGAAGCAGCTGATCTCCCAGGGCGTCCACTCCTGGTACATCACCGCGTTCCACCTGCCCTACCTCGCCCCCGGCATCTGGCGGCTCGGCCTGGCCCGCGCCTGGGGCCGGGTGCTGCGCGACCTGGAGGAGGTCACCCCGCGCCCCGGCCACCCGCAGCCCACCCTGCGGCGGGACGCGGTGCGCGGCATCGAGCTGTACCGCGCCAACATGCGGCCCACCCTGCGCAGCCCGCGCGAGCGGCCCACCGAGGTGCCGGTCCAGCTGATCACCCTGACCAAGGACCACTACGTCGGCGAGTTCCTCTCAGAGGGCCTGGAGCGCTGGGTGCCCAGACTGACCCGCCGCTCGCTGCACGCCACCCACTGGTCCGCCCTGCTGGAGAAGGGGTCCGCCGTGGCCGGCATGGTCCGCGAGTTCACCACCGCCGTCGACGCCGGGCAGAGCGCCGAGAGGGCCGGCCTCGGCCGGCTGGTCGTGGTCACCGGTGGCGGCAGCGGCATCGGCCGCGCCACCGCGCTGGCCTTCGCCGAGGACGGCGCCCGCGTCGTCGTCTGCGACCTCGACCTGGACGCGGCCCGCCGCACCGCCGAACTCGCCTCCCTGATCGGCCCGCCGGCCCACGCCTACCGGGTGGACGTCAGCGACGGCGCCGCCGTGGACGCCTTCGCCCAGCAGGTCGCCGAGGACCACGGCGTCCCCGACGTGGTGGTCAACAACGCGGGCATCGGCCACTCCGGGACGTTCCTGCAGACCACCGAGAAGGAGTGGCAGCGCGTCCTGGACGTCAACCTCTGGGGCGTCATCCACGGCTGCCGCGCCTTCGGCGGCCTGATGGCCGACCGCGGTGCCGGCGGCCACATCGTCAACCTCGCCTCCGCCGCCGCCTACCTGCCGTCCAAGGCGCTCACCGCCTACGCGACCAGCAAGGCCGCCGTCTTCATGCTCTCCGACTGCCTGCGCGCCGAACTGGCCGGCCACGGCATCGGCGTCTCCACCATCTGCCCCGGCATCGTCAACACCAACATCACGCGCACCTCCACCTTCTCCGCGACCAGCGAGGCCCAGCAGGCCGCCAAGCAGGCCCGTGCCGCCAAGCTCTACGCCCGGCGCGGCTTCCCGCCCGAGAAGGTCGCCGCCGCGATCCTGCACGCCGTCCGCACCGGCAAGCCCGTCGTCCCCGTCACCCCCGAGGCCAAGGTCGCCCGCCTCCTCAGCCGCCTCTCCCCGGGTCTGCTGCGCCTCGCCGCCCGTCTCAACGTCACCTGAGGCCGGGCGACGGCAGGTTCCTGCCAACATCGCTCGCGCGACGCCCGGCTCCGGCCGGGCGTCGTTAGGCTCCGGCGAAGATCATGACGAGGGGATTGAACAAGTGAACAAGCGTCTGGTTTCCGCTGCGCTCTCCGCGGCGGGCCTGGTCATCGCGGTGGCTCCGGGGGCGGCCGCCGCACCCGCCGCCGAGACGACGACCGCCAGGTCGTGCGAGGGCGTCACGCTCTCCGGATCGCTGCCGGTGCCGCCGGCCGGCCTCGCGGTCCAGCAGACGGTGACGATCGGCGAGGACTGCAAGCCGCAGGAGGGGCCGGTGACGTACGTCCCGGCCGCCACCACCGCCACTTCCGCCGCCGCGAAGTCCGTGAAGACCGCGGCCGCCGCCGGTGCCACCGCGGGCAAGCGTCAGATCAGCAGCTGGAACGCGATGTACGACTGCTGCAACATCCGGATGAGCGGGCTCTACACCACGTCCGACTGGAGCACCGCCGACGGTCGCGTCACCACCGCCACCACGGCGGCGCGCCAGGAGTTCAACCGCGAGCCGTGGGACGCCGGCTGGTCGGTGAAGTCCGCCACCAGCAGCGACGACTGCACCACCGACTGCGCCGTGGTCAACTCCCAGGCGCACGCCGACTTCGGCTACAAGGGCATCTTCGACGTCACCGGTGGCTGGTACGGCAACACCCACCACACGTACGTGACGCTGAACGCGGACCTGACCAGCAGCTGTACCTTCGACGTGCAGCTCAAGCACACCTTCATCGGCTGGAACTGGCAGCGCGGCTGCCAGTGAGGCGCCCGCCCACGGGGTGACCTGACGGGCACGTGCCATGGGGCCGGTGATGTCGACTCTGCCTGATTCGACATCACCGGCCCGCTGCGTTCCGGAAGGCCCTCCCGCCTCGTACCGTGACAGGCGTCGACGACGCGCCTCGCCGAGGCCTCGGCGGGGCCGCACGGCACGGGGCAACCACGAGGGAAGGGAAGCGCATGGAGCAGCCGCTCAAGGGCAAGGTCGCACTGGTCGCCGGGGCGACCCGGGGCGCCGGACGGGGGATCGCGGTCCAGCTGGGGGCCGCGGGCGCGACGGTGTACGGGACGGGCCGCAGCGCCGAGGGGCACCGGTCGGAGTACGGGCGGGCGGAGACGCTGGAGGAGACGGCGGCGCTGGTGACGGCGGCCGGCGGCCAGGGCATCGCGGTGCGGGCCGACCACCTGGTGCCCGCCGAGGTGGCGGCCGTGGCGAAGCGGATCGAGGCCGGACACGGCGGGCTCGACATCCTGGTGAACGACATCTGGGGCGGCGAGCAGCTCTTCGAGTGGGAGCGCCCGGTCTGGGAGCACGACCTGGACAACGGGCTGCGCCTGCTGCGCCTGGCCGTCGAGACGCACGCGATCACCAACCACCACCTGCTGCCACTGCTGCTGCGCCGGCCGGGCGGGCTGGTGGTGGAGATGACCGACGGCACCGCCGAGTACAACGCGACCCGCTACCGGAACTCCCTCTTCTACGACCTCGCCAAGTCCTCGGTGCTGCGGATGGCCTTCGCCCTGGGGCACGAGCTCGGCCCGCGCGGGGCGACGGCGGTGGCGCTCACCCCCGGCTGGCTGCGTTCGGAGATGATGCTGGAGCACTTCGGCGTCACCGAGGAGACCTGGCGCGAGGCGACCGGGAAACAGCCGGACTTCGGCATCTCGGAGTCGCCCGCGTACGTCGGCCGCGCGGTGGTCGCGCTGGCCACCGACCCGGAGGTGGCGCGCTTCAACGGCACCTCGCTCTCCAGCGGCGCCCTGGCGAAGGAGTACGGCTTCACCGACCTGGACGGCAGCCGCCCGGACGCCTGGAGCTACCTGGTGGACGCGGAGCAGGCGGACGGCCCGCTGGACCCGGCCGGCTACCGCTGAGCGGCGGGCGACGCCACGGCCCTCGGTGACAGGGGCCCTCGGTGAAGGGTCCCCGGTGAAAGGGGCCCCGGCGACAGGGGCGTGCGGTGATCGCGGCGTGCGGTGAGGCGGCCCGGCGGTGACGATGGGTGGAAACCGGGGACACCCCCACCGCCGACCTGAGGAGCACCCATGGCCACCGGCACCGTGCAGTCCTACCACGTGAACCACGGCTACGGCCTGATCACGCCCGACGAGGAAGGGCCCGCGCTGTACGTCTACTTCGACTCGATCGTGGGGGAGGGGGACCGGGCGCTCACCGAGGGCCAGCGGGTGGAGTTCGACCCGACCGAGCAGGAGGGCCGCCGGGTCGCCGAGCGGGTCCGCCCGCTGTAGGAGCGATCCGGCCGCCGGCGATCAGGCCCCGTGGAGATGACGACTGTCAGACAAGCCCTGCCCGTCGGCCGCCCTGTCACCCGGCTGGTGGCGCCGGGATGGCCGCGGGGGCGCGGTGGGGGCTGCATAGGAGACGGCAGACCCCACACCGGAGCCCACCAGGCAGGAGCCCCCCCATGGCGATCATCGCGACGTTCGAGTTCCCCGGCGTCACCCAGGCCCAGTACGACGAGGCGACGGACCGGCTGACCGGCGGCGCCGGGCTGAACAAGCCGTCCGACTGGCCGGTGCGCGGGCTGCTGCTGCACGCGGCGGGCCCGACGCCGGACGGCGGGTGGCACGTCACGGACGTCTGGGAGTCCCGGGAGGCGTTCGAGCACTTCGCGGCGGTGCTGATGCCGATCCTGCAGGAGGTCGGCATCCCGACCACCCCGCCACTGATCTGCGAGGCCTACAACGTGGTGCGCTGAACCGCGCCCCGAGCCCCGCCCCGAACCATGCCCCGCACCGCGCTCAGGCCGCGTGCGGCTGCGGGGCCTCGGCGCTCCGCTCCGCGGGAGCGTCCTCGCGGGCGTCCGCCGGAGCGTCCTCGGCGCGCGCCAGGTCGTGGTGGATCGGCCCGTTGCCGGCGCTCAGCGGCAGGCAACTGCCTCCACGCCGGTGGGCGACGATCTCCGCGGCGACCGAGACGGCGGTCTCCTCGGGCGTGCGGGCGCCGAGGTCCAGGCCGATGGGCGAGCGGAGCCGGCCGATTTCCGCCTCGGTGAGGCCGACCTCGCGCAGCCGGGCCTCGCGGTCGCGGTGGGTGCGGCGCGAGCCCATCGCGCCGATGTAGCCGACGGGCAGCCGCAGGGCGCGCTCCAGCAGCGGGATGTCGAACTTGGCGTCGTGGGTGAGCACGCAGAGCACCGTGCGGCCGTCGATCCTGTCGAGCTGCGAGTCCAGGTAGCGGTGCGGCCAGTCGACCACGACCTGGTCGGCCTCGGGGAAGCGCCGCGCGGTGGCGAAGACCGGCCGGGCGTCGCAGACGGTGACGTGGTAGCCGAGGAACTTGCCGATCCGCACCACGGCGGCGGCGAAGTCGATGGCGCCGAAGACCAGCATCCGCGGCGCGGGCACGTAGGCCTCGACGAAGAAGGTGACGGTGCCCTGTTCCCGCTCGTCACAGGGGCGCCCGTCCAGGCCGAGCACGACCCGGCCGGTGCGCCCGGCGTCCAGCATGGCCCGGGCCTCGGCGACGATCGCCCGCTCCAGCGCGGCCACCGTCGTGGGGGCGGGGGAGAGGGCGCCGTGGTGGGTGTCGGCGGTGACGGCGACGGTGGCGCCGACCAGTCCGCCGGGGCCGGCGATGACCCGGGCGAGCGCGACGGGGGTGCCGGAGGCGATGTAGGTGATGCCGGCGTCGAGCGCCGGGTCGGTGCCGGGCACGACCGGCTGGACGAAGACGTCCAGGATGCCGCCGCAGGTCAGGCCGACGGCGAAGGCGTCCTCGTCGCTGTAGCCGAAGCGTTCCAGGACGGGTTCGCCGGACTCGATGGCGGCCTGGCAGAGCTCGTACACGGCACCCTCGACGCAGCCGCCGGAGACGCTGCCGATCGCCTCGCCGGCCGTGTCGACGGCGAGCGCGGCGCCCGGGTCGCGCGGCGCGCTGCCGGAGACGCCGACCACGGTGGCCACGGCGAAGGAGCGCCCGGACGCGTGCCAGGCCTGCAGCTGCTCGGCGATGTCCTGCATGTCGGGGAGCTCCTTACGGGGTGCGAGGGGAACGGGAGGGGCCGCCGTACGGGACACGAGTCCCGTACGGCGGCGGTGCTGCTAGTGGACGCCCAGCCAGGACTTGATCGGTGTGAGGGCGAAATAGATCACGAAGACTACGGTCAGGATCCACATCAGCGGGCCGGGTTCGCGCCACTTGCCGGTGCCGGCCTTGATGACCGTGTAGGAGATGACGCCCGCGGCGACACCCGCCGTGATGCTGTAGGTGAAGGGCATCAGGGTGCAGGTGAGGAAGGCCGGGATGGCGACCTCGCGGTCCGACCAGTCGATGTGCCGGGCCTGGCTCATCATCATCGAGCCGATGACGACGAGGGCGGCAGAGGCGACCTCGGTCGGGACGATCGCCGCGAGGGGCGAGAAGAAGAGCATCAGGGCGAACACGCCGCCGGTGACCGTCGAGGCGAGGCCGGTACGGGCGCCGTCACCGACACCGGTGGCGGACTCGACGAACACGGTCTGGCCGGACGCACCCGACAGGCCGCCGATGGCGCCGCCTGCGCCGTCGATGAACAGGGCCTTGGAGAGACCGGGCATCCGGCCCTTGTTGTCGGCCAGGCCCGCCTCGGTGCCGACGCCGATGATGGTCGCCATCGCGTCGAAGAAGCCGGCCAGCACCAGGGTGAAGACCGCGACCGAGGCGCTGATCGCGCCGAGGCCCTTGCCGCCGAAGGCGCCGAACACGTCGACGTCGCCGAAGAGGCCGAAGTCGGGTGCGGAGACCGGGCTGCCGGGCCACACCGGGGCGGAGCTGACCCAGGTCTTCTCCGGGAGGTCGGCGACCGCGTTGATGATGAAGGCCAGCACGGTGCCGCCGGCGATGCCGATCAGGATGGCGCCGCGGACGTTGCGGGCCAGCAGGACGAAGATCGTCAGCACGGTGAGGCAGAAGACCAGTACGGGCCAGCCGGCCAGTTCACCGAAGGGGCCGAGCGCGAGCGGGGTGGGGCCGCCGGTGTGCACGAACCCGGCCTTGACCAGGCCGATCAGCGCGACGAAGAGGCCGATGCCGATGGTGATGGCGTGCTTGAGCGGCAGTGGGATGCCGTTCATGATCTTCTCGCGCAGTCCGGACACGACCAGGAGCACGATCAGCAGGCCGTAGACCACACAGAGGCCCATGGCCTGGGGCCAGGTGGTGTGCGGCACGACCAGCGCGGATATCACGCCGGAGACGGAGAGGCCGGCGGCGACCGCGAGGGGGACGTTGCCCACCACGCCCATCAGGATCGTGGTGACCGCGGCGGCGAGCGCCGTCGCGGTGGTGAGCTGCGCGTGGTCCAGCTTGAGACCGTTGACGTCGGCGCCGCTCAGGATGATCGGGTTGAGCAGCACGATGTAGGCCATCGCCATGAAGGTGGTGAGGCCGCCGCGGATCTCGTTGCCGAGGGTCGAGCCTCGGGCCGAGATCTTGAAGTACGCGTCGAGGGCGTTCTTCGGCTGCGGTGCCGGGACCGACGTGGGGGTGTCGTCCTCGGCGGGTCTTTCTTCAGTGGTGCCGGGCTCCGTGGGGATCCTGGTCATGTCCACTCCCAAGTGTCAAAGGGGGTTGGGGTGGGCGAGCCGACCTGACAGCCAGTCAACGAAGTTGGCACAGGGGGACGATTCGACTCACTGGGCGCACTCTGTGGCAGTGCTGCGGTGCTGGGGGCACCCCCTGCCGAAGGCTGGGGGAAGGTGGTGCGCACCGCTGCAGAACCCCGGCGTGGGAGAGGCAGCGGGACGGTGCGTTCGCGTTGGATCAGGTGGTGCATCGGTGGTGCTCTTCACTGCTCGGGTGGTGCTGCCCCGGGGCGGCGGGGCTGTGCTCGATGTTCTCCTCGCTTGCGCTCGGAGAAGACTGTCGCCGCCCCGGGGAGGTGTGCGGAGATCCGGGGCTAGAGGGCGCCGGGGGTCTCGGTGGTCAGGTGCTCGGGCCGGACGGGGATCCGGTTGAGCGCCAGGCCGGTGGCGTTGCGGATGGCGGCCACGATCGACGGCGTCGCCGACACGGTCGGGGCCTCGCCGACCCCGCGCAGCCCGTACGGGGCGTTGGGGTCGGGCAGTTCGAGGATCTCCACCGGGATCGGCGGGGTGTCCAGGATGGTGGGGATCAGGTAGTCGGTGAAGGAGGCGTTGCGCACCTTCCCGTCCTTGACCACGATCTCCTCCATCACGGCCAGGCCGAGGGCCTGCGTGCAGCCGCCCTGGATCTGGCCGACGACGGAGAGCGGGTTGAGCGCCTTGCCGACGTCCTGGACGGCGGTCAGCTCGACCACCTTGACCAGGCCCAGCTCGACGTCCACGTCGACGACCGCGCGGTTGGCGCAGAAGGTGTACTGGACGTGGCCGAAGCCCTGCCCGGTCTCCTTGTCGAACGCGACGGTCGGGCGGTGGTGGTGCTCGCGGGTGAGGTCGATCGCCTCGTCGCCGAGCAGGTCCACCATGGAGACCAGCGGGCCGGCCGACTCGGAGACGACCTTGCCGCCGACCAGCGTCAGGTCCTTCTGGGTCCAGCCGTAGCGCCGGCGGCCCTTCTCGATCAGCGCCTGCTTGACCGCCTCGGCGGCCAGCTTCACCGCGCCACCGGTCATGTAGGTCTGGCGGGACGCGGAGGTGGAACCGGCCGAGCCGACCTCGGTGTTGGCCGGGTGGATGGTGACCTGCTCGACACCGAGCTCGGTGCGGGCGATCTGGGCGTGCACGGTGACACCTCCCTGGCCGACCTCCGCCATCGCGGTGTGCACCATGGCGACCGGCTCGCCACCGATGACCTCCAGGCGCACCCGGGCGGTGGAGTAGTCGTCGAAGCCCTCGGAGAAGCCGACGTTCTTGATGCCGACCGAGTAGCCGACGCCGCGCACGATGCCCTCGCCGTGCGAGGTGTTGGACAGCGCGCCGGGAAGCTGGCGGACGTCCAGGTGCTCGGTGTCCAGCGGCGGCGGAAGCGGCATGTCCTTGACGCGCTGCAGCAGTTCGGCGACCGGGGCCGGCGAGTCGATCTGCTGGCCGGTGGGCATGTAGTCGCCCTCGGCCATGGCGTTCAGCTGGCGCAGCTCGACCGGGTCCATGCCCAGCTCGGCGGCGAGGCGGTCCATCTGCGTCTCGTAGCCGAACGCGGCCTGGACGGCGCCGAAGCCGCGCATCGCACCGCAGGACGGGTTGTTGCTGTACAGCGCGATCGCGTGCATCTTGACGTTCGGGATCACGTACGGGCCGTGGCCGAGCGAGGCCGCGTTGCCGACGACGGCGGGCGAGGCGGAGGCGTACGCGCCGCCGTCCAGCACGATCCGGCAGTCGGCGAAGACCAGCTTGCCGTCGCGGGTGGCGCCGTGCTCGTAGTGCATCCTGGCCGGGTGGCGGTGCACATGGCCGTAGAAGGACTCGTCCCGGGCATAAACGATCTTGACCGGCTTGCCGGTGTGCTGGGCCAGCAGGCAGGCGTGGATCTGCATCGAGATGTCCTCGCGGCCGCCGAAGGCGCCGCCGACGCCGGCCAGCGTGAGGCGGACCTTCTCCTCGGGCAGGCCCAGTACGGGGGCCATCTGCTCGCGGTCCACGTGCAGCCACTGGGTGGCGATGTAGAGGTCGATGCCGCCGTCCTCGGCGGGCACCGCCAGGCCGGACTCCGGGCCGAGGAAGGCCTGGTCCTGCATGCCGACCTCGTAGGTGCCGCTGACGATGACGTCCGCCATCGCCCGGACCTCGTCGGTCACGCCGAGGCCGGAGACCAGCTTCTGCTCGTGGCAGATGTTGCCGTACCCGTGCGACTTGTACTCGTGCGGCTCGTGCACGTAGCCGTGCGTCTCGGGGTCGAGGCACTGCTCCTCGGTGACGATCGGGGTGAGCACCTCGTACTCGACCTTGATCTTCTTCACCGCGCGGCGGGCCGTCTCCGGGTGGTCGGCCGCGACCAGCGCGATCGCCTCACCGTGGTAGCGGACCTTGTCGATGGCCAGGGCCGGCTGGTCCTGGATCTCCAGGCCGTAGTACTTCGAACCCGGGATGTCGTCGTGGGTGAGGACGGCGTACACGCCGGGCACCTTGAGCGCCTCGGAGATGTCGACCGAGAGGATGTTGGCGCGGGGGTGCGGCGAGCGCAGCGCCATACCCCAGAGCATGTCCTCGTGCCACATGTCGGACGAGTACGCGAACTCGCCCTTGACCTTCAGGTTGCCGTCCGGGCGCAGCGGCGAGCCGCCGATGCCGTCCTTGGACGCCTGGTTGATGTTCTGGAGGTTCTTCTGCCCCTGGATGGTACGAGTGCTCATTCGGCAGTCCCCTTACCGGCGCACTTGCGGGCGGAAGCCAGCCGCACCGCGTCCATGATCTTCTCGTAGCCCGTGCAGCGGCAGAGGTTGCCCGACAGCGCCTCGCGGATGTCGTTGTCGCTCGGCTGGGCGTCGCTCTCCAGCAGCGCGTCGGTCTGCACCAGCAGGCCGGGGGTGCAGAAGCCGCACTGGACGGCGCCGGCGTCGATGAACGCCTGCTGGACCAGGCCCAGCTCGCCGTTCTCGTCGGCCAGGCCCTCGACGGTGCGGACCTCGCGGTCCTGCACCTGGCCGGCGGCGACCAGACAGGAACAGACCGGGGTGCCGTCCAGGTAGACCGTGCAGGAGCCGCACTCGCCCTGCTCACAGGCGTTCTTCGAACCCGGGAGGCCGACCCGCTCGCGCAGCACGTAGAGCAGGCTCTCGCCCTCCCACACGTCGTCGGCCTCGACCGGCTTGCCGTTGGCGGTGAAAGTGACCCTCATGCCGCACTCCTGATCTGCTTGCTGTAGTCGTTCCAACACCAGGTGAGGGTGCGGCGGGCCATCACGGCCAGCGAGTGCCGCCGGTAGTCGGCGGTGCCGCGGACGTCGTCGATGGGCGAGGCCGCCGCCTTCACCAGCTCGCCGAACCGCTGGATCACCTCGGCGCCCAGCAGGTCGCCGGACTCCCAGAGACCGCGCTCGGCGAGCACACCCTGCAGGTACTCCTCGGCCTCCACGGCGCGGCGCGGCGTGGGGGCAGCCGAACCGATACCGGTGCCGACGGTGCCGTTCTTCGGGTGAAGGGCGAAACCGAAGGCGCAGACCGCGATCACCATGGCGTTGCGGGTGCCGATCTTGGAGAACTGCTGCGGGCCGTCCGCGACGGGGATGTGCACGGCCCGGATCAGCTCGTCGGCCGCCAGGCTGTTGCGCTTCACACCGACGTAGAACTCGTCGATCGGGATCAGCCGGGTGCCGCGCACCGAGGCCGCCTCGACGAAGACGTCGCGGCCGGCCGCCAGCAGCGCGGGGTGCGCGTCGCCGGCCGGGGAGGCGCCGCCGAGGTTGCCGCCGACGCCGCCGCGGTTGCGGATCTGGGGCGAGCCGACGGTGTGGGCCGCCAGGGCCAGGCCGGGCAGCGGCCCGGACAGCTCGTCGATGATCCGGGTGTAGGGGACCGAGGCGCCGAGCTTGACGACGTCGCCGTCGTTCGACCATTCGGTGAGCTCGGTGATGCGGTTCAGGTCGAGAATCGCGGATGGCCGGTGCACGTCGAAGTTCATCTCGACCATGACGTCCGTACCGCCCGAGATGGGCAGCGCGGTCGGGTACTCAGCCTTCGCCGCGAGTGCCTCGTCCCAGGTAGCGGGCCGAAGGAACTCCATGCGGGTGTCTCCTCAAGTCGTTGCCGGCCGGACGGGTGGGCACAGTGCCCGATTACCCGGTGTTCGAACTGAGCTACTGCTTCGTCGCCCTCGCGTTGCGTTCTGGTCATCCGGGTGTGTCCGGCGGCGTATAGCCAGTGAACCGCTGTGACGGGGACCACTGGCAGTCACCGATGGCATGAAGCCCCGGCTGTGGTCCCGCCCGGCATCCTGTACGTTCCTCTAAGGCGGACAATCTCGCAGCCCAGCCGTTCACCGGGCGCTACCTACGACCGTAATCCGGCCGTGATTTCCAAGCTATGGCCCCGTGATCCGGGTGCCGGTCGGTACGTAACGCCGAGCACAGATGTTCGGGCACACTGTCTCCCCGGACCGAGCGCTCGGGCCCCCGTCACCCTCACCCCCAGCCCGATAGGAGTCCCGGATGCGTGTCCGTGACCTGCTCGCCCCCGGAGCCCCGCGTCTGCGCCTGCTCGCGGCCGAGGAAGAGCTGGACCGCCAGGTCAGCGGCGTCATGACCACGGACCTGCACGACCCCGGCCGCTACCTGCACGGCGGCGAGCTGGTGCTCACCGGCATGCTCTGGCGCACCGGGCCGGCCGACTCCGAGCGGTTCGTGCGGACCATCGTGGCCGGCGGCGCGGTCGCCCTCGCGGCCGGCGAGGCCGAGGTCGGCCCCGTCCCCGAGGACCTCGTCGAGGCCTGTCGACGCCACCGCATGCCCCTGTTGGCGGTACCCGACGACATTGCTTTCGGCACCGTCACCGAGTTCATCGGCCGGCAGGTCTCCGCCGACCGCGCCGCCGACCTCGCGGCCCTGGTCGACCGGCACCGCCTGCTGGTCTCCGCGGCCGGCGGCGGCGGCCTGGACGCCGTCCTCGACCTGCTCGGCGGCGACCTCGACCTCGACTGCTGGGTGCTCACCCCCACCGGCGCGGTGATCGCCGGCCCGGCCGACCGGCTCTCCGCCGAGGACCGCGACCAGCTGGTCCGCGCCCACCTCGGCGCCCAGCGCCAGCGCCGCCGCCCCCCGCACCGGGCCCGGCTGCTCACCGGCTCCTACTCGCTGCTGCCCGCCTCCGCCACCCCCGACGCCGAGTCGCCGCTCGCCGACTGGATGCTCGCGGTGGCCGGCGACGTCACCGAGTGGACGGGCAAGCGCCAGCAGCTCGCCGAGAACCTGGCCCGGCTGGTCGCCGCGGAGCGGCAGCGCCGTGACGAGGGCCGCCGGCTGCGCCGCCGCCTCGCCGACGAGGTGCTCACCCTGCTCCAGCGCGACGCCGACCCGGCCGAGATCAGCCGCACCCTGTATGCCTCCTCGGCGATGGCCGCCCGCTACGAGAATGCCGAGCCCAAACCCCAGGCGCAGGACGGCTCCTGGCTGGTGCTCAGCGCCGAGGGGACGGGCCTGCCGGAGGGGGCGGTGCGGTCCGTCCTGGAGGAAGCGCTGGGCGGGACGACCGACCGCGCCCTGATCGCCGGGGCCGGCACCGGCGCCGTCGTGGTGCTGCCCGCGCTGGACAGCGCGGTGCCCGCCGACACGCTGCGCGAGCTGCTCGCCCCGCTGGAGGCCGGCCTCGGCTCGGAGGGCCGGATCACCCTCGGCGTGTCCGCCCCCGCCTCCGAGGCGGGCGGCCTGCGCGGCGCCCTGGAGGAGGCGCGGCACGCCCGCCGGATCGCCGCCGCCCGGGTCGGCCGGGTCTGTGTGGCGGGCCCGGAGGAGCTGGCCTCGCACGTGCTGCTGCTGGCCGCCGTCCCGGACGAGGTCCGCCGGGCGTTCCGCAGCCGGCTGCTGGACAAGGTGATCGCCTACGACATCGAGCACCAGGCGGACCTCGTCCGCACCCTGGAGGCGTTCCTGCGCTCGGACGGCTCGTGGACGCGGTGCGCCGCCCAGCTGCACGTCCACGTCAACACGCTGCGCTACCGGATCGGCCGGATCGAGGAGCTGACGGGCCGGGACCTCTCCCGGCTGGAGGACCGGGTGGACTTCTACCTGGCCCTCGAACTGGCCTGATTCCGTAGGGCGTTCACGCCGAAGGGCCCGCCGGGCGAAGCGATCGCGGCGGGCCCTTCGTCACACTTCGTCAGGGCTGAGCGGGGATCAGACCCGTGATCCACTCGAAGACGCCCGGCACCATGTTCTTCCAGACGTCGCTGGAGTGCGGCCCGGTGGTCTCCTGGACCTGCACGGTGGTCGGTGCCTTCGCGACCGCGGCGATGGCCTGGCCGTCCTCGTAGCCGTCGCCCTTGTTGCCGGAGATGTAGAGGGCCACCTTCGGCGGCTGGGCGGCGTTCTTGACGATGTTGACCGGGTTGTTCGCCTCGCGCAGCTTCGGGTCCTTGCCGACCAGCGAGTCCTTCTCGGTCGCGGGGTCGTTGTAGCCGGAGAGGCTGACGCCGGCCCGGTAGCGGTTGGGGTGGGCGAGGGCCAGCTTGGTGGCGCAGTGGGCCCCGGCCGAGTACCCGGCGACCGCCCAGCGGTCCGGGGCCGCGTCGGCACGGAAGTTGTCCAGCACCATCTGCGGGACGTCCCGGGTCAGCCAGGTGTCCGCGTTGACCTTGCCGGGCACGTCGGTGCAGCCGGCGTCGGTGCTGTTGCCGAGCAGCAGGGTGCGCGGGGAGACGAGGATGAACGGGGCGACCTTGCCCTGCTGCATCAGCGGCTTGAGCTGCTCGGAGACCTTCAGCGTGCCGTACCAGGTGGAGGAGGAGCCCGGGAAGCCCGGGATCAGTTCGACGACCGGGAACTTCTTGTCCTTGAACGCCGGGTCGTGGTACTGCGGCGGCAGCCAGACCAGCACCTCGCCGTCGACGCCGGACAGCTGGCCCTTGAGGTCGGTCTTCTGGACGTCGTTCGGCACCTTCGGGTCGTCCACGCCCCGGAACTGCTGCGTCACCTTGGGCGGCTGCTTGGCGTCCCCGCTGCCCTGGGCGCCGCCCTGGGCAGCCGTTCCGCCGGTGCCCGGGTCGGCCGGCGGCACCGAGGGCACCGCCCGGACGTGCTTGCCGGTGCCGAGCAGGTCGTCCCAGCTGCCGTAGATCAGGTTGGCGTTGTTGACCATGACGAAAACCATCAGCACGGCCGTGACCTGGCAGAAGACGATCATGGCAAGCCTGGACAGGACCTGCACCGGCTGGGGTCCGCGCACCTTGCCCCAGAGCAGCAGGGCCGCTGCGATGGAGATCGGCACGAGAATGACCGTGCAGAGGAAGAATGGCGTGCCTGTCAGTTGCATCAAAGTTCTCGTATCCGGGTTCAAAGCCGCCCCGGGCCCCACTCGCCCGGAACTCGCTCCAATGGCATCGGACGACCTGGAACGGGGATCGGTTGCCGTCCGAATCTGCGCGGAACCTGAGAGGAACATCACGTTTCCGTGATGATCCCTTTTCAGGTCCGCCCTAGTCTGCCACCCTGACGGCCCGCGCCCGGACGATGCGCCCAGCCGACTCCCAGGATTGCCCCCCGCCAGGGCACGATACCGCCCGGACGGAGCCGGCGGGCGAGGCGGTGCAAACGCCGGAACAGCGGGCAGCGAGACTATGGTCATGAGCACAACCCGCTTCCGCCCTTCCCGCCGGATCTGGCCCGCCTTCACCGCCCTGGCCCTGCTCGCCGCCGTCGCCGGCTGCAGCAGTACCGGAGGCCTCCGCGCCGAGCAGGCCAGAGCAAAGGCCTCGGCCGCCGCAGGCGGCGCCGTCACGACCCCGCGCTGGAAGGTCGCCATGGTGACCCACGCGGGCGCCGGCGACGCCTTCTGGGACACCGTGCGCAAGGGCGCCGAGCAGGCCGCGGCCAAGGACAACATCACCTTCCTGTACTCCAACGACGCGCAGACCCAGAACCAGGTCCAGCTCGTCCAGGCCGCCATCGACCAGAAGGTCGACGGCCTGCTGGTCACGCTCGCCAAGGGCGACGCGCTCGGCGACGTCCTCGGCAAGGCCAAGGCCGCCGGCATCCCGGTGATCACCATCAACTCGGGCCAGGAGTACTCCGCCAAGTTCGGCGCGCTCACCCACATCGGCCAGGACGAGTCCACCGCCGGCCAGGCCGCCGGCGCCGAGCTGGCGACGCGTGGGCGCAAGAACGTGCTCTGTGTGATCCACGAGCAGGGCAACGTCGGCCAGGAGCAGCGCTGCTCCGGCGCTCAGTCCAAGGCCGGCGGCGCTTTCCAGGTGCTCTACGTGGACGGCGTCAACATGCCCGACGCCCGTGCCGCCGTCGCCGCCAAGCTCCAGGCCGACCCGGCCATCGACACCGTGCTGACCCTCTCCGGCCCGATGGCCGCGACCGGCCTGCAGGCCATCCAGGACGCCCGCCGCACCGTCGAGTTGGACACCTTCGACCTGGGCACGCAGGTGGTCTCCGGCCTCAAGTCGGGCAGCGTCGGCTTCGCCGTCGACCAGCAGCCCTACCTCCAGGGGTACGAGGGCGTCGACCTGCTCTGGCTCTACCGCTCCAACCTCGACATGCTCGGCGGCGGCAAGCCGGTGCTGACCGGCCCGCAGATCCTCACCAAGGACAACGCCGACGCGCTCGCCGAGTACGTCGCGAGGGGGACGCGTTGAGTACCCCGGACCTCCTCGCCCAGGACCGCCCGGCGGCGCTGAGGCGGCTGCTCGCCCGGCCCGAACTGGGCGCGCTGATCGCCGCCGCCGCCGTCTTCCTGGTCTTCGCCGCCGTTGCCGAACCCTTTCTGCGGGTCTCCTCGCTGGGCACCGTGCTCTACGCGGCGTCCACCATCGGGATCATGGCCGTACCGGTCTCGCTGCTGATGATCGGCGGAGAGTTCGACCTCTCGGCCGGCGTGCTGGTCACCACCGCCGCGCTCACCTCGTCCATGGTCAGCTACCAGCTCACCGCCGTGACTTGGGTCGGCGTGCTGGTCTCGCTGGCGGTCACGCTGGCCGTCGGCGGCTTCAACGGCTGGATGCTCAGCCGGACCAAACTGCCCAGCTTCATCGTCACCCTCGGCACCTTCCTGATGCTCACCGGTGCCAACCTCGGCATCACCAAGCTGGTCTCCGGGACCGTCTCCACCAAGCCGATCTCCGACATGGAGGGCTTCGCCTCCTGCCGCTGGCTGTTCGCCTCCGAGGTCACCGTCGGCGGGCTGACGATCAAGGCCACCGTCTGGTGGTGGCTCGGCCTGCTGGTGATCGGCAGCTGGGTGCTGCTGCGCACCCGCTTCGGCAACTGGATCTTCGCGGTCGGCGGCGACGCGGCCGCGGCCCGCGCCGTCGGTGTGCCGGTCGCCCGGACCAAGACCGTGCTCTACCTCGGTGTCGGCTTCGGCGCCTGGGTGCTCGGCCAGCACCTGCTCTTCTCCTTCGACACCGTGCAGTCCGGCGAGGGCGTCGGCAACGAGCTGATCTACATCGTGGCGGCCGTCATCGGCGGCTGCCTGATCACCGGCGGCTACGGCTCGGTGGCCGGCTCCGCGCTCGGCGCGCTGATCTTCGGCATGGCCAGCAAGGGCATCATCTACGCCCAGTGGAACCCCGACTGGTTCAAGTTCTTCCTGGGCGCGATGCTGCTGCTGGCCGCCCTGCTGAACACCTGGGTCAAGCGCCGCGCCGAGAGGGGACCACGATGACCGAACTGCTTTCTCTCGTCGGCGTCGGCAAGACGTACGGGACGGTCCGCGCGCTGGAGGACGTCTCGCTCACCCTGCGGGCCGGCGAGATCAGCTGCGTGCTCGGCGACAACGGCGCCGGCAAGTCCACCCTGATCAAGATCATCGCCGGGCTGCACCGGCACGACGAGGGCACCTACACCATCGGCGGCGAGGAGGTCCGCCTGGACTCCCCGCGCCAGGCCCTCGACCGCGGCATCGCCACCGTCTACCAGGACCTCGCCGTGGTGCCGCTGATGCCCGTCTGGCGGAACTTCTTCCTCGGCTCCGAGCAGGGGTACAAGCGCTGGGGCGGCCTGCGGCTGGACGCCGACGGGATGCGCGCCACCACCCGCGAAGCGCTCGCCAGGATGGGCATCGACCTGCACGACGTCGACCGGCCGATCGGCACCCTCTCCGGCGGCCAGCGCCAGTGCGTGGCCATCGCCCGCGCCGTGCACTTCGGCGCCGAGGCGCTGATCCTGGACGAGCCGACCGCCGCGCTCGGCGTCAAGCAGTCCGGCGTGGTGCTCAAGTACGTCACCGCCGCCCGCGACGCCGGCCTCGGAGTCGTCCTGATCACCCACAACCCGCACCACGCCTACCTGGTCGGCGACCACTTCACCCTGCTCCGGCGGGGCCGGATGGCCGGCAGCCACCCCCGGGCCGAGATCGGCCTCGAACAGCTCACCACCGAGATGGCCGGCGGCTCCGACCTCGCCGAACTCTCGCACGAGCTCGCCCGACCGCAGTCCGACGACACCCCTGAGGAGCGCCCGCAGCCGTGACCAGCCCCAACGCCGCCACCCGGCCGCCGGTCCTGCCCACCCTGCTCGGCCTCGGCCCGCGCGCCGAGCGCCGCCGCCGCGCCCTGCCCGCAGGCCTCCTGCGGCTGCCCACCATCGGCGTCGACATCGGCGGCACCAAGGTCGTCGCGGGCGTGGTGGACGGCGAGGGCAAGGTGCTGGAGAAGCTGCGCACCGACACCCCCGACAAGAGCAAGAGCGCCAAGGTCGTGGAGGACGTCATCGTCGAGCTGGTGCTCCAGCTCGCCGACCGGCACGACGTCCACGCGGTCGGCATCGGCGCGGCGGGCTGGGTCGACGCCGACCGCTCCAAGGTGCTCTTCGCCCCGCACCTCAACTGGCGCAACGAGCCGCTCCAGGAGGCGCTCAGCGAGCGGCTGCGGTTCCCGGTGATCGTCGAGAACGACGCCAACGCCGCCGCCTGGGCCGAGTGGCGCTTCGGCGCCGGGCGCGGCGAGGACCACATGGTGATGCTCACCCTCGGCACCGGCATCGGCGGCGCCGTCGTCCGCGACGGCTACGTCGACCGCGGCAAGTACGGGCTGGCGGGCGAGTTCGGGCACATGCAGGTGGTGCCCGGCGGCCACCGCTGCCCGTGCGGCAACCGGGGCTGCTGGGAGCAGTACTCCTCCGGCAACGCCCTGGTCCGCGACGCCCGCGAACTGGTCGCCGAGGAGTCCCCGGTGGTGCAGCCGCTGCTGGCCCGGGCCGGCGGGGCCGTCGAGGGCATCACCGGCCCGCTGGTCACCGAGGCCGCCCGGGCCGGCGACCCGGTCGCCACCGAACTCCTCTACGAGGTCGGCACCTGGCTCGGCGTCGGCATCGCCAACCTGGCCGCCGCCCTCGACCCGGGCCGCTTCGTCATCGGCGGCGGCGTCTCCGAGGCCGGTGACCTCCTCCTCGCCCCCGCCCGCGACACCTTCCGCCGCACCCTCACCGGCCGCGGCTTCCGCCCCGAGCCGGCCATCGTCCACGCCGCCCTCGGCAACGAGGCCGGCCTGGTCGGTGCCGCCGACCTCGCCCGCCAGGTCGCCCGCCGCTTCCGCACCATCAAGCGGCGCCGGGTGGAACGCTCGGTGCCGTAGCGGGCGGCACCGCGGCGGGCGGAACGCGGAGTGGGAAGTCGGAGCGGGAAGTCGGACCGGCCGACTTCCCACTCCGCTTTGTGGACCGGGCCGGACTGGGCCCGGGTCGGGTCAGGCCGCGTCGGGCCGTCGCCCCGGTGGTGTGTCAACTACCCGTTGGTAGTGCGGCGGCCCTGTTGTCGCGGTCATGGCTCCTGTGAAACAACGGAGCTGACGTCGACTCAGGAGGAATCCGGATGAGAGCCCTGGCCCGCATCGCCCCGCCGCTCCTGCTTGCCACCGCCCTGGTCTGCTCCGTCGCGGGGCCGGCCGGGGCGGCGGGACCACCAGTGCAGTCCCCGCCCAAGGTGCCCGAGGCAGTGGGCTGGGGCGGGGCGGTGGCCAGCGTGGACGCCGACGCCACCGCGGCCGGTATCGAGGTGCTGCGCAAGGGCGGCAACGCGGTGGACGCCGCGGTCGCCGTCGCGGCGGCACTCGGGGTCACCGAGCCGTACTCCGCCGGGATCGGCGGCGGCGGGTACTTCGTCTACTACGACCACGCCAGCGGGCGGGTCTCCACCATCGACGGCCGGGAGACCGCCTCCCGGACGGCCGACGAGGGGCTGTTCCTGGAGGGCGGCACGCCGCTGCCGTTCGCCGACGCCGTCACCAGCGGGCTCTCCGTCGGCGTGCCAGGCTCCCCGGCGACCTGGGAGACGGCCGTCCGGCTCTGGGGCAAGCGCTCCTTCGCCGACGCGCTGGGGCCCGCCCAGCGGATCGCCGACCAGGGCTTCACCGTCGACCAGACCTTCCAGGACCAGACCGCGCTCAACCAGGCCCGGTTCAAGGACTTCCCCGACACGGCGAAGCTCTTCCTGCCCGGCGGCAGCCTCCCCGTCGTCGGCTCCACCTTCCGCAACCCCGACCTCGCCGCCACCTACCGGCAGCTCGGGAAGGACGGCACCAAGGCGCTCTACCAGGGCGACCTCGCCGGCGACATCGTCCGGACCATCCAGCACCCGCCGGTGGACCCGGCCTCCGGCCGCAACGCCCGCCCCGGCAAGGTGGACGCCGCCGACCTGGCCGGATACCAGGTCCGGCGGCAGCAGCCCACCCACGTCGCCTACCGCGACTACGACCTCTACTCGATCGCCCCGTCCAGCTCCGGCGGCACCACCGTCGGCGAGGCGCTCGGCATCCTGGAGGACGGCGAGGTCGGCCGGTACGACGGCACGCAGTACTACCACCACTTCCTGGAGGCCTCCCGGATCGCCTTCGCCGACCGCAACCGCTGGGTCGGCGACCCGGCCTTCAACGACGTGCCGGCGAAGGAACTGCTCTCCGCGCGGTACGCGGCCGCCCGGGCCTGCCTGATCAGCCCCGACCGCGCGCTCACCAGCCCGCTCGCCCCCGGCGACCCGCGCCACCCGGCCGCCTGCGCGAGCGCCGGCCCGGCGCCCGCCGCCGAGCCCTACGAGGGCCTCAGCACCAGCCACCTGACCGTCGCCGACCGCTGGGGCAACGTCGTCTCCTACACGCTCACGCTGGAGCAGACCGGCGGCAGCGGCATCACCGTCCCCGGCCGCGGCTTCCTGCTCAACAACGAGCTGACCGACTTCAACTTCACCCCGCTCACCCCCGGGGTGCCCGACCCCAACCTGCCCGGCCCGGGCAAGCGCCCCCGCTCCTCGCTCTCGCCGACCATCGTGCTGCGCGACGGCGAGCCCGTGCTGGCGGCCGGCTCGCCCGGCGGCGCGACCATCATCACCACCACCCTCCAGGTGCTGCTCGGCCGCCTCGACCGGGGCCTGAGTCTGGAGCAGGCGATCGCCGCGCCGCGCGCCAGCCAGCGCAACACGGCCGCCACCCAGGCCGAGCCGGCCTTCCTCGCCCTGCCCGAGCGGGCCCGGCTGGAGGCGCTCGGCCACGTGTTCACGGGCACGCCCGAGATCGGCGCCGCGACCGGCGTAGAGCGCCTGCCGGACGGCCGCTGGGTGGCGGCCGCCGAACCGGTCCGCCGCGGCGGCGGCGCCGCGGCGGTGGTGCGGCCCGCACCCTGACGCCGGCCGGTTTGTCGGTGGGCGGCGGTAGATTCGGGGTGGGCGTCCTTTCGGGCGCCCACCCGTCGTCCGAACCACCCGTCGTCCGAACCACCGGGAAGGCCGCCCGCCGTGACCGTCCGCATCGCCACCTGGAACATCAACTCCGTCACCGCGCGGCTGCCCAAGCTCCTCGAATGGCTGGAAAGCGCCAAGCCGGACGTGCTCTGCCTCCAGGAGCTCAAGTGCGCCGCGGACGCCTTCCCGTACGAGCCCGTGCGCGAGCTGGGCTACGAGACGGCCGCGCACGGCACCGGCCGGTGGAACGGCGTCGCCGTCGTCTCCCGGATCGGCCTGGACGACGTCGTGCGCGACCTCCCCGGCCAGCCCGGCTACCTGGCCGACGACGCCCTGCTGCCCGACGTCGAGCCGCGCGCCATCGCCGCCACCTGCGGTCCGGTCCGGGTCTGGTCGGTCTACGTGCCCAACGGCCGCGAGGTCGACCACGCCCACTACCGCTACAAGCTGGAGTGGCTGGAGGCCCTGCGCCAGGCCTCGCTGGAGGACGCCGCCGGCCCGCGCCCGTTCGCCGTCCTCGGCGACTTCAACATCGCCCCGGCCGACGAGGACGTCTTCGACGTCGCCGCCTTCGAGGGCCTCACCCACGTCACCCCCGCCGAGCGCGCCGCCCTCGCGGCCCTCACCGAGGCGGGCCTCCAGGACGTCGTGCCACGCCCGCTCAAGTACGACCGCCCGTACACCTACTGGGACTACCGCCAGCTGGCCTTCCCGAAGAACCGGGGCATGAGGATCGACCTCACCTACGCCAACAAGGCCTTCGCCGACGCCGTGACCGACAGCTACGTCGACCGCGAGGCCCGCAAGGGCAAGGGCACCTCCGACCACGCCCCGGTCGTGGTCGACCTCGACCTCTGAGTCACTCCCGGTAGCGGGCGGTCCCCCGAACGGTCCAGAGCGGTGGCCGGGCGGGGGCCGGGTGCCTACCGTCGGGGAATGACTGGGTGTGGTTGTTCCATCACGTGGACGTCGGAGTCCCCGGCCGCGCCCGAGAATCCCGGAGGTTCCGGTATGCGCCCCACGCGTACGGCCGCCGCCGCCCTGATCGGCGCGACGGTGCTGACCGGCCTGACGGCCCCCATCGCGCTGGCCAAGGACGGCGCCGCCACGGTCAGCCCGTCCCAGGCCGCACCGGGCCAGACCGTGACGGTCACGGTCTCCTGTGAGAAGTCCGACAAGCCCAACGCCAAGACCATCAGCGCCAACTCCCAGGCCTTCGAGGGGGGCCCGGCCACCCTCACGCTCGGCTCGGACGGCAAGCACACCGGCTCCGCCCGGCTGGCGGCCAAGTACAGCGGCGACAACAAGGTCGACGGCACGTGCCCCGACGGTGCCGCCTTCTCCACCAGCGTCACGGTCACCACCGTCACCACGTCCACGACCACGTCGTCGCCGGCCGGCAGCCTCGGCGAGTGGGGCCAGGCGGCCGGGGAGTGGGCCGGCTCGCTCGGCCAGTCCGGCGCGGGCAGCCAGCAGATCGCCCCGCACGGCGCGGTGAAGACCGGCCTCGGCGGCTCGGTCGCCACCAGCCCGGCCGAGCTGGCCGGCGGCGCGGCGCTGGTCGTCGGCGGCATCGGCGGGTTCTGGCTGCTGCGGCGGCGCGGCGGCGCCGGCTCCGCCTGAAGGGCCCCGCTCGTACGGCTCGTATGGCCTGTACGGCTGGTGCGGGTTGTACGGGTGCCGCCCCACCCGGGGGTCCGCCGTCCCCCCTTTGTTTCCTGGTTTCCCCTCGGCGTTGGCGAGACTGCCTCCCCGGGCCTCCGTTC